>CAJXGD010000091.1 GCA_913053845.1 uncultured bacterium | reverse complement strand
AGCTGAGCTGTTGCAACGCTTTGATGCGCTCATCGAGCGCCTCCAGCCGCTCTTGGAGCCAAGCGAGGTGCTCCTCCAGCTCCGCTTGCATCCAGGGCGGCGCAGTCCGTCGCCGGTTGCGCTCGGCGGTGATCATCCCCAGCAATTGACGCCGGCGCAGCAGCAACTCCTTGAGCTGGGTCTGGGCTTCATCCGGCTCCGGCTGAGCTTCCGGTTCCATCATCTGGGCGAAACGGGCCAGGACAGCCGCATCGAGCCGATCGGTCTTGGCCAGGATTCCGCTGGCCCGGGCGAAGTCTCGCACCCGGCGCGGGTTGACCACGGCCACCGGCAAACCAGCGGCTCGCAGTGCTTGGGCCACGGGTCGTTCCAGACCACCGCTGGCTTCCAAGACCACGATCTGGGGGTGGTGTGCTTGAAGCTGAGCGATCAAGGTGCTTCGTCCGGACGCATCGTTGGCCACCGACCAACTGGCGACTTCAGGCCTCAGGGCCACGTCCAACCGTGCTTTACTGAGATCGATCCCTACGAACGGTTTGCTCACGATAACCTCCTTGAGTTAGACTATCTCTGTCTGTTGTCTCTGTGGCCCGACCTTGCGGATACGGGCTTGGGCCAGGAGCCCAGCCCAGGCAACTGTACGGGCTGATGCAGAGAGAGGACGGGACGACCCAAGCTCTCTCACGGTCTTGCTAGACCCGGGGCTAGGACGGTCTGTCCCGTCCTTGTCGCTTAATCGCATTCAACAACATCATAGGATCATTATACAAGGGCTAGGGTGAGGGGGGCCACGATGAAATACCGTGCTAGGAGCCTACGTAAGCAGCAGACCGAGGCAGAGCAGCGGCTATGGCATTACCTCAGAAATCGCCGACTTGCAGGGTTCAAGTTCCGGCGTCAGCATGTGCTCGGACCCTATATCGTGGATTTCGTATGTTTGGAAAGCCACTTGGTCGTGGAGGTGGATGGAGGACAACATGGCGCGCAGCAGGAGTATGATGATCAACGAAGCGCGTTTTTGGAAGCCCAGGGGTTTAAGGTGGTAAGATACTGGAACAACGAGGTGCTAAAGGACACGCAGGCGGTGTTAAGGGTGATTCATAGGGCATTGGTGGACCCTCACCCCAACCCTCTCCCAAGCCTGGGAGAGGGAGGAAGTATGGTGAGAGGTGCATAATGAGCTAAACAGACATGGTGTTCATGAAAGGGTGATAGAGGTTGAACGGGTGGTGCAGGAGGTCGAGAGCGTAAGAGCGTAGATGACCGAACAGCGGCAGGAGGTATCAGAAGATGGTCACACAAACACAGACAACAGCAAAAGAACTCCTTTATCTGCCGGAGGACGGTTATCGTTACGAGTTGGTCAAGGGAGAGCTAATTCGCATGTCACCCACTGGTGCACGTCACGGTAGCCTCACCAGCCGGCTCCATAGGCGTTTGGCGGACTATGTTGAGGATCGGCAGCTTGGGGTGATCTGCGCGGCAGAGACCGGCTTTCAACTGGAACAGAATCCGGATACGGTGCGCGCCCCGGACATCTCGTTCGTGAGCAAAGCGCGAGTTCCTAGCACGGGCATTCCTGAAGGTTATTGGCCTTTGGCCCCCGATCTGGCCGTCGAAGTGGTCTCTCCCGGTGATCGCTATGATGAGGTCATGGCCAAAGTGATTGCCTTCTTAGCCGCCGGCACCCAGATCGTTTGGGTAGTTGACCCCAAGACAAGGACGGTGAGTGTCCATCGCTCTGGTCAACAGGTGCAACTGCTCTGCGAAGGCGACGCGCTCCGCGCAGAGCCGCTGCTCCCCAACTTCAGTTGCGACGTGAGCGACCTATTTGTAACTCTCTCTAAGTCACCATGAGCGTCAGAATCTCAATCGGCGATCGCTATGAGCAGGCCAAGCAGCTCATTGACGGGGTGGAGCGGGTGGTTGCAGAGATTGAGCGTTCTTGAACTGCAAAGAGGAATTATGCTGACAGAATATATCCAGAAGGCGATGAGCAAGGCCGCCTACGAGAAGTTTGAGGATGGTACCTACGGGGGGCAGATTCCTGAATGTCTGGGGACCATTGCCTTTGGGACAACGCTTCATGAGTGCCAAGTGGAACTACAAGTTGCCCTAGAGGGGTGGATTTTGGTGAAGATCCGCCATGGGGATAGCTTGCCGGTCATCGAAGGAATAAACCTTAACATAGGGATGCCTCGCACCAAAGAGGCAGTTTCGCGTGGGTAGATGGACACCATGCAAGCGAAGAGAATTCATTCGAAGATTACGCCGATTGGGATTCAGCAAGCCGGAACCGGGAGGGCGCCACTTCTATATGCGTTATGGGGAGAGGACTATAACCATTCCCAGTAATCTCGAATACTCTGTCCCACAGCTCAAGATGCTGCTTAAGCAAGTTGACAAGATTCTTGAGAAAAAGCTCTCCCTGAAAGAGTGGCAGGAGCTTTAAGAAAGTGGGATGAGGAGCCAAGATGATTGAGAGATCATGAATTATATTAAATTTGGCAACCGCCACATCGGGGACGGCCAGCCTTGCTTCATCATCGCCGAGGCCGGCTCCAACCACAACGGCAACTTCGAGCAGGCGAAGA
>CAJXGD010000090.1 GCA_913053845.1 uncultured bacterium | reverse complement strand
AGGCTTTTTCTCTAAAACCGGCCGAAAAACTGTCCAACTTTAGGGGTCCACTACAGCACCGGTTCGTCTCTCGGTGCGCACCTCAGAGATGGCCTGCTCGATGGCCGCCTCGATCTCCTGAGGATCGCGGTCGCGGTTGGCCTCCCAGGCCTGGTTCAAGAGCCGGCTCAAGCGAGCTCGGGCCTGATTCTTCTCCACCAAGGTCTTAGGGATGAGCACGATGCGATCACCTTCGTGCTGCAGCTCAAAATAGTCACCGACCTGCAGGTTCATCTCCTCGATCAGCCATTTGGGTAGGGTGACTTGGCGGCTTTTACCTAACTTGACGATGGGCATGAGTGGCTCACCTCATTTCATGCTGCATGGTAGCACAAGTAGAATACCCCGCCGGAGGGCTCGGCGCAAGCCCCACCTCGACATTACGATGCTAAACCGCTCGGGGTTGGCGGGCGAGAAAGCCGCAAGGGCTGGTAAGCAGGTTGTCGGTAACTCGACAGAAGGGCTCTTCTGTCGAGTAAGGGCGCGATTCCCAGAAAAGCAGGCAGCGGGGCCAGATCGCCTAAGAATCGCAAGCCAGCCCTTAGATGCCGGTGCTGACGGCAAGCGCTTGTCGCCCGGTCGGGTGGGGGCAATGGTGTGTTAATTTCCGCGATTAACAGCGCATGGGGGTAGGCCTTCTTTCAAGCCGTCTGATGCTCTCGCGCCCTGAAGACCCGCTTGGGCTTCCACTTCCTCAAATTCTGTCGGGCATCGTAAAGGTCTAGGTTGCGCTGTGCGTTTAGCCACAACTCCGGCGTCGTCTCCAACGCCGTGGCCAGCTTCATCGCCACTTCAGGCGAGATGCCGACATGACCGTTGACGATGCGGCTCAGGTGCTTGCGCGAGATGCCTGTTGCCTCACTCAAGGCACGCAGCGAAATCTTGCGGGGCCTCAGGTACATCTCCTTGAGAATCGTCCCCGGATGCGTCGGCCGTCGGTTCGTCGGGATCATCGTCGCTCCTCCTCAGTGGTAATCTTCATACTTCACGTCATACACGTCCTGGCCATTCCATTTGAAGGTAATCCGATAGTTCTTGCTCACGCTCATGGCATATTCGTCTTTCCGCCGGCCCTTGAGTCGGTGGAACTCAAAGTGTCCGTGGCAATCCGAGATGTCCCCCATAGCGTTCAGGAAGTCGAGAATGAGCGAAATCTTGTCTCGATGATCTGGGTTGATCTTGGCGCTCCACCCGGTATCGAAGAACTCCCTCAGACGCTTGTCTTTGAAGCCTCTGATCGCCACACGATATGTTACCAGTTTGGTAACACAATGTCAAGGGGGTTGAGTTGGTGCGCCAAGAAATCGTTACCAGGAAGTGAGGACCATTGTCCCAGCACCGCCGATCCGACTATAATGTCGAGCATGGCCATCAAAGGTGCCGCCACCATCCAGTACCTCACCCAGGATGAGCTGCGCCGCCTCTTGGCCGCGGTGTCAAACTGTCGCGACCTGGCAATCATCTACACGGCCTACCGCTACGGCCTGCGGGCCTCCGAGGTCGGCTTCGAGGAGACCGGCGGCGACTCACAGAAAAGAAGGTGCGGGTCCTCAATCACCTTAGAATCGAAAGTCAGGACTGGGAAGCCGCTGCTGAATTGCAGCGGGTTATCGCCCGGTCGGGCGGGGGCAATGGTGTGTTAATTTCCGCGATTAACGGACTAGGCACGGCGGTGCTCACCGCCCCAGAATAGCAGCCTTCAGCGCCGCCCAGCGACCGGTCCGAAAGCCCCCGCGGCCAAGGGGCCGGCCCCGCGGTCAAGGCCCGGAGCTGCTGGCCCTGGTCCTCCAGCAGGGAGAGCAACCGATCACGTTCTGAACGCAGATCGGCAAGCTGGCTATCCTTATCGCTCAAGCGGGCTCGAAGCTCTTCAAGGAGATCGGCTGATACCAGATGACCGTTGTTGACGGGGCGCTGACGCGGAGGATTCGTACCTGAACCGTTGGCAGGTGATAAGCCGTCTTCACGAATGCGGCTGACGGCAGCTGACGGGGCCAGCCCCTCTTTCTCCAACTGCATCAGGCGGTCGAAGAGGGTTACAGCGAAATCGTCAAGGACTCTTTGCCCACCGTGCCCAAGGTTGACATGCCCTGTCAGGAGCCCGTCAAGCACTGTCAGTCTGTGGCGGACCTGGCGTTCGGTTAAGCCATAACGGGCTGCTATATCGCTCTTGGTAACTAGGGCGTGTTTGCAAAGTTTAGATACGCGGATTAGACTGTGAGGTATGGCTAGAGGAGATTTGAGCGACGAACAGTGGGAACGGATTCAGCCGCTGCTTCCCCCGCAGAAGCCCAAGACCGGACGCCCGGCTCATGACCATCGCCGGATCCTCAATGGCATCCTCTGGGTGCTGCGCACCGGCGCTCCCTGGCGGGACCTGCCGAAGCGCTATGGGCCCTGGCAAACGGTGTCCAGTCGGTTCTATCGCTGGCGGAAGGCGAGGGTGTGGGATCGAGTGCTGGCCGAGCTCCAACGGCAAGGGGACGCAGTGGGAGACTTGGACTGGGATATCCACTACGTGGATGGCACCACGGTGCGGGCCCACCAACATGCGGCCGGGGCAAGGGGGGTGTACAAACCGGTAAGATAGTTAACATTTCAAACTGGAGAGATGGTTGACACATTCATTGTAGTGGACCCCCAGGATTGGACAGGGCCCTTAGAGAAGGGTAGAGTCCAGGAAGGAGGGCCACGATGAGCAGGAGACGAAGCTTCACACCGGCATTCAAAGCCCAGGTGATGTTGGAAGTGCTGGCCGGGGCAAAGAGTCCGGCCCAGGCCTGCCGAGAACACGGTATCAGAGGCTCGCTGTTGTCTCGCTGGAGGCAGGAGTTCCTTTCACACGCTCCCCAGGCCTTTGACCACGGGAGAGCAGATAGCCAGTCTGAGGAACGGATCGCGGAGTTAGAGCGCCTGCTG
>CAJXGD010000089.1 GCA_913053845.1 uncultured bacterium | reverse complement strand
GCGCCCCGACGCTGGAGCGCCGGCGGGCCGTTATTCGAGCGCAGCGGACGCCGTGAGCGTGACTGTGTACCCCAACCACAATTTGACAGAGCTTTTCGGTGATGGCCATCCTGCCCTTGACAGTGCATTGCAGTGCAAGCTATCCTACGCCGGAAAGGAGAGGATCAGCTTGACCAAACAGGACGAGAAAAGTGCGAGTTTGCCGGACTTGCCCCGGTCGATCCTATACCAGGGGCAGATCACCATTCGTGTCGGCACTGCGGAGGCGCGAGAGAAGATGCAGCGACTGATGGAGATGATCGGCGAAGAGAAGGTCAGTCGAGCCGTATGGAAGGCGATTGATTTCTATCTGGAACACGCCTCTGATAAGGGCTAAGACCCCCAACAAGGAGGACTCTATGTGCGACTTCGAGAGCTGCATCGCAGAGGACCAACTGGAGGAACACCTCTGGCGCCTGGCCGTGGAGCGCGGAGGGGGGGTTGGACCTGGACAAGGGCGACCATTGCGACGCCAAGCGGGCCGCCAGAGATCCTGGCGGGCACGATCGGGGCGATCCTGCAGGCGGGTTGGCCGCTGGAGAAGATCTTGCCTGTCGGCTGGGAAAGCTGACCCTCCGGAGTAAGAAGCTATTTTGTCGCCCCCAAAAGTTGGTCTGAAAGGCGCTTACGTATTTGCAAGAATAACTCATGATAATGGTTAGGCTCATCTCTGAGCACAGGTTTCCTCGGTGTCCCCCCTGGCTTACCTCCCTCCCAAAGTACCATATCTTCCCATGTCTTTGATACCGGATAACGTCCTGCCCATACTACATGACCACTCAAAAGCTTAAGATAACTCTCTTCATCTGGGGACATCCTAACCTTTGCCTCTCTGAAGAGACCAGGCAAATCATGAGAATCAAGCTTACCGTCTAACTTGTCCCTCTCTATTAGGGATGGGTCATTCTTGACTATGATCGCTTTTATCATGTTCTCGATTGCCAACCCAGCTACAAGCATGTAAACCCTGAAGACCTCTAGGTTTTTTAGATCCTTGGTCTCGACGCTGCCACCGCCAGGGCTAGTGCGCTGAACCTGCTCACTTCTACTGATGAACTCTCTGTAATCCTGGTCAGATGCAGACCATAGAACTTCCGCAGCCTGCTGAAGAAATCGTCCTTCAAGCAACCAGGACTCCGGTTTAAGTCCCTCCCTGAACTCTGATCGTGCAAGCTTATTTAGAGTCTCTCTTTGCTGCCTTCTGAATTCTCTAATCTCCTTGGGAACAGATCGGCTCATGCTTATCTCCTCCGGTTCTTGCCTGTAAACTGGAACAACGATCTTATCTTACCATGCAAGGTGGACTAAGAGCAAAAAGACATCATAGCTTGCCCACGCATTCCACGGGGATTGACTGGCCGATCCGGGTGATCAGGGTCGCGGTGGAGGGACTGGTGCGACGGGAGGCTTTGCCCCTCTCGCTCTTCGTGGATGATCGCCGACGGGCTGCTGCTCTACGTGAAGGAGGCGGTCAGTTGGGAGGCGACCGGCCTGGGCCGCCAGCGGGAGATCGGGTTTTAGGTGGAGCTTGCCTGGGGTATCGCATGGTGATACCATAACAGGGTGGTCAAACTCCGGGAGCTCCTAGGGGGTGAAAATGCCCAAGACGAAGATGGAGAAGCTGCCGGATATGACCGATTGGAGCGATGAGGGGATTCATCAATTCTGGAAGACGCACGACTCGGCCGACTATTGGGAGGAGACCGAACCGGTGGATATCCAGGCCGAGCGGCCCCGGCAGCGGCCGGTCTCGGTCAAGCTCGACAAGCGAGACATCTCCCAACTGAAAAAGATCGCCCAGGAGATGGGGATCGGTCACACCACGCTGATCCACCTCTGGATCAAGGAGAAGCTCAGGGAGCAGGCGGCGTAACACGACAAGTATTCGATCAGGGGATCGGTCTGCCCGCTGCTGCCGAGCAACTGCGGAAAGAGTTGAATTCCAGCGGGAACCTCAAGGGGAAACGGCGGGGGAAGTCCGTTCCCCTTCAGATTTAGACCCGTGGGAGGGACTGGTCGCCGTGCTCAAGGAGCAACTGGGGGAGAAGGACGAGCAGATCAAGGCCCTCATGCCGGGACCCCAGGGCGATTCTAGAAGTCCGGGTGGTGATCGTCTCGGCCGCCGGCAAGCCTTGAAGTACGCTCTGCTGGGACGACCCTGATGGCAAAAGAGCGACAGTTCGTCATCTACTTGGACGATGCGGCCACCGTTCGCCAGCGCACCCGCTTCGTCACCGAGCGCAAGAGCATCATCGAGTTCGTCGTACAGCTCGAAGTGCAACATCAAGGACGTTGGAAGCCCGTCCTCCGCTACGATGGTGCTCACGGGTTCGCCCACCGTGATCGCTACAATCTTCGAGGCGAACAACGCAAGGAGGCATTGCCCTTGGACTTCCGGGACGCGCTCACGTATGCTATAGCGGACCTCCGAGCCCGCTGGCCGGATTATGTCGAGCGCTTTTTGAGGGGAGAGCACCCATGAAGAAATATGAGGAAATCAACGCAACGCTCGCCTACCTCTTCCACAAGGCGACGATCGAGGACCCGGAGCTTTTGGAAAAGCTCCCCGAGGACACCGTGGTCATCATGCAGATCGAGGGCTACGAGGTGTTTAACAAGTGGGCGCGACGCATCTCCCTAAAGCACCCGCGGGAGAAGGGCCGGCGGGTCATCTACGCCGTTTTTAAGCTCAGTCCGCAACTCCCGCCCCGTCAGATGACTTCTCACCGGATTGCAACCTCGAAAGTGAAAGAGGTGGAACTACAACCTGCGTAATGGTGCGGCCTGAAGCCGGCCCAGTCGCCCCGGCAACTGCTACTCCCTCAGCGTCGGCGCAGCTTAAAGTCCAGCAGCTCCTTGGGCGCCACCCCTAGGACCCGGGCCAGCTTGTAGATCGTCTCCAGGGTCGGATTGCGCTCCCCCCGCTCGATGAACCCCACATACGA
>CAJXGD010000088.1 GCA_913053845.1 uncultured bacterium | reverse complement strand
GATCGCTACGATGCGCTCAGCCGGTCCGATATCCACAGCCACTTGATCGTTCAATTGAATTACTTCACACTCCACCTGCTCCTCAATCAAGCGAATCGTGAGAGCATCCACGCTTGGATCATAGATAATCCTCATGTTTCACCTCATCTCCTTCAGAAATAATAAACGAATACCGTCACAACGACCAATCGGTCAGCTTCTTCAGCCACAACAGGCGCTACCTGTTTGACAGTATAGCGCTTTCCTCGCCACTTGTCACCAAAAGCGAAATTCTTCCGATACATGATACGTCCTTTCCGCGCCGGCTCCGGACTGCCTGTGCGGATAGCGGCTTCCACTTCGCGCTCGGCAGCCCCGCGGTCGAGCATCTTCTCTCGCGCATGCGGGCTGAGCACAACTGGTTTTGAAAGGGCACTGTCTTTCGTCATTTCCCTCATCCCTACCTTCTCCCACCTGGGGAGAAGGAGCACGAGAGAACACTGTTGAGATCACACTCTTAAGCTTAAGTTGTGACCTATGTTGCCTGCCCCAAGCTAGGTTGCTACCTAAGTCAGCTACTGGCTCCCTCTCCCAAGCTTGGGAGAGGAGATTTGTTGGTGCCATGTAGCCCTTGATCGTTGGCACGTTGCACGTTAGCAGGTTGGAACTTGGAACGCAAGTGGCGAAATGTAAGAGCAGCAGCGCCGCCAGGGTGGGAACTTCCGTCGGTGCCGCTGCCGGCATCTTTGGGGCTTTTGTAGCTAAGGCTTGGCGGTCATTCATGGCTGTCTCGCTGATAACGGTCCTCCAAGCGCACAATGTCATCCTCGCCCAAGTAATCGCCGGACTGCACCTCGATGAGCTCCAACGGCTCATCTCCGGGGTTCTCCAGCCGATGAATCGCTCCCAAGGGGATATCGGTCGCTTGATTCTCTTCCAGCCGGAAGACCTCCTGGTCGCGCGTCACCTGGGCCTTGCCCCGCACCACCACCCAGTGCTCGGCGCGCTGCCGGTGCTTTTGCAGCGACAACGCCGCGCCGGGATTGACGATAATCCGTTTTACCTGGTAGCCTGCTCCGGCGACCAACACCTGGTAGGAGCCCCAGGGCTTACGGACCTGCTGCTGGCTTTGGCCCTCAGGACGGCCTGCTTGCTTCAGTTGATCAACCACCAGCTTGACGGCCTGAGCGTGGTCTTTGCCGGCGACCAGTACCGCATCGGGGGTCTCGACCACGATCGTATCCCGCAGGCCCACGGCCGCCAGCAGACGGCTCTGAGCGATCAACAGGCTATCTCGGCTCTCCTGGCAGAGGACATCGCCGCGCAGGACATTCCCTGCGGCGTCCGGAGCGCCGGCCTCCTGCAGCGATGACCAATCGCCCACATCGGACCAACCGGCGTCCAGCGGCACGACCACCGCGTGATCGGTCCGCTCCATGACGGCATAATCTATGGAGTCGGGGGGAGATAGGCTGAAAGCTTCCGGTTCGGCCCAAAAGAAATCTCCCTCTCGTTGACCTTGATGATATGCCTGCCGGCAAGCTTGGATTATTTCCGGTCGGTAGCGCTGCAGCTCGGCCAGCCAGAGCGAAGCGCGCAGCAGGAAGATGCCGGAGTTCCAAAAGTAGTCGCCACTTTCCAAATACCGCCGGGCTGTTGGGGCGTCCGGTTTCTCCGTGAACTGGGTTACCGTCCCTCCGGCACCTCGGCGGATGTAGCCGTAGCCGGTTGCCGCTCGAGTGGGCACGATGCCGAAGGTGACCAGCATCAGAGGGTCTTCCGGCTCGGTCTCGCTCAACCAGAGGGCAGCCAGCGTCAAGGCCGGGGCGGTGCTGTGACCCAGCGGCTCGAGCAGGATGATCTCAGGCCTTTGCCCCAGTTGGCGCAGTTGCTCGGCCACCAGGAAGCGATGGGCTCTGTTGCAGACGATGATCGGCCGGGCGGCCTCCTCTAGGCCGTCCAAGCGCCGGACGGTCTGCTGCAGGAGCGTGTTTTCGCCGACCAAGGGCAAGAATTGCTTGGGGCAATCATCACGGGAGAGCGGCCACAGGCGAGCGCCCGCGCCGCCGGCCAGGATGACGACTTTCATCATTGTAGGATTTTACTCCTTCGTCCCAGGGTTGCCAACTCTCGGGTTACCGATGTGCGATGAACCCTGGTCACCTGCTTGAGCAGGCCCGTGGGGACCGGTGCACCGTTTAGGTGGTAGAGGCCTGCGATGCCGCACATGGGCTATTCAGACTCTCTTTTTTATAGCCATCATACCTTTGTCAAATGATCCTCTTGTCCTTGAGAATCTGTATGTACTCCGCTCGCCCGATCTTGCACTGGATAAGCTGCCGAAACTGTGTTGAGGTGAGCTTTAATTGCTGGCGAATATAATAGGGTA
Organism: uncultured bacterium; assembly: GCA_913053845.1. Classification (GTDB taxonomy): domain Bacteria; phylum Bipolaricaulota; class Bipolaricaulia; order RBG-16-55-9; family DRJF01; genus DRJF01. The sequence goes on along the minus strand of CAJXGD010000088.1, from coordinate 785 downwards.
GCTTCCCTTTAAGTTCGCCTCGCTGGTGAGGCACTTTGGTCCAGAGGACCAGTTGATCTTCATAGTGGAAAAAGGCCAGTGTATCCCGCCCTTCTCGGATCTTCATCTTTAGCTTATCAAATGTCCTTAAGACATCAATGGTCTTCATAGCAACGATTAGCTCAACTTTGCACAACCTGCGAGAGATATTTCCAGATGGCCGTGGCCTCTTTACCCAACCGATTCTGAGATTCCTGGAGTTGGCAGTAGAGGTCTACCACGGTTTGCCGCAGATCACTGAGTGCTTCCCACTCGCTTTTCCTATAACCGAAGAGGTTCAAATCATAGGCGATGGCCACCACCTGATCTGCCTCGGCATCGAACTCCAAGGAAACAGCTAAGGGTTCCGCCAAGCTAAGCTGGGGATGATGGAGACTGTAGAGCAGTAACGGCTTGCTCCCGCTGAGGACATGCTCTGTCATGATACTGATTTCATCTCCTCCCTTTATCTTGTGGTACACCTCGCCTTGCTTACGATCTGTGAGCCGATGCAGCCTGCTCTGCCACTGACCACGATCTTGCTGCCAGTCAAATCATTCATGAAGCCAATCCTTTCTGAGCTTGCGCCAGCACGGCAATCTTACTCATATTGCGCATGGGGGACAAGCAGTGTGGCCACTGAGGTCGGTCATTTGCTTGATCGGTGTGAGCTTCTCTTGGATGGTCACCGGTGACCAATCGCGCGCTTATTTGGCCAAAAACTCACGATTGCTCCTCATCATAAATTAGGATAACAGTTCGATCAG
>CAJXGD010000087.1 GCA_913053845.1 uncultured bacterium | reverse complement strand
TTCTGAATGGCAATAACGTTGGGCAGGCGGAAGCTGAGTTGGGGTTTTGGTGATGTGGGGGACTTGACTTTTTGGCAGACGCCCCCTATACTTGTGTTTATCGGTTATTCAACACAAGCTATCATGCCTCCCGGTGGCTCCGGGAGGCTTCTGCTTTATAGAGAATTACTCACTCGGTTAGATAGCTGTGTTCCTCTCACCTCCTTTATTCGATAGCTCCATTCTAGCATCATTGACTCTTGGCAGGCAAGGCCCTAGAGTCACCCCGCTCGGCTTACCGTGGAGCCGACCAGGGTGGGAAGCCCAGGTCTTCCAGTAGGCGGCTGGCAGTGCCATGTCGGCGAAACTCCTCGGTGGTTCGTTCCAGCGCGGCCCGGACGATCTCGGATTTCTTCACCTTGGCATGGGTCATCACCCGCAGGTCACGCCAGGTCTCTTCCAGAGCGGCGACCACCTCTTCTGGAAGATAGAAGGTCGCCTTCTCCTTGCGGCCAGAATACCCGAATGCGGTTTCACCGTTACTCGGGCTTCCAGGTGTTTGGTTATGCTGGTTTGCGGGCAAGTGGGCTTCCTCTTCGCGTAGATCGCCTCTCTGATGATCACCAGTGGTGCGCTCGGTGTCATCGGTCAGGAAGATCTCGGCGCCCCTACCTCTGAGCGACGGACGTTTGCGTGTGGACAAGCTTGAGCACCTCCTCGGTAAGTTGGAGATAGCCCCGGGCACCCTCGGAGTGAGGGTCATAGAGGACCAGGGGCTCGCCGGCCAGGGTGGAGTCGGCGAAGCGGATCGTGCGCCGGATGATCGCCTCGAAGATCTGGGGACCGAGAACTCGTTGCAGCTCCTCGCTGACCTCGGTCGAGTGCAGCGTGCGCACGTCGTGCATGGTGCGCAGCACACGGGTGTCCAGCCGGGGGTTCCCCTTGCGCCGCACTTTGGCAATGATCTGCTGCAATTGTCCCAGTCCGCGCATGGCCAGGTACTCCGATTGGACAGGGATAATGACCAGATCGGCGGCCATCAGCGCGTTGGTGGTCAAGACCCCCAAGCTGGGGGGGCAATCCACCAGCACCCATTCATAGCAGCCGCTCACGGGTTGGAGGGCATCTCTCAAGGTGCGATCCCAACCGATCTCCCCGATCAGCTCCGCCTCGGCGCCGGCCAGATCGAGGTTGGCCGGGACAAAGTCCACCTGAGGGATGCGACTGGGAATGAGCACCTGTTGAATAGGTATTTCCTCTGGGGCGATCAGGGTTTCATAGATGGTCTGAGCGAAGGACTCTGGCTCGTAGCCCAAGCTGGTGGTCAGGCCTGCCTGGGGGTCAAGGTCGACCAGCAAAACTCGCTGAGCGCGTTTGGCCAAGCCGGCGGCTAAACAGGCGCAGGTGGTGGACTTACCCACACCGCCCTTCTGGTTGGCCACGGCGATCGTCATCGTTTTCTCTCGCTGCGACATGTTCCTCATTCCCCCTTAACCGGTCTACCGGCTTGCGGGCAGTCTAGTATTCGGATGTTGTAGCTTTATGGCCTATGGGTATGCCGGTATTTGGCCAAGCTAGCTTGATGGTATGTCATAAAGCTGGTCTACCGGAGGACAGGGCGCACCGGTGGGGCGGAAGCTGGTTTGGATTTTTGACGCTTTTGGCTATATGATATAGCCAACATAAGTTGGTAGGTAGGGAGGCAGATGATGGAAGTGTCCGTTGCCGAAGCGCGCAATGAGTTCACCAAGCTGATCAAAAGAGCTGGAGAAGAGCGTATCATCGTGACGCGGCGGGGTGAACCCACGGTGGTGCTCGTGCCTTATGAGGAGTATGAGCGGCTCAGTCGCATTCAGGCCTATCTGGAGCTGGCGGCGCTCGCCGAAGAGCTCCGGGGCTCAGGTCTCCGGGCGACCCAGCTCTATGAGTCCTCTCGGAAGGAATTGGAGGCGCGTCCCGGGCTATGAGCGAAGGTCCGGCGGCGATGCCCAGGTTGGTCCTTGATGCCAGCGTCTTCCTGAGAAGCGTCTTCGAGGACGAGCGGGGTCACGATCAAGCGTTGGCCCTGGTGAGAGATCACGCCTTGGGGTTGGTGCAGTTGATCGCACCCAGCTTATTGCCCTATGAGGTAGTAAACGGTGTGGTTCAGGCGCTCCGGGGCAAGCGGCCTACGCGGCAGCTTGAAGTGGAGGAGGCCCGGCGTATCCTGGTAGCGCTTGAGGCGCTTCGTATCTCCCTAAAACCCCTCGCTCCGCCGGAGCTGCTTCAGGTGGCCCAGGCTCATGAGCGCACGGCGTATGATGCGGCTTACGTTGCCCTGGCTGAGCGAGAAGAAGTCCCGCTAATCACCGGCGATAAACGACTCTATCGTGGTATTCGTGCTAGGTTCCCTGCGGTGATCTGGGTAGAGGATTATCGGCCTCTGGCGCCGGAGATCGAAGCAAGATCATGAGACTACTGCTCCGTTGGCAATCCATCCATCCGGAGGAGAACCGCTACCGCTGCTACAGCCTTTCCGTCGGTCCAGACCTGTGGGGCCAGCCCTGTGTCATCCGTCGTTGGGGGCGGCTCTGGGGCGGGGCATCCGAGCAGTTCACCTGGGTGAGCTCGGAGGACGAGCTACTCGACCTGATCCGAGAGACGCAGCTCAGCCGCTCGCGGCATGGATACCGGCTGATCGGTACGTTCTGAGAGATCAACGGCCTCCCCGGCGTCATGACCGGGGATAAGCTCCTCCGCGCGGTCCGACATGGAGGATGAAGAGCTTTTGTGGTTCACCCTCGATCAGATAGACGATCCGGTACTCCCCGACCCGTCGAGAGCGGTATCCCTGAAGGCGGCCGAGTAAGGGTTTTCCCAGCAAGGGATCGCTGCGGAGGAGTTCGATGGTTTGCCGAATCCGCCGTCCCACCGGGGAGCTGAGCTGCCGGATCTCTTTTTCGGCCTTGGGATGGTACTCTACCTCCCAAAGCGGTTCAGCCCCGCCAGACTTGGGCATGAGAGCGGGGCTTGACCCGTCCGCCGGCCCGATCCTGAGCGCGCTGCTCCAGCTCCTTGAGCAGACCGGGGGTCTGATAAATCTCCAGAGTCTCCATTAGGCTTTCATAGTCTTCATAATTCAGGACTACCAATTCAGGCTTGCCGTTGCGGGTGAGGATGAAGCGCTCGAAGGTCTCCTTGGCCTGGTCGGCCAATTCCAATAGACGCCGGCGTCCCTCGGAGATGCTTATGGTCTGATGGGCCATGCCCTTCCTCCTTGCTCATAATTATGCTCATCTAAGTTTACCTGGTAGGAAGGGGAGGGTCAAGCGATCGCCAGGGTGAAGAGGAGGTAAGCAGCTTTTTCACCTCCAGAACTGCCACCAGGGCCGCTCGTGCCGGACTTCCACCAGGGCGCTCTTAGCCTTGAGCCAGGAGTTTTCCTCCTTGAGCTGACCGTTCTCGGCCTCCAGCCGCTGAACTCGCTCATGGAGGAGGTCGAGTTGACCTTTGAGGTAGCCGAGCTTCTCGTGGAGCAGGTGGGAGTCTTGCGAGCTTCCGTTGGCTCTTTCGTGGAGATTGTCGCTGTTTAGCGAAAAACTGGAAGAATCATGCCCGTTGCGGTGCTGAGGGCGCAGCTCTTTTTCGACGTTCTGAACTGCGATTGAGAGAGTTTGTCCCTGTTTCTCGAACCCGATCAGGCTCTCCAGGATCTTGAAGCCCCCTTCGTTGAGCTGAATGGCGTTCTTCTCCCCACGGCTGATCTGGCTGTTCAGCAGATGCCGGGCCGCGTCGATCCGGCGGTAGACCTGCTGTTCGCTGAGACCGAAGCGTTCTGAGAGTTTATCTATGGTCCACACGCTGTTTCTCGGACCTCCTCGCTGATTGGCGCTAAACTGTAATAAAGAGAGTAAAAGACCGATTAGAACGGGGCCAGGAAGGAAGTGTCTCTTGAAGGTGATCTCCATCACCTTCGCGGGCCTATTGGCGGATCTCCTGCTGAGGGAGCTGCCCGGAGGCCCGGCGCCGGCGG
>CAJXGD010000086.1 GCA_913053845.1 uncultured bacterium | reverse complement strand
TAGAGGATGCGATCGCGCACCAGCTCCGGCGGCTCGATCGTATCCCGGTGAATGTCCAGGACGCCCAGGCCGATGTTAAAGCGATGCTCCAGTCCGGCCAGAGCGTAAAGCGTCTCGTAGCCCGGTCGGTCTTCGCGTCGGGTGCCCAACTTGGTTGAGTCATAGTTGGCAAAGCCGATGTGCAGCCCCCAGCAGTTCTCCAGCCGGTCAATATGGGGGAAGAGCAGGCGATAATCGCTGAAGCAGATGTGAATGGTAAAGCGGCCGGCTAGGCCGGCGACGCTCTGGTTGAAAGCTTCGACGAAGAGCGGCACCTCCTCCGGATGGGTGAGGGCCGCCGGCTCGTCCAGTTGAATCCAGTCGGCCCCGGCGGCCAGGAGCGCCTCCAGATTGGGCCGGACCAGGTTGCGCGCGATCGCCAGCACGAAGCGCCGCCGCGCCGCCTCTCGCGCCTGCCGCGCCCCTCCGGCACTGCCCAGGCCGATGCCCTTGGCATAGTGTTCATCATAGGACCAGTCGGCCAAGGTGTAGGCGCCGGTAATCGGGACTTTAAGCGGCTTCTCGGCATATTGCTGCAAGATACGAAACTCGTCGGTGTGGTAGGGCTGCTCCAGCTCCGGCTTGGCGACGCAGGCCGCTTTGCGATAGTATTTATTGTCAAAGGAGCGCAGCAGACCGCGGAACTCGAAGCCGCGAGAGTGGCTCACCGGATAATGATACATCTCCGAGCGCTGCTGCTCGCCATCGTAAACCACATCCAGGCCGGCCCGCTCCAGCAAGCGCAGGCCATAGCGCGAGGCCCAATTCTTGATCTCCTGCTTCTGGCGCTGATCGAAGGGTGCTTGACTGAACAACTCCAGCAAAGGCTCCGACTCGATGCCCAACTCGGCGCCCCACTGTCGGGCATCGGCCAGGTAGGTCGGGGTGATGGGGCGATCGGCCAGGGCCCCCACCCGCCACTCCGGCTTGGCCAGGCTGCCCACCTCATAGGTTAGTAGATTTTCCATCAAGAAGATCCTCCTTGCCGACCATTGATGATCTGGGCGATCCGGCCCAAGCGCTCGACCTTGCTCCGCGCGATCGGCTCCGGGACGAACTCCAGCCCGGCATTGCTGCTCAGATAGAGCGCCGGGGGCGCGAGCCTGGTTTGCACCTGCTCCAGAAAGTCGGCCACCATCTCCGGCTCTTCCACAAGAGAGCTGCGCGCGTCGAGAGCGCCACAGATCAGGCCCGTCTCCAGCTTATCCCTCTCCAGCGCCTCCAGATCGGTCTGCCAAAAGTCGAGGCCGACGGCGTCCAGCTCCAGCCCTTTGAGCTGCTCCCAGCAGGGCGCGGAGTCGCCGAAATAGCCGATCAGGCCGATTAACAAGTTGGGCAGTGCGCTCTTGAGTTCTCGCAAGCTCGTCTGCAAAGTCGCAAAATCCTCTCCATTGGCCGGGCCATGCACCGCCAGCCAGGGCTCTTGCAGGATCAAAAGCTTGACCCCGCGCTCGGCCAGCGCTCCGGCGATGGGCAGCAGCAACTCCTGAGCGTAAGCGGCACTCAGCTCGGCCGGCGTGTGCCCTCCCTCATCCTGGACCGCTTGGCCGAAGCAGTAGGGCGAGGGTAGGGAGGCCACGGTGATACCCCTACCGAGATGAAAGAAGGTCTCCAGCCAGTCGTCGAGCAGCTCTTGGCGTAGTCGCAAGCTCCCCTGAATCACCGGCTGGCGGTAGAAAGTGTTGTTGTCGAAGAAGCGCACCAGCGCGCCGGCCTCCAGACCGGCAGATATGTCCAGCAGCGGCCGAAAGAGATCGGGCCAGTTGAGTGCACCGTCGGACAGAAAGTCCAGTCCGGCCGCCCGCTGCAGCTCCAGCAACCCGGCTAGATCGCGCTCGTACTGCGCCTGGACCTCTGCGGCGCTCACCCGGCCGCGCTCCAGAGCTTGGGTGGCATGCACCAGCGCCTCGGACCGGGGATAGATGCCCGGCAAGAAAGTCTGAATTTTCACGTCTTCACCTCGTGAGTTTTGCTGTGCCCCGCGTAGACCTCGGAAAGCTCGGTGGTCATCTCCCGGGAGGCCTCGAAATTATGCCGCATAACATGCTCGATATTCAACCCCAAGGGGAGGTTTAGCCCTTCCGCCTCGGCGAAGCCCAATATCTCGTCCAGCACCTGGCTGGCGATCTTGATCGAACGCCAAGCGACACCGATCCAGCCATCCAAGATAAAGTGCTCGATGTGAGCAGGCATCTCGACGCCCAGCCACTTGAGGAACTCGATATCTTTCCCGGATGAAACCGGCGCGAAGCTCAGAAAGATGCGCCGAGGTGTTTCTCCCCGTTGGCGGCAGAGCCGAGCGTAATCCTGCAACAGCCGTTTGGTGTTCCCGGCCTCATAGAGCACCTGACTGGTGAAAAACTCCAGGCCATGTTGAGCTTTAGCGATCAGTCGGGCCGGCTCTTCCCGCCGCGCGGGGATGGTAATGCCTCCGCAGAAGTAGTCGGTGGCCACCAGCGGGTCGTCGTTGGGCGCAGCGGTGATCAGCCGAGCTGCCTCGGTCACCGAAGGGCCGGGATAATGGGTTTGGCCAGATTCGCCGCCGACCAGGACCAGATTGCGGATGCCGTACTCTTCCCAGGTGGTGCGCAGCCATTCGCGCTGTTGGGACAGAGGCTCGTAGACGACGCCGCGATTGACGATCGTCTCCACTTGACCGCTCAAAGTCTGCTGAATGAGCTGTCCATACTGGCGCGGTTCGATTTTTGAGATCAGCTTGGCGCTCCGCTCGCCAGGACGGCCCTCGCGGCGCACCTCCGGAATGTTGATCGCGTTGATATTCACCCGCCGGCAGAGCTCCTGCAAGCTCTCCAGCGAGCTCTGCACCGCCTGGTCCAACGTGCCTTCCGGCGGAGGAATTACCTCGTAAAGCACGACTCTCTGGTTGGTATCTCGGACCTGATCACAAAAGGGCACCCACTCATCTCCTTGGCCTCAGCGCCGGCACCTGTCATTGATCACCAGCTCACTCGTCTCGATACAGATGCCATCAGGGAGGGAAGGCGTAGGCCAAGCTCCTCTGACCGAGACAGATATCTGCTGGGGATGATAGTCGAAGCCAGGGCGGGCTTGCAAACGGTGGAGGGGCTGGAGCGGAGGGCGATTGATTGCAAGCCATCATGCTAATATGCTGGATCCCATGCAAATCTTGACTGATGCTGATTCCATTCTCGTCGAATTGCCGGGGTAAAAACCAGATGATGGCAGATTTCGAGGACTGATTTCAGAAAATCACGACAAGATGTTGATCTAGGGTCTGTGGCTCTCTTTTCACCTGAAGCGCGAGCCACCGAGGCGTCAATGACCAAACGCTTGGAAGGCTTGGCCGTCATGTTAGCTTTTTACCAGGCGCGACTCGGCGGCATCCAGATAGCGGCTTTGCACATAGAGTTCAACGTCGGCAAAGTCCTCCGGCCAATCCCCGAAGGCACCTGCTTCATCCAAATCGGCACTGGTGATTTTCGTAACTCCGTCCTCATCGCCTCGCTGGAACCAATGAAGCTTTATTTTGCCGGGGGAAAGCTTGCCCTCTGCAACCAGAGCTTGCACCGCCAAGAGTAACAATGAGCTATGCGTTTCAGCGACGACGCGCACACCTCGATTAGCTGCATCGGCCAGCGCTCCTGCCAAGGCCATTTGCGCCCTGGGGTGCAGGTGAATCTCCGGTTGCTCTAAGTAAACCATCTGTCCCGGTTCCGCAGCCAGTAGGGCAACAAGCACGGGTAGAACCTGCGAGACTCCAAATCCCACATCGGCAACATTCACTAAATCCCTTGCTCCTCCTCGCACACTGTGGGCGAGACGGCCAACGCGAAGCTCAACCTGCGTATCTGCCACTTGCTTGGCTTCTATTTTCCAACTGAGGCCCAAGGTTGAGAGCGTATCCTTAAGAGCTTTCAGACGTTCATCTCCGCTCTTTTGCCAATGATAAACCACACTGGCGGCATAATTCTCGAAAGTACCTGGAAACTCTGGACCAATGGCGGTCGTCTTGTAAATGCGTTCGGGATTGCC
>CAJXGD010000085.1 GCA_913053845.1 uncultured bacterium | reverse complement strand
CATCGCTTCTGCGACTGAGGACCCGAAAGCGCTGATTGGATGCGACCAAACTGCCAGTTCATCCTCCTAAGCCCCCTCTCGCCAAAACGATGCAGGTAAACAGCGAAGATAGCCCGCATCTGAAACGGCTTTTAGCCCCATTCGTCATCCTAAGCGTCTCCCAAGGCTTAGCTACCATCGCTCCCCATTGTGCCCCCTACCCCCCTCGTCGGTCAAACCGGCAATCTCGGCAAGGGGAGAGGAGCACAATGGAAGCTGATCTCAGACCAAGATCAGCGCCTCCTCCCGCGTCACCTCTCCGTTGATCACCTCGATCAGCTTTTGACAGGCGTGACACAGGTTGTAATAACGCACCTTGTCCTCTTGAGGGTCTACCAGATGCGCTATGATTTGCTTCAAGCGCTGAAATTGCCCGTCGTTCAACAGACATTCGAAGACGGAATACTGCACCGGTTCACCGAAGTTCTTCAGCTTTTGGTGCAGCTTGCGCCTCCGCTTGTCATCGGACACATCGTAACAGACGACGATGAACACTGTGGACCACCTCGATTCGGTCCTGTCTCTTAATGGATCAGAAACGGACGATATGACTCGGTTCGCCCGAGGAGCAGATCGGCCAGCTCGCGCGCTTGTAATTCCAGGCAGCGGCGATAGCTGACCTGCCCTCCCCCTCCATCGGCCGACAGGTTGAGGCGCGGATGCCGGGTGCGGGTGGTCAACCGGGCTTCGTAACGCCGGAGAAAGCTTTGTAAGCCTTCGTGCGTTAAGCGAATGCCGGCACGGCTCTGACGGAAGTCCCCCGGCGTGATCTCCCGGCGATTGAGCGCCGTCAGCACCACCGAATCCACCAGGGTTGCCCGCCACTCTTCCGCCAAATCGGAGGCGAGCGCTGCATGGCCCTGCTTGAGTTGGTGAAGGAACCCGCAGTAGGGATCGAGTCCTACCAAGCTGAGTGCCGTCAGCACCTCCTGGTAGAGCAGGGTATAGCCCAAGCTGAGCAGCGCATTGACCGGATCACGCGGCGGGTGTCGAGTGCGACCGGGGAAGGGAAGCTTCCGCGCCACCTCCGGCTTGATGAACCTCCCCCAGGCGTGATAATAAGCCGCGGTGGCCGCCCCCTCATAGCCGCGCAGTTCATCGAGCGACTTGGCCGCACCGGCCTGACGAGCCAGCCGTGTCAGCATGGCGCTCGCCTGCTGAGCCGCACCCCGCCCGCACCGCTGGCGACGGACGAAGGCTCTCATATTGAGCGACTTGCCCGTTACGATCGCCCGCGAGACTGCCAGGCAGAACGTCGGATTAGCTGCGCGGAGGTATTGCACGCGGCGCAGGGCGGCATTCTTATCCCAGGCCGGTTGCAGACGCCCGCGATAGCGCCCGCTCTGCGAGAGATAGCAGACGGGAATCCCTCGCCGGAGCAGCACCGGCACCAGGGGCGTGGTTAGCACTGCGTTGCCAAAGATCACGATCTGCCGGAGCTGCAGCAGCGGCAGCTCGCTCAAGCTGCGGCCGTTCTTGCGCACCACCAGCCGCTCGTCTCGCTTGGCCAGTGTCGCGCCTTGTTCACTCAGATAGAGCGTCGTCATCCCACTCCTCTCCTTTCTCTTCGTCCTTTTCCTCCAGGATCATCACCGACTCTGCTGCACGTGGCCTTTGCCCGTTGCCTGTGGCCGGCACAGCAGCGGGGAGGGCAATTGCTCCATCGGAACCGGATTGCGGCCGGCCAATCTGTACTCGGCCCGAATCGCCGGGATCGTCTGCGGGACAGAGCTGCACCCGTTGCCCCAGGAAGTCGAATCCCTTCTCCGCATGGACCAGCGAGGTCTTGTGGTGGTTGAGCGCCAGTCCCAGCCTGCCGAGGAGGTGGTCGGCCCACTTCAAGGCCGCTTTGGCCTCCGGCCGGCCGGGGCTGAGGATGAGGATGTCGTCGGCGTAGCGAACGGTCTTCAGCTTCGCTTGCCGGGCACGCTTGTCGAACCGATCCAAATAGATGTTGGCCCAGAGGGGTGAGAGCGCACTGCCTTGCAGCACGCCGCGCCGCCGCTCGCGCCGCCAAAATCCCCATCCTCGCTGCTCGGAATTGAGCCGGCCCAGTTCCAGCCAGGTGCGGATGAGCCGCAGCAGCTCGCGATCGTGCAGCTTGGCCCGGATCTGGCGATAGAGACGGTCCAGCGGGATGCGATCGAAGAAGGAGGCGATGTCCAGGTCCAACGACCAGGAGTAGCCTTGTTCGACCCAGCGGCGCACCTGCTCCAGGGCATCTTCGATCGAGCGGCCGGGCCGGAAGCCGTAGCTGCTCTCCTCGAATTCTGCTTCGAAGCGCGGCTGGATCACTTCCAAAACCGCTCGTTGGACGATCCGGTCTCGCACGGTCAGGATGCCCAACATCCTCCGCCGCCCGTCGGCCTTGGGCAGCGAGAGGCGTTTGACCGCCTGGGGGGTATACTTGCGGGTTTCCAGCTCTCGTTGCAGCCCCTTGAGCTTCATGAACAGGCGACTCTCGAACTGCGGGATGGTTACCCCATCGACACCGGCGACCTGACTGTTGGCCCGTACCTTGCGCCAGGCCTCGGTCAAGACCTCGTCCGAATGGACGCGACGATAAAGACGCTTCGTGCTCCAGAAACGACGCATGATCTCCTCCTTTCGAGGATATTGAATAGATGAGGCGTAGAGATGATCTGGACCCCTCCCCGAAACACAGTAGGGGCACGGCGCGCCGTGCCCCTACCGGCACAGGGAAGGGGGCTAGGGGGTTAGGTCGGGTTCTGGATATCCGAACGGCTAAGCGATGGCGGAAGCCAGGCGTTCAATCCGGCCAGCTCAAGGTAGCGCCTCGCACCCGGTGCAATAACGCCGGAATCCCTTCGTCTTTGATGATGCTGTGCGGGCGTAGCTCTGTAATGGAAACCACCCTACCGGGATACCATTTGGCTACTGCATCCATCAGGCTCCGTTGATGAATATTCTCATCAAAGACGATCATACCACCGGTGCGTCTGCCGGGGCAGCGGAGACTGAGAGCAGTGCTTGTCTCGCCAGCCGGAGAGCTTCAGCGATCGCCTTGGGGGTTAAGTTTGACTTGGCATATTCATACGTTAATTGCTCGACTGTCCAACCGGCTGCCAGGAGATCGAGCACGACGGCGACTTCGAGACGGGTGTACTTGAAGGTCGGGCGTCCCCCGCAGATGCCCGGTGCGGAGACGATATAGTCTCCCAGTGGGTAATAATCATAGGGTTCCCCGCCGACCCGTTCATGCACCAGTTCTTTGGCAGGCTTGCTCATGGGCCATCCCTCCTGGACCCATTATACAATCTGATCGCCCGGGTTGGCGGTGTCACTATATATGTATAATCGGATGTCTGAGATTAGAGATAGACTTGGTTTTAAGCGGGATATGTGCTCTAACAGTTATGCCGAATACAGCCTGAAGGGTGCTCTCCTGGCCTGGTAGGGGCAGGCCCCTGTGCCTGCCCTATTTGAGGTGTCTATGCCCAACCGAAATCAGGGCAACCACGGGGGATTGCCCCTACAAAACCTCAATGCCCTTCTCATCGGGCCTTCCTTCCTGACATAGCTCACTCATACTGGGTGACCGTCCAGACGTGGGTCTCAATGCCCTTCTCATCGGGCCTACCTTCCTGACGAGAAAAATAGAGCGCGCTGAAAAAGCGCGATTATGTCTCAATGCCCTTCTCATCGGGCCTACCTTCCTGACCGCCATTTAAACGCTTGACCAGTGAAAGAAATTTGAGTCTCAATGCCCTTCTCATCGGGCCTACCTTCCTGACTTTAAGGAGGCGATAGTATGCAGTATGCATGCATCGCTGTCTCAATGCCCTTCTCATCGGGCCTTCCTTCCTGACTCTGACCTCCAGCGATCACCCCAGTTGCAAAGTAAGAGTCTCAATGCCCTTCTCATCGGGCCTTCCTTCCTGACGAAGAAGAAGTGGTATGGAGAAGCTTCCAGGATTTTAGTCTCAATGCCCTTCTCATCGGGCCTTCCTTCCTGACTTTAGCTCATAACATTAAAGGAGGTAGTAATGAAAGTCTCAATGCCCTTCTCATCGGGCCTTCCTTCCTGACGTGAATCAAGACGATGGTTTATTGTTTGGGCTTCTATGTCTCAATGCCCTTCTCATCGGGCCTTCCTTCCTGACTTCTATACGAGTTTCCGCGGCGTCGTAACGTGCTGAAGGGTCTCAATGCCCTTCTCATCGGGCCTTCCTTCCTGACGATGACGCTAAAGCGGCAAGATAATGAGCAGCGGCAGTCTCAATGCCCTTCTCATCGGGCCTTCCTTCCTGACTTATTATGAAGTACGCATGCATC
>CAJXGD010000084.1 GCA_913053845.1 uncultured bacterium | reverse complement strand
AAGTCCACCTGCGCGCAGAAGGGAAGGGCAAGCTAATGACCTTGGTGTTAACCCCTCGCGGCGGCCATTGACGAAGAGACAGCGTTGCTGACTACCGGCCACGTCTTCTTCACCAGCGGCTATATTCAAGATGTTAAAGCGCTAGCCGAGTTGGCCCACACGCAGGGCGCTTATATTTTCATAGACGACTATCAGGGAACCGGGCAAGTGCCGATCAATGTCAAGGAAGCCGGGATAGACTTTCTCGTCTCCGGTGGGCTCAAGTGGCTGATGGGCGGACCCGGAATCGCCTTTTTATATGTGCGCGAGGGGCTGATCGAGCAACTGAAGTCGACGATCACCGGCTGGTTCGCTGCCGAGAACCAATTTGACTTCGACATTCATCATTTTGAATTCAAGCACGATGCCGGCCGCTTCGAGCTGGGCACTCCGGCCCTGGCGCCGGTCTACGCCGCCTCCGCGGGGTTGTCAATCGTCGAGGAGATCGGCCCCCAGGCCATCCGCGAGCGGACCCGCTGGCTAACCAGTGATCTGATCGAACGGGCGCACGCCCATGGTTGGAAGCTGCGCAGCGCTGAGCGTGAAGAAGAACGGTCGGCAATCGTGATGATCGAGATGGACGATCCGGCCGCAGTGGTAGGTCGGCTGGCCGAGCAGGGCATTGTAGTTGATTCGCGGCCGGGCGCGCTACGCGTGGCGCCCTACTTTTACAATACCCTGGCGGAGAACCAGGAGCTGGTCGAGGCGGTGGCCGAGGCGCTGAGCCGGTAAATGCGGAGCGTTAGCGCTCCGGGGTCAACTGCGCCAGCACCCGGCGGCGCACCTCTTGAGCGCTCTCTAGCTCACGCACCCGGCGCCCCTGAGCCAGGAATTGCACCAGTTGCGGCTGCACTGGGCCAGAGCAGGTGGGGCAACTCTTCAGCTCATCGTTAAATAGACGCACGCTGCGCTGACCGCACTTTTCACAGAGATAGAGCTGCTTGGCTCCTGACTCTTTGCCCCGTTTGGCGGTGGGATCTCCCTCGATCTCCACGATATCCAGCGCGAAATCAATCACTCGGGCGTTGCTGATCGCGGTGCCTACCCCGTAGCCGTCGGCGACCGGGTTGAGCGTCGGGATCAACTCCTCATCCAGGCCACCGGAGATGAAGATCTTAACCTGCTGATAACCATGGATGTCCAGCTCCCAGCGGATCTCGCGCGCGATCTCCAGCATGTCGCCCCGGCGCGAGGAGGGCGTATCCAGCCGGACGGCGTAGATATTGCCGCTGAGCAGCTCGGCATTTTCGAGCGTCTCAAACTTCTCATCGCCGAAAGTGTCTACCAGCGCGACCCGCTTCACCCGCTTATCAATGATCTCATCGAAGGCCAAGGTCGCCGAGGCCGAATCGCCCAGGATGAGAATCAGCGCATGAGGGACGGTTCCTACCGCTTCTTCGCCCAACAGCTCGGCGGCCAGCACGCAGGAGACCCCCTGACAGCCGCCGATGAATGCCGAGCGGTCTATCATGGGCGCGATGGCCGGATGCAGCCGGCGCACGCCAAAGCTCCACACCGGTCGGCCCTCTGCCGCGATCACGCAGCGGGCTGCCTTGGTGGCGATCCCGCTCGCCTGACAGAGCAAGCCCAAGAGCGCGGTCTCATAGACGGCGAATTGGCGATAGTTGCAGCCGATCAGCAGCGTGGGCTCATGGGCAGCGAAGCGGGTCCCCTCAGGGAGCGCCCACAGATCCAGCGGTTGCCCTTCCAGCAGGTGAACCAGCTCCGCCGCGCCGCAGAAGAGCCCCCAGTCGCCATAGGGCAGCTTCTTGACCCGCGCCTCCAGCACCACCTGCTTGTCAATGGCTCTGGCGTCGAGAATCTGCTTGGTGCGTTCGAAGTAGACATCGGTGACCCGGCCGGCCCGGATCTCTTCCGGGGTGGCGATGAAAAACTCGCGCTCGGCCGGCTGCTTCTGCTGCGCTGTTGCGCTCATCGGGGCACCTCACTACGTGGCTCGCTCGGTCGGAGCTGCGCGGCCGCTCGCGGTTCCGGCTCTTCGCCGAGCAGGCCGATGTATTTGTCAATGGCGCGGCGGACCAGCTCGGAGATGGACAAACCGGTCTGCTGGGAGAGTTTTTTCAGTGCTCGATGCTGCCCTTCGGTGATCGTCCAGTTGACCCGGCGCATGGCCTGATTATAGGGGCGGCAGTGGTCACCGTCAAAGCTACAACCGGGGATTCAAATTCCAAGCTACGGTGAAGTGCAAAACCCCTATGAGGGATGTCTTGACGATCTGATCACTATGACAACGGGGACAATTGAGCATGGTAGGACCCTCCGAAGCTCTTGATGTCCCAGTTTACCAAAGTCGTAGCATTGCCTGCAGCATCCAATTCTACATCTCACCCAGACGAAGCAACACCATGCTGCTCAGGCAAATACTGATCTGCTTCGAGTTACTCCGGCGTGTTTAAGATCAAGCAGATCACCGAAGCGCTCGATTCATCAACTATATTGCTCCGCGAGCTACTCAGCTTTAGCTCCTAGACACTAAGTGCCCCGCCCTTATGATTTTAGCGATCATCTGGGCACGTGTACGCACGTTGAGCTTATGGAAGATACGAGTCATATATGTGCCCACCGTACCAGCGCTGATGCCAAGTTCGGCCGCGATCTGCTTGTTTGAGTATCCTCGCGCAACGCGACGAGCGACCTGTAGTTCGCGTGGACTGATCTTGATTTCCTCGTGCGAGGTGCCGCTAACCTTCTCGCCCTGTGTGGCAGACTTAAGTGTTACTGCCATAAAACTGAAGTCGGGATGGCTGCACCCAACCCTATCCACCTCCTCCTCTAAGTTCTGAGCACCTTAGCCGTCCGTCATACATACCCTCTTAAAACTGCCGCCCGAGACGAGGGTAAATCTAACAATCTTTATTAAATGTTAGAACGTAGTACAGTATACCATATACCCAACTGTTCAACAATCCATCAAATAGCTGACATAAATACGACGTACGATATATATTCTACATCATATAGTTGTCATGCATATAGTGTACTAGTAATAATGGACTTGACTGGGACTCGCATATATGCTAGTATCCAGAGCATAAGCAAACACCCATCGGAGGGAGGTGGCAAGATCACCGGGGGAAAAGCGACAACAAGCAGTTGGCTCATGAAGCGTCGCATTCAGAAAACCATCACTTAAGGAGGTTCTTAGATGTCAAGGAAGATTCTCTCAGTCGTACTCGCGTTCATCTTAATCGCCGGTTTTGGGTCGTTCATGGCCAAAGCCGACGTCACCGGAAGCTTTGATGCTAAGATTGTCATCGAGCCGGTCCCGTGCGGTGCCTTTCCGTTCGTCAATCTCACTGATAAAACACCTAGTACAGTTGGTCCAGGAACCTCACCGGCCAGGCCTTGGAACTGTGAGAACACGTTCACCAAGACCGACTTCGAGACTACTTTAAACCTCAACTGGACGATCAGCGGACTGACATTGGGCCTTAGCTCGGTCGCAGGCTTCACAGGCCTGGAGCATGTCCTGACCAACCTGCAGGCGACCCTGGGCGCGCTGAACATCACCGACCAGTTCTTCTTTGCGGTCCCCTTCGGCGTGGACATTATGACGATCCCGACCGGCAACAACAACTCGCAGACTCACTCGCAGACGGTCTGGACAGTCATTACCAACAAGCTGTTCTTCGTCAAGAAACGGGTGACGGCCACTATCTCCATCGCCGGCATCACCCTGACCAACTTGGCCGAACTGGCCGACGTCAATTTCCCATCGGCTACCGTATACTGGAATAGCATAGCCTATGGTACCTCGCCGTGCGCGGAGCTCTACCACGACGGAAGGTGCCCCTACTTACCCAGTCAGACCGCTTACACCTACAATGATGGCTACACGGCGGGTGGCGTCCTCAACTCGGTCACCGGCTACGGAACCCAGACTAAGCCACAGAGCTTCCGCTTCGGTGATACCATCACGGTGGAAGGCCAGACGGTCAGCGGGATCACGGTGCGCAACATCACCGGCATTGGAATGGACCCGCAGATCTACGAGGTCTTCAAGAAGGTCAGCTTCACCGGCACGGTCTGCGACAACAAGAACCTGGGCTTCGCCGTGGAGAAGATCCAGGTCGAGGGCATCCCGGTCGGCCCTGTCACCTGGGATCAGTACCTGGAATTCCGCTTCAGCGCGGATGACACCAACTGCCTGGGAGTGTCTTCGGGGTCAACGTTGCCCTACACCTACGGCGTACAATCTACGGTCAGCCCGTTCGTTGCGGAAACCGACCTGAGCTTTAGCACACCGATAGGCGACGTTCAGGCCGTCTTTTCAACCAGCGACATCACTCAGGCGGTTTTTAATGCCGCAACTGCATGTCTGCTGACAACTGGTTATATTTTAATAAGAAAGAAAAAT
>CAJXGD010000083.1 GCA_913053845.1 uncultured bacterium | reverse complement strand
CATCCTCTGGTCGTATGGGGCCTCGATCCAGGACGAGCATGAGAACGTGGTGCTCAACTCCCCGCCGACCCTGGCGGCCCTCAACTACGGCAAGGAGCTGTTTGAGAAGGCCATGAGCCCGGCGATCCTCAGTTGGAACGCCGCCTCCAACAACCAGGCCCTCAACGCGCAGGCCACCACCTACATTCTCAACTCGATCTCGGCCTACCGCAGCGCCCAGTCCAAGGGGTTGCCGGTCGCCGACGACATCTTCTTCGTGCCGGCGCTCAAGGGCCCCACGGGCCTACAGTTCGCCAGCGAGCACGTCATGGGCGTCTACGTCACCTGGAAGTTCTCCAAGAGCCCCGAGCTGGCACAGGAGTTCCTGGTGGACCTGCTGGCCAATTACGGACCCGATGGCTTTGCCGCCCCGGCGAGCAGCAGTATTGCAGGTACAAAGGGTGGGGTACTCAACAGCAAGCTCTATGACACGCCTTCCTTTGTCGGTGCGGCCGCTCCAGCCTCCGTGACCAATCTGGCCGACCGGCCGGCCGCAGGGAAGGCAGAGTTGAACAAGTTGTTTGCCAATGACCCCTTCGGCTCCAAGCCGGCGGACAAGCTGCTGTCCTTCTTCAAAACGGCGTTGGACTGGAGCACCAACGTGGGCCATCCCGGTCCGATCAACCCGGCCATCGGCGAGGTCTTCGACACCTTCTTGCTGCCGGAGATGTTCGCCAAGGTGGCTACCGGCACGCTGACCCCCGAAGAGTCCCTCAAGCAGACCAATGCCAAGATAAAGACGGTCTTCGAGAAGTGGCGTCAGAAGGGATTGGTCGGCGGCGGTTCCGGCGACAAGTGAACCATAAGCATACAGCAGGGGCACGGCAGGTCGTGCCCCTGCTGATCTCTGGAGAAAGAATCAAGCATGGCCAAAGTTGAGGCGAAAGAGATCCGGAAGCATTTTGGCCAGGTGCATGCCGTCAACGGCATCAATCTGGCCTCCGAAGAGGGCGAATTCCTGGTGCTGCTGGGCCCCTCCGGTTGCGGTAAGACGACCCTCTTGCGCATGATCGCTGGCCTAGAACAGCCCAGCTCCGGTGAGATCCTCATTGACGGGCGGGTCGTCAATGACCTACCTCCCCGCGCACGGGGGATCGCGATGGTCTTCCAGAGCTATGCCCTCTATCCCCATAAGACGATCTTCGGCAACATCGCTTTCCCCTTGAGGGCCGCGCGGATGAACAAATCTCTCATCCACCAGAAGGTGGAGCGGGCCGCGGCGATGTTCGGCATCGAAGCGCTGCTGGACCGCCGGCCGCGCGAACTCTCCGGGGGCGAGCGCCAGCGGGTCGCCCTGGCCCGGGCGCTGGTCCGTGAGCCGAGCGTCTTCCTGCTCGATGAGCCCCTCTCCAACCTCGATGCCAAATTGCGGGCCTCGGCTCGCGACGAGCTGAAGCTCTTCCAGAAGGAGATCGGGACCACGACCATCTATGTGACCCACGATCAGGTCGAGGCGATGGGCCTGGGCGATCGCATTGCAGTCATCAATCAAGGCCAAGTGCGCCAACTGGGCACCCCTCAGGAGGTCTATCACCGGCCGGCCGATACCTTTGTGGCCTCCTTTGTCGGCTCGCCACCGATGAACTTGATCGAGCACGGTGAGTTCATCTTGGGTTTCCGCCCGGAGCGTTTTCTGCCCCAGGGGGTCCATATGAACGGCGCAGGTGAAGGGAACCTGGTGCCCTTCCACTTTCGCGTGCGCCGCGTGGAACAGCTCGGCTCCGATCGACTGCTCTACGGCTCCCTGGACGAGGGTGGTGGGGTCAGTACGATCTCCCGGCTGCCCTTCAACGTCACTATCCCGATCGCCGAAGGCCAGAGTTATTCCTTCGCGGTGCATGCTCAGGATTTGAACTACTTCGATCAAGAGACGGGCCAACGCATCAGTCCCAAACCGCTCGCCTCCCCCCCAGCAAGGTGATCACCACATGGCCGTGACCGCCGGAGAGCGAGTGGGCCGAGGCCGTTGGCGCTATCTCGCCGATCGCCAGCGACTGCTGGGCCCCTTGATGATCGCCCCGGCCATCGCCTATATCGTGCTCCTGTTGGGGGTCCCCTTCCTGTTGGCGCTCGTCTTGAGCTTCAGCAATGCCACCGCCGGCAGTCTGTCCTTCTCGCTGGTGGGCTTCAAGAACTTCATCGCCATCGCACAGGACTCCACCTTTCAGCGAGCCTTGGCCAACACCTTTATCTTCACCTTCGTATCCCAGGTGATCACCCTGGTGCTGGCCACCGCCCTCTCACTGGCCCTGACCAAGGACTTTCACGGCAAGTGGCTGGTGCGCCTGTTCATCCTGCTGCCCTGGGCTGCGCCGATCTCCCTGGCGACGATGAGCTGGGTTTGGATCTTCGACTCGACCTTCAGCGTCTTGAACTGGATCCTGCGCGCCGTCGGCCTACTGGGGCCGCATCAGTGGCTCTACTGGCTGGGCGAACCGGCCCTGGCCATGACGGCGATCATCATCATTCAGATCTGGCGGCTGCTGCCCTTTGCCACGGTCATCCTGTTGGCAGGGATGACCGCCATCCCTCAGGACATCCAGGACGCGGCCGTAGTGGACGGCGCCGGCTTCTGGCGCTGGCTCTTCGAGATCATCCTGCCGCTCATCCTGCCCATCGCCACCGTGGCGGTGCTCTTCGGAGTTGTCTTCACTTTTACCGACATGAGCGTGGTCTATCTGCTGACCAACGGCGGCCCCTACAACAGCACCCACGTGCTGGCCAGCTTGGCCTTTCAGCGGGGCATCTTGGGCGGGGACCTGGGGCAGGGCGCGGCCATCGCCATCTTTCTCTTCCCCTTGCTGGTCATCGGGGCAATTCTGATGCTGCGGATCGCCAGTCGGTCCGAGGTAGGTGTATAAGCCATGCTGCGCAGGCGCACGCTGAAGCGTTGGGGCGGGCGGGGGGTGCTCTACAGCGTGGTCACCGCCTTTACCCTCTTCGCCATCTTCCCCTTTTACTGGATGCTGATCACCGCCCTGAAGCAGAACAAAGACCTCTATGTGGGGGCGACGCGGGCCAATCACATTCCCCTCATCTTCAACGACCCGCCCACCTGGCAGCATATAGCCTATCTCTTCAACCACACGCTCTATCTGCAATGGCTACTCAACACCTTCTTCGTCGGGGCGGCCGTGGTAGGGATCACCCTACTGGTCGGCGTACCGGCCGCCTACAGCTTGGCGCGGATGAGCGGCCGTTGGGGGGAGAAGCTGGGCATCGGCATCTTCTTGACCTATCTGGTGCCACCCACGCTGCTCTTCATCCCCTTCGCCCGCCTAGTCAGCGTGCTGGGGTTGTATGATTCGCTCTGGTCGCTGATCCTGATATATCCCACCTTCACCATCCCCTTTTGCACTTGGCTCTTGATGGGTTTCTTCAAGTCGATTCCCCATGAGATTGAAGAGCAGGCGATGATTGACGGCTATAGCCGCTTGGGAGCGATCATCAAGGCGGTGCTGCCCCTCTCGCTGCCCGGCCTGCTTACGGTGGTCATCTTCACCTTCACCCTGGTGACACAGGAGTTCGTCTACGCCTTGACCTTCATCTCCACGGTGAGCAAGATGACGGTGAGCATCGGGGTGCCGGTGGCACTGGTGCGAGGGGATACCTTCTATTGGGGCTCGCTGATGGCTGCGGCCCTGATTACCAGCGTGCCGATCGCCATCCTGTATAATCTCTTCCTCGATCGCTTCATCGCCGGCTTCTTGGGTGGGGCGGTCAAGGGGTAAATTCCTACCGGCCTACGATCAATGCCGGTAGTTCGCACAGGTTCTCTATTTTTTGCTCAGCCGGCAGTTGAGCGAAACGCTCATAGCGATCGATCAAGAGGGCTCGTAGACCTTGGCTGCGGGGTCCTAGCAGGTCGGCCTCGTAGTCATCGCCTACGTGCAGGATGCGCTCGACTGGCAAATCCAATGATCGCATGACTTGACGCCAGAGCTGGGGGTCGTGCTTGCCCTGATCGGTGAAGCCGTCCTGTGGATGCACGATGCACTGGAAATATTTTTTGAGCCCGTGGCGCACTAGACTGCTCTCGATCGCCTCCGGGAAGCGATGGGTCACGATGCCCAGCCGCAGGCCGCACTGCTGTAGCTCGGCCAGTACTGCCGGCACTTCAGGGAAGAGCAGGTCCTCTTGGCTTTCCCAGGCGCTCTGCACCTGCTTGGCCAGCACCGCCGGCCGCTCCTTGACGCCCAGCTTTTCCAGGATCAGCCGGTTCCAGGCGACGAACGAGGCGCGGGTCACCCCCAGCTCGCGCCGGGTGGTCGCCCGCCAGAGCCGTTCGGACTCTCCGTAGACCTGGCGCACTTGCTCCGGATCGAATTGCAGTCCTAGTCGCTCGTAGACATGCAGCAGCCAATCTTCGGGCAGGCGGCCTGGCAGATGAACCAG
>CAJXGD010000082.1 GCA_913053845.1 uncultured bacterium | reverse complement strand
CCAGACGGTGTGAGACATTGGGGGCGCCAACCTCCCGAAGGTATTATAGCACATCAACCTACTGGAAACCCACTAAAATTTCTGAACCCGCTTCAGTGTGCTTGTTCATCGGTCGCATCGAGACCGGGAAACCCTTTGGCGATGGTTCACGACTCGGAACCCCGTAGGGGTTTTGTGCCTCACCGTAGCCGGGGATTTCAATCCCCGGTGTGCTTTGGCCTCATACGGCGGGCCAGCAAACGGTCGCGTATGTCAGATGGGTCCCACCGAGACTCGTTCTGCTGGCGTATCTTGTCCGCTTGCCGTTCTCGCCGTCGCAGATAATCTTCGACCTCTGAACGCCTTCGGAGATAATAGCCGATCACGGCATAGACATCGGCTAGTTGTAGTGAAGGATACTGATAGATGATCTCCTCAGCGGTCGCCCCTTCGCTGAAGGCAGCCACCACAGTGTCTAGCGTCACCTGGGTGCTACCGACCCGCATGGCACCATCAACGTCTCTCTTCAGAGGAAGGGGTTGAGGGGCAATTGACAAAGCCATAGGCTTCACCTCCACCGCTGTTAGCGTAGCTGGCACTCACGGTTAGTTTAGCAGAAACCCCGGAGGTTATCAGCTTAAACCCCGTAGGGGTTTTCTTGCCTCACCGTAGCCGGGGATTTTAATCCCCGGTGTCCTTTACTGCGTCCTTTACGGCGTCTTGTTACAAGCGAAGCTGGAGATATTCCCCGCCACGAACTCGGCGATGGTGCGCACATCGTTGACGTCAAGGTTCGTGTCCGGCGGGCGGCAGGGCAGAGCCACATCGCCGGCGAACTTCTGCTGCTCATTGAGCTGCACCAGCCCCACGATATAGTTGGCCAAGAGCTGCGCATCGAGGATGGTTACTTTGCCGTCCAGGTTGACGTCGCCCTTGAGAACAGATGGTGTCGGCGGCGCTTTAGGCTTGGGGGTGCCGAAGCGGCTGCCGAAAACCAGATAGGCGGTGCCCGCATTGGTGCGCTTGCTGAGCATACCGGCAAAGGGAGCGCCCAAGATCAGGTCGGCAGCCCCGTCACCGTCGAAGTCGCCGATCGCCGAGGAGATGCCCAGTTGCGAGCCGGAGTTGGCTCCCAAGAAGCTGACCGAGGCATTGGTAGTCGCCAGATCCACCTGTGGCCCCAGACCCGCGCCTCCCAGGAAGAGAAAAGCCGCGCCGGAGCGCACCAGGCCGGGACCGGAAGCGTTTATGTCGCCGATGAGCAGGTCGCTGATGCCGTCGCTGTTTACATCGCCCACAGACAATGAGCTGCCCAAGCGGTCTCCGGCATGGGCACCGAAGACGGTCAGGTTGGCCACCGAGGGCAGCGCCAGATCTATCGCCCCCCGCAGGCGTAGGCCACCGTTGATCACGTATACCGCGCCGGCCCCGGCGCGCGAGCCCGGTCCGGTCGCTCCCGGAGCGGCCATGATCAGGTCGGACAGGCCATCGCCATTGAGATCGCCTCCGGCGACGGAAAAGCCCAACTGGGCTCCGCTGCCTGTGCCGGCCACCGTCACGTCGGCGCTCGTCTTGGCCAGGTCTATCGTGCGAGGCCAGACCGCTTGGCCGAAGAAGGCGTATACCGCGCCGGTGCCCACCCCGCTGGGACTGCGGGCGCCGGGCGCGCCCAGGATCAGATCGTTTGTCCCATCGCCGTTGAGGTCGCCGCAGCCAATGGAGAAGCCCAGCGAGGCGGAGGTGGCCGCGCCAAAAATGGTCACATCGGCCGGTTTGACACTGAGGTCCACGAAGCCGCCCAGTTGCAGCTTGCCGAAGAATATATAAACCACACCAGCGCCGCTAGCGGTCCGCGGGCCGGCCGCGCCGGGGGCCCGTGGATCACCGATGATCAGGTCTGCGATGCCGTCGCCGTTGAGATCGCAGACGGCCAAGCTCTCCCCCAGGCGATCTCCGCTGTGGGCTCCCACGACGGTGAGGGCGGCTGCGGCGGCGGCCACGTCCACCTGGGCCGCCATAGTGGGGTGACCGGTGAAGACGTAAACCACTCCGGCCTGCTGCCGGTCCCCGCGTGGGTTGGAGGCGTTGGGGGCGGAGATGATCACGTCGGCCAAGCCGTCGCCGTTGAGGTCGCCGGAGGTCACGGCGCTGCCCAGCGCATCGCCACTATTGGCACCTAAAAAGGTTGTCACGTTGGACGCCTGAGCCAGATCAATGGTCAAAGGCGGGTTGGCACTGCCGGGGATCAAGTACACCTGCCCGGCAAAGGCGCGTCCGCCGCTGCTGCCTGCACCGGGGGCACCGACCAACAGATCGGCCTTGCCATCACCGGTGACATCACCGAAGGCCAGGGCGTTGGCCGGGGCGATCAAGGAGCTATCCTGTGGGCCCAAGACGGTCACGTTCTGCTCATTATTGGCGAAGTTGATCGTGGAGGGAATCGCCCCTTGGCTGGAGGCGCCGCCGGCCAAGAGCAGCAACAAAGCCACCAGCCAGAGCCCGCTCAGCAGAGTTCGGATGCTACGGCTCATCGTGCTCATAGTTGAAAACCTGCTGCCCCCTCTTCCCCCCATTATAGCTGAAGGCGTCAAAGACGCAATATACAGGTTCATGATAGCTTAAACTGCGTATGGGCGTATGTGTTAAGCGTTACGTTGCGGGCACAGTCGTGGCCAGTCGCAGCCTGGCGAATTCTTGCAATCGGCGTTGAGGGGGGCTAGACTTAGCGTAACTATCTCACCTGAGCGTCTCCCTCTCTATATTTCTAGGGGCCGGTCGGTTGAGATAACGAAATGAGCAACTACAGGAAATGACATCAAAAAATCTCTTTGATCAGCGATTGATTCGGCGAGTGGCCTTGCTGGTCACTCTCTTGTTCATGATCATGGCTCCGCTGAGTCAGGCCCAACAGGTTCCGGCAATCCCACCCGATTCACGCGCCATCAGTTTTAGCGTGCACCAGCGCAGCGGCTACCAAGAGCTGGATATCCACACCGCCTTGGTCGATTATCTCTTCTCCACGCGCGGCGCGGTGCTGAAGAGTGTCTATCTCTACTTCGCCCCCTGGGGAGGAGGTAAAACGGCCGAGCTGCTGCCCTCGACGGAGACCAAGCGCCAGGGAGACCAGTATGTGCGCACCTTCATCAAGAACGCACCCTTCCCCTTCGCCCTAACGTTGAACGGCTCGCCCGACCTGGCGGTCTACGATTATAAATATACCCCCCAAGGGCGCACCGCCACCTTGAGCTTCACCCATGAGGCCAATGGCCTGCGGGTGACCAAGCGCTTCGTGATCCATGATAATCCCTATTACACGCTCTCTTTCACTTTGAGCATCAAGAATATCGGCAGCCAGGAGATCAACTGGAAGCAGGGTTATCAGCTCAGCCTGGGGCCGGGCGTGGGCCGTCCGAAGCAGACCTCCCAACTTCATTATTTGTACGATGGAACTTTCGGCAGCGCTCCGCTGGCACGCTCTGCCTATCAGGAGTTTCAGGGGGCAGGCTTCCTCGGCCAGGACCTGGCGCTCTTCCTCAAATTGGACCGCTCAGATGGACCCATAACCCCACTCCTCTCTCAGGCACCCTCCGGAGAACAACTCTTGCTCTTCCAGTCGGCCCCGCTCCGGTTAGCTTCGGGGAGCAGCCAGCAGCTCGGTGCCCAGTTCTACGGTGGACGGGCCAAATACACGCTGCTAGAGAATCTAGGCCTACAAAAGCTGGTTGGGCTGAGCTTCTTCGACCAGTTCATCGTCCCGGTGGTCGAGCTATTGAATTGGCTCTACCGAGCGACGGGCAATTACGCCTGGGCAATTCTGCTCTTCACCCTGATCATTCGTCTCTTGCTCTTTCCCCTGACTCGTAAGCAGTTCCATTCCATGAGCAAGATGGCCGAGGTGCAGCCCAAGGTCAAGAAGCTTCAGCAGCAGTACCCCAACCTCAAACGGCTGCGCGAGCTGCACCCACGCATGACCCAGGAGGAGCTGGTGCGGCGCGACAGGGAGAACCGTCAGAAGGTGCAGGAGCGGATGATGACCCTCTATCGCGAGGAGGGGGTCAATCCGCTGGGGGGCTGTCTGCCGATGCTGGTCCAGTTTCCGATCCTGATCGTGCTCTGGCGGGCGATTATCTATAGTGCGGAACAGATTCACTTGAGTCCTGGCTTCCTGTGGATTCCCGACCTGGCCTTGCACGATCCCTACTATATTCTCGTCGGGGTCACCGCCTTGGCCATGATCTTTCAGACCAAGACCACCCCGATGGTCAGCTCCGGCTCACCGGGACAGAACCCGCTGCTGATGGGGGCCTTCTCCGCGCTGTTTATGGTGTTGTTTCTCAAGGACTTCCCTGCCGGTCTGTGGCTCTATTACTTTCTGACCACCATCATTCAGATCGGCCAACAGGTCTACATTACCTGGGAATTGCAGCGAATCAAAGCGGCACGGGCCTTAGCCCGAGCCGCCGGGGTCGCCGGTGCCGGCGGCGAGCCGAGCGAGCCGGCCGAGGAAAAGGCGCCCTTCTAACGCTCAGACCCTTCTTTAAGCCATGGATGCCCGCGTAAAAACGCTCATCGAGGACTATCTGCAGGGGCTGCTGGCCACGCTGGAGGATGAGGCGCAGCTCATCTGGGCGGCCGAGCGGGCGCGCAGTGCCGAGCTCAACTTGCAGGGCAGCACCCGCTTCGACGGCTCAGATCAGGCGACCATGCGGGCACTGGCCTACCTGTTGGAGATTCTGGTCAAGCGCCGCCTGGGCCGCGAGGTTCATCTCTATCTGGATGCCAATGGCTACAAGGAGCGGCGCTGCGCCGAGCTCAAGCTCTTGGCCGGCCAGTTGGCCGAAGAGGTGGTGCGCGAGCGCAAACGGGTGCGGCTTAACCCCATGGCCGCCTATGAGCGCAAGGCGGTACACGAGGCGCTGAGCGGTCATCCGGAGGTGCACACCTACTCTGAGGGCCAGGGTGAGGCCCGCCGGGTGATCATCGAGCCGCAGGAGTAAGGCTACTGCCAGAAGGGCCTTGGGCGATCACAAGGACACTGGTCACAACTTAAGGGTGTTTATCCCGTTGGGAACATCATTTTAGCAGCGTGTGCTTGCTCCCTCTCCCATGTTTGGGAGAGGGTCGGGGTGAGGGTTGGTC
>CAJXGD010000081.1 GCA_913053845.1 uncultured bacterium | reverse complement strand
TCGTATGTGGGGTTCATCGAGCGGGGGGAGCGCAATCCGACCCTGGAGACGATCTGCAAGCTGGCCCGGGTCCTGGGGGTGGAGCCTAAGGAGCTGCTGGACTTCAAGCTGCGCCGCCGCTGAGGCGAGGGCAGTTGCCGGGGCGGCCGGTTTGTCCTACCCTGGGAAACCCTAGTTGGGAGAAAGGAGCTTCTCATCTGCGGACGATTCGCGCTCTTCTCTGGCCTCAATGATATTCTGGATCGCTTTGAGCTGCGCCAGGAGTCTTTCAATTACGCCCCGCGCTACAACATCGCGCCCAGCCAACCGGTGCTGACGATCGTCGCTGCGGGCGACGGGGAGCGGGAGCCGGCCCTGCTGCGTTGGGGGCTGATCCCGCGCTGGGCCAAGGACCCTCGGATTGGCAACAAGCTGATCAACGCGCGGGCCGAGACGCTCTTTGAGAAGCCCAGCTTCCGCGCGGCCGCGGGGGAGCGGCGCTGCCTGATCCTGGCCGACGGCTTCTACGAGTGGCGGCAGAGGGGGCGAGGCAAGGAGCCGATTTACGTCAGGCTCAGATCGAAGCAGCCTTTTGGCTTTGCCGGTCTGTGGGAGTCCTGGCGCTCGCCGGCGGGCCAAGAGGTCCGGAGCTGCACGATCGTCACCACCGAGCCAAACGAGCTGCTCAAGCCGATTCATAACCGGATGCCGGTGATCGTGCCGCGGGAGTTGGAAGCGCTGTGGCTGGACCCAGGGGTCAAGAGCGAGCGGGAGCTGAGTGAGGTTTTACGGCCCTATCCTCCGGAGGAGTTGGAGGCCTACGTGGTCTCTCCGTTGGTCAACTCGCCGGCCAACGAGCGGCCGGAGTGCGTTGAGCCGGTGCAAGCTGATCCTTCCTAAAACCTGATCTCCCGCTGCCGTCCCAGGCTGGTCGCCTCCCAACTGAGCGCCTCCTTCACATAGAGCAACAGCCCGTCGGCCACGGTGAACTCCCCCCACTCATTGTTGAGCCGATCGAGCGCCCCCAGCAGCCGCGCCCGCCGGCGATCGGCCTCGAAAAGCGAGAATGATAAGGCCTCCTGTCGCACCAGCCCCTCCACCGCTACCCCGATCACCCGAATCGGCCAAGCGATCCCTCCGGCCAGCCGAGCGATCCGCCCGCAGGTGTTTAAGATAACCCGCTCGTCGCTGGTCGGTAGGGCCAAGGTGTATTGCTTCTGGACTGCCCGGGATTCACCGTCATCCGCTCCCACCGCCTCACGGGCAAAGAGGCGGACCACCCGGCCGGCGTAACCCTGGGCGCGCATCCGCCGGGCGATCTTGTAGCAGAGGAAGTAGAGGATCGGCTGCACCCTCCCCCAGGAGCGGGCTCCGAACTCGTAGCTGATCACCCGTGAATGCGAGAAGCTCTTGGGCGGCTCGAAGCGCAGATTGGGGTTGAGCGGCGCGGGGTCCCGCCCTTGACCGATGGCCTGCAACCCATAGCCGACAACTCCGAACTCCCGCTTGAGCTTTTCGATGGGAGCTCGGCCCAGCTCGGCCAGGGTGATGAGCCCCAGGCGGTAGAGCCGGCGGCCCAGCCCCTGGGCGATGCCGGCGATCTCGGTCGCGCGAGTCCGCTCCAGCACTTGGGGCAGCTCCTCCGGAGTGATCTGGGCGATCCCGTCCGGCTTGTGCTGCTCGCAGCAGAGCTTGGCCAACACCTTGGAGGGGGCGATCCCGATGGAGCAGGTGATCCAGCGGCCCAGCTCGCGGCGCAACTCCCCTTTGATCCGCCGGGCCAGCGCCGGGGCATCTCCATTGAACTTGAAGCTGACTTCATCGGTCAGATCTAAAAAGGCCTCGTCAATGGAGTAGGGCTCGATCAGCGGGGTATAGCGTTTGAGCAGGGCCAGGGCGCGGCCGGTGGCGTAGAGGTACTTGGCCGGATCACCGGCGACCAGCTCGATCTGGGGGCAGAGGCGGCGGGCCTCCCAGGAGGGCATCCCGGACCGGACGCCCCAGAGCTTGGCCTCTTTGGAGGCGGCGGCCACCACCGTTACGTCTTGAGGCTTGCGGGAGACGCCGATGGGGCGGTTTCTCAAGAAGGGATTGCACTGCTGCTCGACCGAGGCGAAGTAGGAGTCGAAGTCCAGGTGGAAGATGAAGCGGCTCATGGGGTCTCACTCCGGTTCATAGAGCTTTTCCAGCAACCAGCTGAGCTTCTTGGCGTTGAAGCTCAGCTCGAAGCAGCGGAGCGGGCCGACGGGGCGGGGCCGGGCGGGCAGGCCGGCGGAGAGTGAGACCGGGGCGGCGGTGACGCTGAGGTGATGGATCAGGGCCTCGCCGCGCTGCTCGGTATGATAGAAATGGACCTGGCGGACCTGGAAGAGGCGGCCCTGCCGGCGGAAGAAGAGGCGGACGATCCGGGGGCGGCCTGCTTGGAAGCGGGCCCAGACCTCGATCGGCTCTGAGAGCTGGCGGTACATTTGCCGGTCGGCGACGCCGGGTGGGGCGTATGGCCATACGCCCCTACAAAAGGGTTCTCAACCCAAAGGAGAGGGCCGGCGGGGAACCTGCTTGAAGTCCCCGCACCGGCCCCTCCGGAGGGTGGTGGTGAGAATCTCTCCCCGTCTAGCTCAAGCGACGGTATAACCCGATGACGACGCCGACGATAGTCACCTCCTCCGGAGCGACCTCGATGGGCTCATAGTCGGGGTTGGCCGGCTCTAGGATGATCTTGCCTCTGCGCTCGCGGTAGCGTTTGACCGTGCCCTCATCGCCGTTGACTATGGCCACCACGATCTGGCCGTCGTTGGCCAGAGGCTGAGGGCGGACCAGGGCGTAGTCGCCGTGGTGCAGCTCGGCGCCGCTCATGCTCTCGCCCTGGATGCGCAAGGCGAAGCCCCGTTCGGGCAAGAGCTTCTTCAAGGTCAGCACCTCTTCGATATTCTGGTAGGCGACCAGCGGTTTGCCGGCGGCGACCGTGCCCAGGACGGGGATACCCTCGGTGCGATAGAAGATTTTTTCGACCTGCTCCTGGACCAGTTGCAGGCCGCGGCTCTGGTGGGGTTTGCGGCGGAGATAGCCCTTGGTCTGGAGGGCCTGGAGGTGGCCGGAGACGGTGGAGGGGGAGGCGAAGCCGAAGCGGGCCATGATCTCGCGCACGGTGGGGGGCGCGCCTTCCTCGCGGATGCAGCGATGGATGAAGGCCAGGATGCTGCGCTGGCGGCCGGTCAGTTCTTGGGACATCTTTCGTTCCTCCCCGGTTGGGTGATCGGTCCTCGGAGGGAGTATACCGTACAGATGTACGGGTTGTCAAGGGGAGGGGGCTAGGGTGATGGGGAAGGCACTGATTCTCCCATGACTGGCTGACAGCATATCGCTTGCATTTAGGAGGAGAAGTGCTATATTTTCTGATCAAATGGCAAAGATAGAAGATCCAGATGCCAAATTTGAAGAATGGGATAGAGACTTTCAACTTCTTAAAGGAAGAGCGTTCCATTTTGCCAACATCGACGATGTGTTCTGGCAGGTTCATGCGATCATCCAAGATAACCCGGAGCTTCAAAAGGGTGGGATATTTCAGGATTGGATTGCTGATTGCTATGTCCTGTCTGTAATGGTGATGATTAGGACTGTTGTTGATGGAAGGAGGGATAGTCTCTCATTCAAGCGTCTGTTAGAAGATATGGCTCGTAATGCACAGATATTGACTCGTGACCGCTTCCTCGGACTTGCCCATAGTGGTGAATGCAAGGAGGTTGCAGAATACGAATTTGATGACATTGCTGGATCCGGTGCATCTCATATTCCTAAGAAGGTCATCGAAGCTGATAGTAAGGCACTAAAAGATGCCTTATCTCAGGTTAAAAAATACGTGGATGAGCATATCGCTCACTATGCTATTCGACAGTCTCCTGATGAGCATATCGCTCACTATGCTATTCGACAGTCTCCTGATGAGCCTGCACTTACTTACAATAACATACGTCAAGCCCTTAGTAAGATCCAATCTTTGATAAAGCGCTACCATCATATCC
Organism: uncultured bacterium; assembly: GCA_913053845.1. Lineage (GTDB taxonomy): Bacteria > Bipolaricaulota > Bipolaricaulia > RBG-16-55-9 > DRJF01 > DRJF01. The sequence goes on along the minus strand of CAJXGD010000081.1, from coordinate 1,222 downwards.
TCATAGGACCCGAACTCTCTAGCATAGTAGTTGATCTTCCAAGCGGGTGGACTAAAGTCTTTGAGACCCCCTGGTTAGTTAGTGGTAGGCCTGTACCACCGTACACTCATCTTGACCAAGTGAACAAGGAATAGCGCCACGTATATCTAGTTGATCTTGTGGACTACTGAGTTTAATCAGTTTTCCTGGTCCTTGAGCAAGATCTTCCCCAGCGGATACCCCGCCTGCAGGATTGCTATGACTGAGCCCGCCAGGATTTCCGGCGGCTTATCACTGAAGGCTCCGCGCTCCACGGTCAGGCGCCAGAGGTGCTCCTCCAGTTGGTCTTCCGCGATGCAACTGTCAAAGTCGCACATGGAGTCCTCCTTGTTGGAGGTCGTCTCGTTAGGCTTCTTCCTCGCCCACATAGGCCAGAATAGCTTTCCAGGCGGCTTCTCCTGCCTTCTTTGTCTCGGCCTTCTTGAGGAGTTTGCGGATGATCCGCCGGCGCTCCTGACTGGTTACCGAGACGGTGAACTGGCCGCGATTAACGATGGAAAGCGGCAAATCCTCTTCTTTGTACTCATCGCTCATGGGTAATCGGCTCCTTTCCGGGGGCGAGTATAGCCGGTGTGGTTTGGCCTGGTCAAGGAGCGGTGGAGTTCCCCTGGGTGCCGCTTCCATCGAATCCGACGGTCAGCTCTCTTCTGACTCCTGCCAGTGTGCCCGGCCGAGCTGCTTGATGGTGAGCGTCAGGTGATCGTCTTCGGGGTTCTCGAACTCGATCCGCAGGGTGACCGTGGCCTTCTCTCCAGAGCGCCTCGGTGCAGGTTGCCATGTCCTTCAGGTGTAGGCCGCCGAATCCCATGCCCTCCCGGAGGCCGGGCTGCCCCAGTTGCTCGATCGCCACTTGCAGGTCGGCCTCGTCCCAGCCCTGGGCTCGGAGCAGCCCCGCGGCCTGCTCGATCTGATCTGCCGTCAAGCCCATGAGCTGCTGCAGAACGAGCGATTGATGAAGCTCTCGAAGTGGGCTGGGGAAGCCGGGCCGGAGCTGCTGGTGGATCCGCTTGGCGATGGCGAGCGCGGCGTCTGGATTTTGCCGGCAGAGTTCATCTACTTTGGCTGTCAGCTCTCGGATGGTCATCACGATCAGCTCCTTTGAATTGAGGATGGGAAGCGCAGTCACGGCACGGCGTCCGCTGCGCTCGAATAACGGCCCGCCGGCGCTCCAGCGTCGGGGCGC
>CAJXGD010000080.1 GCA_913053845.1 uncultured bacterium | reverse complement strand
CTCCTTCACTGAGATTGAAGCTTATCTCCTTGTCTCAGTCAAGGGGTGCAGTCCAGAGACTACCTGGAAATCATCCAGGAGGGAGAGCAGCTTATTGTTCAGCCCCAAGCTGTCGTAGACCGTAGTAGGGCTGCAGCAAGAGAACGTTTAGCTCAGTTACTCGAGCGTGTCTGGGAACGAAATCAAGATGTCGATCCGAAGCTGGTTGAGCGTGAGGTGGCTAAGGCGATTCAAGAGGTGCGCCGCAGCTGAGCTCGGACACAACACCACTAGCATATATGATCCGTTTTGTTCCTGATACCAATGTGCTCGTGAGCGCCACCATAGTCAGATATGGTCCTTCCGGCCAACTCCTACAAGCCTGGTTCCGAGGAGAGGTGGAGTTGGTTACTTCTTCTATTTTGTTGAGTAAACTACAAGATGTGCTCACCAGACCTCGCATACAAAAACACCAGTGGATGACACCCACGGAGGTATCAGAGCTACTTCTAGATCTTAGCCAGGTGGCCAGCTTGGTCACCGTTGGGCAGCTAGCGCATGTCATTGCGGAGGACCCAGATGATGATTGGGTATTAAGCGCAGCACTGGCAGCGCAGGTTGATTACATCGTGTCAGGAGATCATCACTTGCTCGATTTAGGTGCTTACCGGAGGATAGCAATTGTCACTCCGGCAAGGTTTCTTGAGATTATGAACGAGTGAGACAACAGCAACTTTGACGCTTCTCAGCCGAGCGGCTATAATGCCAACTGGAGGGATGACCGAATGGGAAGGAGCCGGTCCCGAAAACCGGTACGGCCGTAAGGCCTTCGGGGTTCGAATCCCCGTCCCTCCGCCCCAGTGTAACTCGCGCCCGTAGCTCAGTGGACAGAGCGCTGCCCTGCGGAGGCAGAGGCCGCAGGTTCAAATCCTGCCGGGCGCACCAGCCGGGGGCAGCTCAGATGGTAGTGATCTGCTTCTCCTTCTCCTTCATCAGTTGGTCAATCTGTTTTACGTATTCGTTGGTGGTCTTATCCATCTCTTCCAGAGCACGATGCAGGTCATCTTCGCTGATTTCTCCCCGATCTTGGCGCTGCTCAATCTCCTCTCTGAAGTGCCGCCTGTTGCTGCGCAGCGCCACCTTGGACTCTTCGCTTTTTTCTTTGATCAGGCGCACCATCTCCTGCCGCCGCTCCTGAGAGAGCTTAGGCACGGTGATATGCACCGTTTCCTTGTCGCTGACCGGATTGAAGCCCAGATTGGCCTCTAAGATAGCCTTCTCTATTGCCGCAATCTGTGAGGTGTCAAAGGGTCGCACGACGATCAAGTTAGCCTCCGGCGCACTGATCTGCGCCAGATGCTTCAGCGGCGTGCGCGCACCGTAATAATTGACCTGCACATCTTCCACCATTGCCGAGCTGGCTCGCCCCACCCGCAGTCGGGCGAGCTCCTCGCGACAGATGGCGAGCGTTTTCTCCATGTGTTGGTGCATCTCATCTAGGGACTGTATCGGCATGATCATCACCCCTTAATTGAGAATTATAGACCGGCCACTCATCAGGAGGCAAGATGAGCCCGGCTCGGCGACGCTAAGCGGCCCCAGGTTGCAAGCAGGCCTGACTCTCCGTTAGGATGAGCTGAGGCGAATGCTCATGCGCAAGGTGCTCACGTTTCTCTCCGACTTCGGTAGCGACAGTCCCTATCCGGCAGCGATGAAGGCCGGCGCAGCCGGCCTGACTGAGGCCCGCTTCATAGATATCAACCACCAGGTGCGGCCTCAGAATGTCAGAGAGGGTGCTTTCTTGCTCTGGAGCGTCGCGCCCTACTTTCCCCCCGGCACGGTCCACTGCGCCGTGGTTGACCCTGGCGTGGGCACCGGGCGTGCCGCGCTGATCATCACTTCCGGCGGGCAGCATCTGGTGGGGCCCGATAACGGACTGCTCTTGCCGGCAGCGCACCGGTTGGGCCGTCCAACTGTCTATCAGATCGCTCCCCGGCAGGCTGGCTTATCACCCGGACAGACATTCGATGGACGCGACCTCTTCGCCCCGGTGGCCGCCCGGCTGAGCGCCGGAGCCCAGCCGGAGCAACTGGCTCAGCTCACCGGGCATTGGCAAGAGCTTGATTTCGGCCAAGGCTCGCTCTCCCTAGCTGAAGGGTGGCTCAAGGGGCAGGTGATCTACGTGGACCACTTCGGCAATCTGGTCACCAATATCTCCGCCGAGCTGGTCGGCCGGTTGCTGAGCTACGGTGAACGACTCCGCTGGCAGATTGAGCCTGCCGGCCAAGAGATCAGGCTGGCATTTCAGCCCAGCTTTGGCTTCGTGCCGCCCGGCGAGCCGCTGGCCTACCTGGGCAGCGCCGGCACTTTGGAGCTGGCCCTGCGCGAGGGTAACGCTGCCGAGCGGTTTCAGGTGACCGCCGGCGCGGAGATCAGGCTGAGGCAGGCGCGATGAGCCGATTGCGCATTGACGTCGAAGCGATTTTTGCCTCTCACCCCTTCGCACGGACCATCCTGAGCCGACTGGAGGCGGCCGGCCATGAGGCGGTGCTGATCGGTGGCATAGTGCGCGACGCCTTGCGGGCCCAATTCGATGCGGACTACGAGTTCGAGCCCCTGGAGGTGGACATCGCCACCTCGGCCTCGCCCCAGGAGGTCCGGGCGCTCTCTGGCGATAGTCTCATCATCGAGGTGGGCGCGGCCTTTGGCGTGCTGGTGTTGGTCGGACCGGAGGGGCACGCTTATGAAGTGGCCACCTTTCGCACCGAGGGCGAGTACGATGGTCGTCGGCCGGGGGCGGTCAAGCTGGTGCGCAGCTTGGCCGATGACGTCCATCGGCGAGATTTGACCATCAATGGCCTGGCGGCGCGCTCAGATGGGTGGGTGATTGACCTGGTCGGCGGAGTTTCCGACCTGAAGCGCAAGCTCATCCGGGCCATCGGTGATCCCGCCGAGCGTTTTGGCGAGGACTATCTCAGGATCCTGCGGGCCATCCGCTGCGCCTGCCTGATCGACGGTGAGATCGTCCCCGAAGTGGCTCAGGCCATCCGACGCCATCGCACCGGCCTGACGCTGATCTCGGCCGAGCGGGTGGCCGGCGAGCTGCTGCGGCTGCTGGGCACCAACCAGGCGGCGCGTGGGGTGCGCCTGCTCGATGAATACGGCATCCTGCCCCTGATCCTGCCCGAGCTGGTCGCCTGCCAAGGGGTAGAGCAGCCGGGCAAGTACCATCCGGAGGGAGATGTCTATCAGCATACCCTGCTGGCCCTGGAGATCGCCGATGGCTATCTTGCTGACCCGTTGGTCAAGCTGGCCCTGCTGCTGCACGATTTGGGCAAGCCGGAAGCGCTGGAGCGCAATCGCGGCGTCAACATGGCCGGCCACGATCAGATCGGAGCTGAGCTAGCCGGGCAGATCTGCCGCCGCCTGCGCCTGAGCAAGGAGGCCAGCGCTCAAGTGGTCTATCTGGTGCGCGAGCACCAGCGCATCGGCCACTTTTCCCAGATGAGCCGCAGCAAGCAGGTGCGCTTGCTGCGCTCTGGTGAAGAGCGAGCTCGACCCCTGGGCGACTTTACCGCACGCTTCCCCCGCTTTGCCAGACTGGTGCAACTGATGATTGCCGACTGCCAGGCGAGCGCCATGAAGTCGAGCGGTTGGCTGCCGGTGCTGGCCCACACCGCGCGACTGTTGCCCCATCTTCAGGCGCTCGAGCAACTGGAGGGTGCCCGTCGTCTGATAGACGGGCATGATTTTTTGAAGCTGGGCGTGCCCCCCGGCCCGGAGCTGGGCCGGATGCTGGAGCAGGTGCGTGAGGCCATCCTGGCTGGCCGGATCGTCAGTCGCCGGGGGGCATTGGCCGCCGCGCGCCGCTTGGCCGGACAGCGATGATCAGGACGCTGCTGATCTTCGGCACTCGGCCGGAGGCGATCAAGCTGGCCCCGCTCAGCTATGAGCTGCGGGCAGATGGGCGTTTCGAGCCGCGCGTCTGCGTTACAGCTCAGCATCGCCAACTGCTCGATCAGGTGCTAAATATCTTCGGAATCACTCCCGACTATGACTTGGAGCTGATGCGCCCCGACCAGAGCCTTTACGACATTACCGCCGAAGGGCTGCGCCGCCTGGAGCCGGTGCTGCGCCGTGAGGCGCCCGATCTGGTGATCGTCCAAGGCGATGCCACCAGCGCCTTTGTCGGCGCGCTGGCCGCTTTCTATCAGCAGATTCCGCTGGCCCACGTCGAGGCCGGTCTGCGCACCGGCAACCTCTGGCGCCCCTATCCGGAAGAGGCCAACCGGATACTGACCGATCACTTGGCCCGCTGGTGCTTTGCTCCCACCGAGCACGCCCGCCAAAACCTGCTGCGTGAGGGAATTCCAGACGAGCGGATCTGGGTCAGCGGCAACACGGCCATTGACGCGCTGCGCTGGGCGCTCAGTCATCAGGAAGAACCGGAGAGCCGCTCCCGCCAGGAGAATAGACCGGAGCGGCGCTTGATCCTGGTCACCGGCCATCGCCGAGAGAGTTTTGGCCCTGAGCTGGAGCAGATCTGCCTGGCGCTGCGCGATCTGAGCCGGCGTAATCCAAGCTTGGAGATCGTCTATCCCCTCCATCCCAACCCCAACGTGCGCCGCCCGGTGCACCGCCTGCTGGGCGGGCTGGAGCGGGTGCGGCTGATCGAGCCGCTAGATTATCTGGCCTTCGTGCGGCTGATGAGCGCTGCTGAGCTGATCCTGACCGACTCAGGAGGCATCCAGGAAGAAGCGCCCTTTCTAGGAGTGCCGGTGCTGGTGCTGCGTCGGGAGACCGAGCGTGTGGAAGCACTGACCGCCGGAGCCGCGCGGCTGGTAGGCACAGAGCGCGAGCAGATCGTGCGCCAGACCGAACTGCTCTTAAACGACCCTCAGCTCTATCGGCGCATGGCAGAGGCGCCCTCTCCCTATGGAGACGGTCAGGCCAGCCGACGCATCGCGCGCGCGCTGGCAAGCACACTCTGAAGAGCCGGAGCGGGATCAGTAAGAAAGATTACAGTATTGCGGTTCGAAAGTGTTTATACTGTCCTTGTATCACCTCCTTGGGCTTGTCCTAAGTAGGGGTCCCAGAGGCGGGAGTTGCCCGCCAACTGTCAGGGTTTTGCCCGCTGCTTAGCGGGATTTTCCCCCAACAGTGGACCCTCTCTGGTCAAGCTTTGCAGATCCTCTCACCTCCTAAGGGTGGTCGCCAGCAGCGGCTGCCCTTCCTTTTTTGGGGTAACCCTAAACGGGTATGGCCATAATCCTCGGGCGCCTTGTCGGGCCGATAGCCATGTTCTGATTATGTCGTGGTGCGGCAACCAGGCGTCCCATGCACTTTGTGCCCAGGCTCTCACAG
>CAJXGD010000079.1 GCA_913053845.1 uncultured bacterium | reverse complement strand
GGCCCTTGCTGCCTCCTGAGGCAGGCCCGGCAGAGCCCATAGACGGTCAGCTCATGGCGTTGCGGCAGATAATCCAGCTCCTCAGTCAGCTCGGTCAGACGCTCTTCCAGACGCTGATCGTAAAACTCCAGCAGCGCGCCGCAGCGGGCGCAGCAGAGATGATCATGATGACGGTGGCCTAAGAGCACCTCGTACTCCGCCCGCTGCTCGCCGAGGTGCAGGCGGCGCACCAGGCCGGCCTCCACCAGCAGGTCCAGCGCCCGATAGATGGTCGCCGGGGCGATCCGCTCCGGCCCCAGCCGCGCCCAGAGCTGCGCTGCGCTGAAATGTCCCTCCCAGCCGGCGATCGTCTCCACGATGCGGGTCCGCGCGGTGGTCATATTGTGCCCGTGCGCCTTGAGATAGCGCGCCAGCAACGCTGGTAGGCTTGGGCTGCTCATCATGGCCTAATCGTAGCCGCAGGCGCTGGGCTGAACAAGCGGCTCCCGGCTGTTATAATATCCCCCTGAAGGTGAGGGCAGTGATCATGAATCCCAGGGGAGGATATTGGCAGTGAAGCAGGATAGTAGCGAGTTGCAAGCGCAGGTCGAGGCGCTCCGAACAGATGCCCGGCGCGAACTGCCGCAGTTGAAAGGCTTGGAGGCCTGCGAGGGTTTCCGCGTGCGCTATCTGGGGCGCAAGGGGATGATCACCCGACTCTTTGAACTGATGAAGTCGCTGCCGCCGGAAGCGCGCCCGGCAGCCGGTAAGCTGCTCAACCGGGCCAAGCGCGAGTTGGAGCAAGCGCTGGGCGAGCGCCAGCAGCAGATACGTTTATCATCGCAAGCGCAGCAGTTGGAGGCCGAAGCGCTCGACGTCACCCTACCCGGCCGCCCGGTGGCGCTGGGCCACCTGCACCTGATGAGCCAAACCCTGCGCGAGATCTATCGCATCTTCGCCCGGCTAGGCTTTCAGATGGAGCGAACCCGCGAGGTGGAAAGCGACGAGTACAACTTTCAGTTGCTCAACATCCCACCCGGCCACCCGGCCCGCGATATGTGGAGCACCTTTTATACCACTCGCCCCGGCCTGCTGCTGCGCACCCACACCTCACCGGGACAGATTCGGGTGATGCGCCGCTATGCCCCTCAGCCGGTCCGGGCCATCCTGCCCGGCAAGTGCTATCGCTACGAGCAGGTGGATGCCACCCATGAGATGCAGTTCTATCAGGTGGAGGGGCTGGCGGTGGGGCGCGAGATCACCATGGCCCATCTCAAAGGCGTCCTGATCGAGTTCGTGCGCCAACTCTTCGGCCAGGAGCGGCGGGTGGAGCTGCGCGCCTCCTACTTCCCCTTCACCGAGCCCAGCCTGGAGGTGGCCATGGACTGCATCGCCTGCGGCGGCCGCGGCTGTCGCATCTGCTCCGGAACCGGCTGGCTGGAGATCCTGGGCTCGGGCATGGTCCACCCGGTGGTGCTGCAAAATGGCGGCTACGATCCCGATTTATTCTCCGGTTTCGCCTTCGGGATAGGCCCGGAGCGCGTCGCCATGCTCAAGTATCACATCGAAGATATTCGGCTCTTTTATAGTAATGATCTACGTTTTACGGAGCAATTCGGTTAAATCAGCGGAAAGGAGAAAGAAAAGCTATGGCCGAGGAGAGCTGTTTCGTCTGTAAGGGCAGCGGAAAATGTCGCAGTTGTCATGGGAAAGGGGTCATATTCGACCGGGCCAGCTCGCGGACCCAGCGTTGTCTAGATTGCGGGGGTACCGGTCATTGTCCCACCTGCAACGGAACCGGGACACTGACCGAGGAAGAAAAATCCGCCGAGGCTTGATCCGGATGGAAAGAACGAGAAGCGTACTATGCCCACAGTACTGCAAATTGGACCCTACCGGTTTTTCTTCTACGCCGGTGATCGCGAGGAGCCACCTCATGTCCACGTGGAACGTGATGATAGCACCGCGAAGTTCTGGATAGATCCCGCCAGGTTACAGAGGAGCATGAGATTTAGCAGCAAGGAGCTCAATCGGATTCGGAAGCTTGTAGAAGAGCACCAGGGACGCTTACTAAGGAGCTGGGATGAATACTTTGAGCGCGGAGATACAAGCAGCTAGCGTACAACATGTCACCGTTACGGAAGACACGCTCACCGTTGAGTTGACCGACGGCCGTATGATTTCTGTGCCGCTTACTTGGTATCCACGGCTGTTGCAAGGCAGTCAGGAGGAGCGCAACAACTGGCGTTTGATCGGCAAGGGAGAGGGCATTCACTGGCCAGATCTTGATGAAGACATCAGTGTGGAGAACTTGGTGTTGGGACAACCATCTGGAGAGAGCCAGCGTTCGTTCAAGCGATGGTTAAGGGCACATGCAGGTGGTGAAAGCGCAGGGAAAGGTGATGCTTGACCTGTTCACTTAGCGCCTAACAAATCACATGCGCATTCCACTTAGCTGGTTAAGCGATTATCTCGAGCTCTCAGACCCGGTAGAGGAGTTGGCCGGGCGGCTGACCCGTGCCGGCCTGGAGGTCGCGGCCATCGAAGAGATCGGGGCCGATTGGCAGGGGATCAGCGTCGGCCAGATCGTCAAAATCGAAAAGCATCCTCAGGCCGACCGGCTGCTGGTCGCCCAGGTGGACTGCGGCTCAGGCCAGCTCAAGCTCTCGGTGACCGGCGCTCCCAACATCAAGATGGGCCAAGCCGGGCAGAAGGTCGCCGTGGCCTGGCCAGGCGCCCGGCTCTGCTCCGGCCACGCGGAGGGCTCCCCAACTTTCACCGTCAAGCCGGCGCGCTTGCGCGGGGTCGCCTCTGAGGTGGTCCTCTGCTCGGAGAAGGAGCTGGGACTATCAGAAGATCACTCAGGCATCCTGCTGCTTGACCCCGAGGCACCGGTGGGCACGCCGCTGAGCGAGCTCCTGGGTGATACGGTGCTCGAGCTGGAGCTGACCCCGAATCTGTCCCGCTGCCTCTCGCTGATCGGCGTGGCCCGCGAGGTGGCCGCGCTCCAGGGCACGCGGCTCGAAGTTAGCGAGCCGAGCTATCGAGCCGAGGGAGAGCCGATCGCCGGGCGGGTTGGAGTACAAATAGCCGCCGAGGAGCTTTGTGCGCGCTATTCGGCCCTGCTGATCGAGAATATTCAGGATGGCCCCTCGCCGGCCTGGATGCAGCGCCGCCTGCGACTGGCCGGGATGCGCCCCATCAGCGCCATCGTGGACATCACCAATTACGTGATGCTCGAATGGGGCCAGCCGCTGCACGCCTTCGATTATGATCGGCTGCGCGAGCGTGCCGGCGGCAAAGCTCCTAAGATCACCGTGCGCCGGGCCCGCTCCGCTGAGAGCATCACTACATTAGATGGCGTCAGGCGAGATTTGGACCAAGAGATGCTGATAATCGCCGATGAGCGCGGCCCGATCGCCATCGCCGGGGTGATGGGCGGCCAGGAGACCGAAGTCTCAGAGCAAACCCGCACGGTGCTACTAGAATCGGCCAATTTCAATAATATCAACAATCGGCGCACGGTGGCGAGACTCAAGCTCCCTTCCGAGGCGGCCTTACGCTTCACCCGCGGCATTCCGGCCGAGCTGACGGAGCGGGCGGCGCGGCGAGCGGCCGAGCTGATGAGCCATTATGCTCAGGGCAGGGTCTCCAACGGTATGGTAGATGTCTATCCCCACCGGCAGCCCCGGCGGCAGATCGAGCTGGCCCCGCGGCAGGTTGAGCGTCTGCTGGGACTGAGCTTGGATGCCGAGCGAATCGGCGAGGTGCTGGGCGCGCTCGACTTCGACTGTGAACCCCAGGGCGAGAGTTTGCGCGTCACCGTGCCCTGGCACCGGCTGGACGTGGAGATCCCGGCCGATCTGATCGAAGAGATCGCCCGGATGATCGGCTATCAGCATCTGCCGGCCTCGCTGATCTCCGAGCCGCCGCCCTCCTGGCGGCCTGAGGGCGCGCTCGATCTGGAGCTAGAGGAGCAGGTGCGCGATATTCTGGTCAGTTGTGGTCTAACTGAAGTCATCAATTACTCGCTGAGCAACCCGGAGGTCGAGGCTCGGCTCTATCCGGAGGGCCAAGCTCCTGATGAGGGGCAGTATATTCGCTTGGCCAATCCTCTCTCCTCCGAGCGCGGCTTTTTGCGCCGCAACCTGCTGGCCCAACTGCTCCAGACGGTGGCGGCGAACCGGCGCCATCGCTCGCGGGTATTGCTCTTCGAGATCGGGCGGGTTTATCTGCCTGACCAGCAGGATCCGGACAGCCTGCCCGCTGAGCCGCGTCGTCTGGCGCTGGCCTTGAGCGGAGCGCGCCGGGCACCCAGTTGGAATCAGAAGTCGGAGGAGCTGGACTTTTTCGATCTCAAAGGCATTATCACCGAACTATTGTCCCGGCTGGGACTAGAAGATACGAGCTTTGTCCCCCTCTCGGCCTGGCCCTTTCACCCGCGGCGGGGAGCTGAGTTGCGGTCGGGCCAGCAACCGGTGGGCCGGCTGGGCGAGCTGCATCCCGAGGTCGCTCAGCGCTTCGGGCTCAAGGAACGGACGCTGCTGGGCGAGCTGGATTTGGAAGCGTTGCTGGCCCAGAGCCGCCGGCAGCCGAGGGGCTATCGGCCCAGCCCGCGCTTCCCGGCGATCGAGCAGGATTTGGCCATCGTTCTGCCCGAAAAGATCCCGGCGGCGCAGGTGAGCGAGCTGATCCGGCAGGCCGGAGGGCCACTGCTGGCCGAAGTGCATCTCTTTGACGTCTATCAGGGTGAGCAGGTCCCGGAAGGGCAGCGCAGTTTGGCCTATTCACTGCGCTACCGGGCGCCCGATCGCACCCTGACCGACGCCGAGGTACAGAAGATTCATGCCCGGATCGGCCAGGCTCTGACCCGGGAGCTGGGCGCGGTGGTGCGAGGCAGCGAAGAGGTGGCCTCGTAGTACATGACCACAATGATCTTTAAGCCTGTCATTCTGAGGTGTAGCCGAAGAATCTTGCCTTGGGTTTGAAGACCAAGATGCCTCGCTCCGCTCGGCATGACAAACCCCATAAAACTTCTGTGGCCATGTACTAGCTGATCTGCCATAGAGAGCTTTGATGATCCTACTGTGCCCGCCTGGGAGGATGCTATCCGGCTTGGCTGTATCGTTAACCGAGCTCTTTTGAGGTCGGGTTGCCTGCCAGCCAGGGGATCATCTCTGCCGGTTGGATTGATTTGACTTCCGTCCTCTCCTGATATTATAGTAGTCTTAGAGGGAAGAATACTGTAAGGAGGTAGGGAAAAATGAAGGTCTCAAAGTCGCAAGGTTTCTCGGTCGTCTTATTAGTCATCGGCCTGGCGCTGAGCCTGGCTCCACTGACGGCCTGGGCTACCCCCTTCGCCTACATCACCAATAATGGTGACAAAACCGTCTCGGTGATCGCTACGGCCAGCAACACCGTGGTGGCTACCGTGAGCGTGGGGAGTGGCCCTGTCGCCCTTGGCCTGTTCATCGGCGGCACTGCGGCTTCGGTGTCTTCAAGCGGACCCGGCGACCCCAACGGCGACGGACTGGTCAACGTGATTGACGCCCGCATCTGCCTACAGTTTGCCCTGGGCTTCCTCACCCTGAGCTCGGCGCAGCAGAACGCCTGCGATGTGAACGGTGATGGCCAAGTGACTCTGGCAGATGCTCAGGAGATCG
>CAJXGD010000078.1 GCA_913053845.1 uncultured bacterium | reverse complement strand
GCGGTGTAGGTCAGATAATAAGTATCGCCGAACTAGCCACCTATCACTTTCACAAATAGAGTTGGAAACGCAGATTGCAAGGTAGACTCAGACGTCTACAACGGTCCATCCAATCCCAACCTAAACGGAAATAGCTCTTGTCTCGACGTGCTTTGCAGTCGATGAGATGACGATAGCCACCCTTAACCACGAATGAGCCTAAGGCTATAAACCACACATAGACCAGACACACCCCCAACATCAGCCGGGATAAACGTTGGCAGTCTTGCAAATGAGTGGACTCTAAGTCAAAGCCGTGTTTTTTGAGATCCCCATACATCTCCTCGATCCACATGCGAATCTTGTACAATTCAATCAGCGTTTTCTCCCCCGCCTGGTCGCTGAACAAATACCAGGGCTCCTTTTCCCCTTGCGCCCAATGCAGCACCAACCACACCGGGCCGTAGTCATGCATCTCGGTCAAATGCACCCAACCGATGGTGCGGGTTTGGCCCGCTTGCAAAGGCAAATGGCCCAATTTGAGCCAACCCCCCTTGCCCCAGCGCACTTTGGCTTGACCGCTGGAGCGAATCACAAAGTGCCATCCCGCTTCTCCTAGCCAGCTCAACAGCCTCACCGAGTTAAACCCACTGTCGCCCAGCAGCCAGACCACTTGCCGGTCTGGCAGCAAGGATTGCACCCACTGCAACAACTCGATCTGCTCGGCGGCGGTAATGTTGCCTTTGCTCCCCCGATGAAAACTCCAGACTAAGGGCAAGGTGCGTTTGCGGTAGGCTACAGATACCGTCAGCACCCGATGGTGGAAACCTACCGCAGAACAGTCGATGACCAGACGTAGCTTCGCATCAGCAAAGGCGTTGAGCAACTGCTGGGCTAGCGGACGATAATAGGCCTGTACTGCTATCCCAGGGTTGTCCAGAAACCGTCGCAGGCGATTGACCAAACTGGGCAGTTTCCCGGGCAGGGGCCAATGGCGCACGATGAAGGACAAATGCACTGCCCTACCCCAATAAAGTCCGCTCATCAGCAAGGCCAAGTTGCGCATACGCGTGATCCGTTCTTGCGGCAGCCATTGACAAAGTTGTCGCAGAACCATATGATACAAGTGAAGGTTGTTTGGCATTGGCACTCCTTTTGATCTTAAGATTCTTTAAGAGTACCATCTGCCCAAGCAACCTTCTTCTTTTTGCTACCTCCCTCAAAGTGATAGGTGGCTAGTTGCTCACATTCAAGATCATGGTGGCAAAAGCACATCATCAACCGATGAACCTTTATGAGCTCATCAGCAAGGAGAGCCGGGGCAGGCGCACCCGCAGTTGGGCCAATAACGCCCGCTCGGTGGGCTCCTGGAGCACTAGCAGCAGCGTCTCGCGGTGCAACGGCGTCTGGGCCTCTTGCAGGGCAGCGGCGAGCACCTCGACCTCCTCAGGTTTGCTTAAATGGACTCCCAGGCAGAGCAGCAGCTCTTCGCCCAGACGCAGACAGGTGACCTCGCTCTGGGGCAGGGCGACGGGCTGAATGCTGACATCGGGTATGGCCGCCCGGAGCGCTTGCTCAAGATCGGCGAAGTTCGCCCGAGTCGCGGGGCTCAGTAACCGGCGCACGCTGCCCAGCGGGTTCAGGGCGTAACGCACCGCTGCCCTCGGTCGGCGCAGGCGGCCGAAATAAAGATAGACCGCGGTAAGCCCCATGATCAGCGCTAAAACACCCAGCAGTGCAGCCTGTGAATCTCCCCAGCGGCTCCAAATCACATAGAGCCCCAAGAGCGGCAATAGGGGATAGACGATCAGCCGAAAAAGAAAACGCTTGCGACTGCCCATGATGTTTTGATTCTAAACCGGCGGCGGCCCTGGTGGCAAAGGCCAGCAGCTTCCCCAGCGCCGACGCGCTTGCAAAACCCTGCCGTAGGAGCTAACTTTAGGGCCTGGAGGTGGGGTAGCGCACATGGAGCGAACTGATTACAACGGACAGTTGCGGTCCGAGCAGGTCGGCCGACAGGTAAGCTTGGTCGGCTGGGTCCACCGGCGTCGGGACCTGGGAGGACTGACCTTTATTGACCTGCGCGACCGCTCCGGCATTGTGCAGTTGATCTTTTCTCCTGACCTGCCTGAGTTACAACGGGCAGCCCAGAGGCTGGGCCGGGAGGACGTGATCCAGGTTCAGGGCCGGCTGGTGCGCCGCAGCCCGGGGACGGTCAATCCCAAATTAGCCACCGGCGAGGTGGAGGTGCGGGTCTCCCAACTGGAGGTGCTCAGCCGCGCCAAGACGCCGCCTTTTGAGATAGACGATCAACTGGAGGCCCTGGAGCAGACCCGCCTGGAGTATCGCTATCTAGATCTGCGCCGCCCGGTGATGCAGCGCAACTTCAAGCTGCGCCATCAACTGCTGCTAGCCATGCGCAACTTCATGGACCAGGCCGGCTTTTGGGAGATCGAGACGCCGATGCTTACCAAGAGTACTCCCGAAGGGGCGCGCGACTATCTCGTCCCCAGTCGCAACTTTCCCGGCAAGTTTTTCGCCTTGCCCCAGTCGCCTCAGCTCTTCAAACAACTGCTGATGGTCGCCGGCTTCGAGCGCTACTTTCAGATCACCCGCTGCTTCCGCGATGAGGACCTGCGCGCCGACCGTCAGCCGGAGTTCACCCAGCTAGATGTGGAGATGTCCTTCATTGACAGCCCTGAGCCGGTCTTTGACCTAACCGAGCGGCTTTTACAGTTTGTCTTTGACCACACGCTAGATCAAGCGATCGAGACTCCCTTTCCCCGCTTGAGCTATCATGATGCCTTGGAACGCTTCGGCACCGACCGGCCGGACCTGCGTTATGGGCAGGAGTTGACCGATCTGGCGCCGGTCTTCGCCGCCTCCAGTTTTAAGCTCTTCTCTCAAGCGCTTAAGAGCGGCGGCGCAGTCAAGGGGCTCAATGCCAAGGGCTGCGGACGCTATGGCCGCGGCGAGATCGGCGAGTTGGAGCAGCGGGCGGTTCAGGAGGGCGTTGGGGGACTGATCTGGTTCAAGCTCGGCTCAGCAGGGCTGGAATCCCCCATCGCCAAACATCTCAGTCAGCAGGAGTTGGACGCGCTGGTCCAAGCTCTGGAGGCTCAGCCGGGTGATCTGCTCCTGCTCAGCGCCGGCGAGCGCCCCACGGTCAACCGGGCGCTGGGCGCAGTGCGCAGCGAGCTGGCCCGTCGCGAGGGCTGGGCCGACCCCCAGGCCTGGAAGTTCCTCTGGGTGATGGATTTTCCCCTCTTTCAATGGGACGAAGAGCAGGGTCGGCTGGTCAGCGAGCACCATCCCTTCACCGCCCCTAAGGTCGGCGATCTGCCCCTGCTGGAAAGCGAACCCCTCAAGGTGCGCGCCAGCAGCTATGACCCGGTGGTCAACGGCGTCGAGCTGGGCTCCGGCAGCGTGCGCATCCATCAGCGCGAGCTGCAAGCGAAGATATTCTCTCTTTTGGGGATCACCCCGGAGGCGGCGGAGGCCAAATTCGGCTTCTTCCTGCGGGCCTTGGAATATGGCGCGCCGCCTCACGGGGGCATCGCGCTGGGGCTGGATCGCCTGATCATGCTGATGGCCGGAGCGCACTCGATCCGGGATGTGATCGCCTTTCCTAAGACTAATACTGCCTACTCGCCCTTGACCGGCGCCCCGGTGGAGGTCAGCCCGGAGCAGTTGCGTGAGCTTTCCATCCGCATCGAGCGTAGGGGATAGCTGACCAATGCACCCTGTCGGCCAGACCTAAGTCCCTGCCGGCTGCGCCCTGAGAGGCTAAACTCCAACTGTCATCTTGAATAAGGAGGCCACACGATGCGAAATGCATGCATAGGGATTATCATCGTCTTGCTACTGGTTATCGGCCTGGGAACGGTGCCGGCCATGGCCCAAGAGTCGGTGGGAGGCGGTATCTTCTTCGATCTGCCCGGTTGTCTGAACAGCTCTCCTTGCAGTGGACTGGCGACCATCTATCCTGAGACGCGGCTGATCATCGGCAAGGGTATCTCGGTAGCTCATTTGGACATGGTCTTTTTGACCCCGACCACGGCGGCGGCCTTCTTGCCCTACTGGGTACTGCAATTGCCGTTGCAGGTCACTCCCACAGTGGTGATCACGCCTTATACCGGCATCGCACCCATTCTGACCACGGTGAGCGCCAATCCCTTCCCGGACTGGCTATTTAAGATCGGTAACTCCTTCAGTTTCAGCGGCTTCGGTTTCTTCGTTGAGCTCTCCTTTCCAATACCCTTAGCGAGCTCGCCTTCGTTCGGCATGGGCTTTACGCTCGATTTTGACACCTTGTTGGCAGCAGCGAGCAGCAGCAGTGCGCCCTGAACCCATAGGACACCCCTTGAATGAGGCCCTTCGTTAGGACATAGGAGCCTATCTGCGCTTGCCCTCCTGAACCGGACCGACTATAATGCCGGCAATTCGGGGGCGAGCGGTGCAGCACGACCCCACCAAGGAGGAGTCCTATGTCAAGCCGGCTTTTCACCTCGGAATCGGTCACCGAAGGCCACCCGGACAAGGTGGCCGATCGTATTTCTGATAGTATTTTAGATGCTATCTTGGCCCAAGATCCTCAGGCACGGGTCGCCTGTGAAACTTTTGTCACCACCGGTCTAGTCTTGATCGGGGGCGAGATCAGCACTACAGCCAACTTCGACCTAGCCGGTATCGCCCGTCAGGCGATCCGTGAAGTCGGCTATGACAAGCCCGAATACGGCTTCTCCTACGATCAGTGCGCCGTGCTCTCCGCCGTGCACGAGCAATCACCCGACATCGCCCAGGCCGTATTGAAGCGTGACAATCAGGATAGTTATGAGAGCCTCGGCGCGGGCGATCAAGGGATCATGTATGGCTACGCCTGCAACGAGACGCCGGAGTTGATGCCGCTGCCGATCAGCTTGGCTCACCGACTGGTGCGCCGCCTGGCCCAGGTGCGCCGGGAGGGGCTCTTGCCCTATCTGCGCCCCGATGGAAAATCGCAAGTGACGATAGAATCGCACGATCATCAGCCGGCGCGCGCCCATACCGTGGTGCTCTCGGCCCAGCATGACCCCGAAATTCAACTCCAACGCCTGCAAGCAGACCTGCTGCAGGAGGTCATCCGGCCGGTGATCGGTGACTGGATGGATGAGCGCACCCAGGTGTTGATCAACCCCTCCGGGCGCTTCGTCATCGGCGGACCACCGGGCGACACCGGGATGACTGGGCGCAAGATCGAGGTAGACACCTATGGGGCCTTCGGCTCCCACGGCGGAGGGGCTTTTTCCGGTAAGGACCCGACTAAAGTAGATCGCTCCGCCTCGTACATGGCGCGTTATGTGGCCAAAAATATCGTGGCCGCCGGCCTGGCCGACGAATGTGAGGTGCAGATCGCTTATGTCATCGGGCAGGCGCATCCGGTGGCGGTCACGGTGGACAGCTCCGGCACGGGGACGATCCCTGACGAGGAGATCGAAGCACTGATTCTAGAGCAGTTTGACTTCCGCCCGGCGGCCATCATCGAGCGGCTAGAGCTACACCGGCCCATCTACAGCCAACTTTCGGCCTATGGCCACTTCGGGCGGCCGGAGCTGGATCTCTCCTGGGAGCGGACAGACCAGGCTGAGGTGTTCAAGCAGCAAGCACGCCTGCGACAGGCGGCCGGTTGAAAGTAGTCAGTCGAAACTGATCAACGTCGAGAGGATAGCATTCGCATCTGCGACGACCCTAGCGGGAACGGTTGACCGTGCGGAAGCGCTCGAAGTCTGCAAGGATATCCTCTTCGGTGAGCTCCTTCTCCTCTAGGGCTTGGCGAACGGAGCGGGCCAGGGTTTGTTGAAGCTCCTTACGCAGCTCGAAGGGGAGCTCCTCGGTGTGAGAGAACGGCAAGTAGAGACCGGCGGCGTGGCCCTGGCGGGTGATCAAGAGGAGATCAGAACCCCTCAGGAGCTTCGTCGCATGATCTCGGAATTCTTTGACGGTCGTGATCTTCAT
>CAJXGD010000077.1 GCA_913053845.1 uncultured bacterium | reverse complement strand
CCACCCCTCATTTAGGCGACGGTGCTCCCGGTAGGCGTCCTCGGTGCGCAGGTGGTGGTTGATCCTCTCGTGCTCTTGGCGGCTCCGCTCCTCGGCCTGCTGATCGAGCAGCGTAGCTAACCGATAGAGGTCATCATCAGTTAGCTCTTGCGCCGCCGCTTCGATCTGTGCTATCATCACTTGTGGCCCGGAGGCCGGGGCTGGGGGGATGACCCCCAACCCTGCCTCTGGGTCCGTTCCTTTAAGCAACTGCAACTGGCTTCTTGCCATTGGTGTTTACCTCCTCTCCTTTCCAGTAGATGGGATCCGCGCTTATCTTCGAGAGGGGGATGCCCTCTTCGAGGATCAGGCGGGCTAGGATGTGCTTGCAGACCTTGTGTCCCCCTGCCCGATATTCGTCCCGGCAGGGGCAATCATCCGCCTCGATGACGTAGAGTTTGTCTTGGTGCGTCTGGCTCTTGCAGAGATAGATGGGGCCTTTGGTGGTTTGGGCCTGCTCGATCAGGCCGTTCTCGATGAGCAGCTTCGCCCGCTCTAGGCGGCGATGCGCCCACTCGATGCGCTCAATTAGATTGCGTGGTTTACGCATGGTTTCCACCCCTTTGCTTGTGGTTGGGTTCGGTTGCGCCAGGTCGCTTAGCACTCTGGGGGCGGTTAGTCTGGGTCCGTCACCTCTTGCCCGCCTATTTCAGCGGTGGGCCGCTATTCCCTAGGGTTTCTAGTTCAGCTCCCGGCCTTCCTGTGATCGCCCTTCCTGCTGCTGTTCCCAGCCGCGTGGCGCTTGTTGCGGGGCCTCACCCGCGAGGATTTGCGCCTGAGGGGGCTGCTTATCCTACACCTATATCATACCACATGTGGTTTGGTTTGTCAAGGAGTTTATGCCGATTATCCCGGCGGGACATCCGTCACTTATAGTCGGAGAGATGGGGAGAGATGGCCTTGGATTCCAAGGCAACATGAGTTTGCGGGCGGTGCCGACCGCGCCGATCGGGCCGGTCAGCAGCCCCGATTCGGGCCAGGGATTTTGGATTCTAAGGTCAGGATTAAGGGGAGAATTAAGCTGAAGATTAAGCCGGAGCTAGAAGGGGAGAGAGAGCGGGACTGCGGCAGAAACGGGGGGAGCCAGGGGAACGGAGGGGCGCTGCCGGCGAAAGCCGCCGCGCGATGTCGCCCGACGTGGCGAAACCCGGCCGGCGCCAAGACAGCACATGCAACGGAAAGGGGACTGCGGCGCACCGGCGGGGCGACAGAGGGAACAGGAGCAGCCCGCCGGATGGCGGAACCAACCCGCACCGTGACAGGCTGGGCAGACAACCGCGACGCATTGAGCTGTGTTATGTGTTGGCATAATTATATTGTAGCAGAAAATGAGCGGCGTGTCAAGAGGAAAAGCAAGGTAGATATGGCGGGACATCGGACACCCGCGAACCCGGCGGCGCGAGCTACCCGACTCCGCTTCCTCCCTAACCAGATTCGTAAGACGTGCCGTTATCAGATGAGTCGTATCAACTGCTCTGGTGTCGTTCGTCCTTCCCGTCCAACTCCAACTTTCGTCAGGTGCGGGAAAGGGAAAGAAGAGTATTTAACCATTCAGGTCAACGATTGCTTCGCGTTGTTGCCCCTTCAGGAGAGGAGCCAGGCGGGGAAGATTTCTCACCCTTCGTCGTCTGGGTCCGTAATCTCTGAGCCGTTGAGCCGTTTCAACCGCTGGGTGTGGACGTGCTCGCCTGCCCACCGCCCAGCCTTAAAAGGTGAATCAGAACTCTGGCATGGGTTGGTAGAGGTGGAGCTCCTTCATTGGAAAGTGGCTCCGGTTGTAAGTCACTAGCGTTAATTGCCGGGTGACGGCCGTGGCCGCGATGAGCAGATCCCCTATATGCAGGGTTACGCCTTGCCGAGCAAACGATCGGTAGTAGTCGGCGGCCTTCCGGGCGATGGTCTCATCAACCGGATAGCGTTCCAGCGTAGCCAGCAGCTTCTCGGTGACCTTCTCTTCCTTGGGACGCATTCCTGAGCGCACCTCAAAGAGAGAGATGACCGAACAGCCCAATGGCGATATGCTTTCGCTCTCTTCGCGCTTCGCTTGGGCCAATGCGCGCAGCAGACGCACCGTCGGCGTATGGCCGCGCAACTGCCAGATCAGCACGTCGGAGTCTAGGAGATAGGCCATCTCTGACCGGGCTAGGGCCGCCGGCGCTCCAGCTTCCGCTGGTCGGCCTCCCAGAGCGCTTCTCTCAGCCGATGGGGGTCTTCGCGCTCGGTCAGCTCCGGATGGGTTTCATCAGTCCAGCTCCCAGCCGACTCCTGCAAGGCGCCAAGGAGCTGCTGTTTTGCGAGAGCCTTTTGCTGCTGTCTGGCCAGATAGCGGCGCAGCGCCTCGCGGGTGAGCTCGGAGCGGTTGCGTCGCTCCTGCTCCGCCTGCCGATCCACTTCTTCCAACAGCTCCTCAGGGATGGTGATGTGAACGGCTACCGACTTCATGGGCGATCGCCTCGAGTGATCATATTATGGCCATGATATGGCCTTTTGGGGAGATCGTCAAGTGGCGTTCTACGCTCGGTCCGTCGCCGTCTTGTTGGAGTTCTGGGGTTTACTCCAGCTCTGCGAGCTCTGCCAACCGTTGCCTCACCCGTCGGACCAGCTCGCCCGGCGGCAGCACCTCCAGCGACTGAGGCGGGTTTGGGTAATCCTTGATGTTGAAGGTCACCAGGTAGTGACAGTCGTTGCTGATCGCCGCGGCCAGCACCGGGAGGTCCTTGGGATCGGCCCGACCGGTCCATCGCGCAAGAGCAGCGAGCGGAGGATCGGGCGCCTCGACCAGTGCCGTCTGCACCAAGGCTCGGAAGACCGGCAGGGCCTGGGGGAGCTTTGCCTGGAGGTTGCGCTCGACCTCTTCCCTCACATAGGGGGAGATCAGCCCTTCGATCAGGGTGAGCTCGGCGAGTTGCAGCAGGAGGTAGCTGGCCGAAGAATGGGTCTTGGAGGCCGAGCCGGCGATGAGCACATCGGAGTCGAAGAAGACCCTAAGCTTGGCCGCCGTAGCGTTCCCGGTAGAGCTTCCGGCGCTGCTCACTCTGGCCCTCGAGTAGCTCATCCACGCTCAGCCCGGCCTCCTCCCGGAGCCGGCTCAGTTCGCCCACCAGCTTGGGCACCAGAGTCAGCTTGGGGGCCAGGATGAAGACTCCGCCCAGGTCAAGCAGGGTGAGCGGTTCGCCCTCCTCCAAGCGATACCGTTTGCGCAGCTCGGCCGGCAAGGTCAGCGTACCTCGCCCGCGCAACGTAAGCGTCTTCGCCTTGGGGTTCATTGCGATCACCGAGCCCAGTATATCCGTATTTCAGGAAATCTGCAAAGGGGAGCCGCCCAGCCGCCCGGCCAGTCCCGAATAGCGCCGGACCTGCTTATCGTTGCGGATCGCCAGCCAGAGCGCCCGCATCACCGCTGCTAGGAAGCCTCTTCCAGTTGTGCGGCCAGCGCCGGCGGATCGAGGCGCCGGATGCCCTTGATCCGGGTGAAGCCGCGATCGGCTGTCACGATCTGCCTGATCCCTTGCGCCCGCATGGCCTGGGCGATCAGCCGATCGTTGAAATCCTGCTGCTTCTGCTTGTAACCGGCGAGCGCTCCGGTCAGCTCGGCCAGCGTCGGCGTGTAGACGGCCTGGCAGAGCGCGATGACATCAGCTACAACGCGCTGTGGGCTGGGCATCTGCGGCCCGGCGCCCCGGCGAGCCCAGCGCCGCAGCAGATAGATGAGCTCTTGGAGGACCACCAAGCTGGTTACCGCCTGCAGACGGCCTGCGCCGATCGCCTGGACGATGACCCGTGCCGCCCGCTCCAGCGCTTGGGTTTCTGGGAGGGCCTGCGGGGAGCGCCCCAGGGCGTAGACGATCAGGTTGGTGTCGAGAAAGTAGAGGTGGGGTGACCCAGCCCCTACTTCAGTCCTCCGCGGCGAAGGCATCGGCTATCTCCTCTTGGAGCTCTTCCGGCCCAGGCAGCGGTCCCACGCTCAGGCTGAGCAGGTCCTGGGCCGCCTCCGCCTGGGAGGCCTTCTTCCAACCGAGCTCGTCCAGTTGGCGCTCGACCAGGGAGCGTAGCAGCTCGCCCAGGGAGGCTCTCCGGCTGCGGGCCAGCTCCTCCAGCAGGTGTTTGGTCTGAGTATCGGTGCGAAATTCAATGCGTTCTTGCAGTCTCATCGCTCCTCCTCTCGGTATACCGGCATACCGTAATAATAGTCTGACTAAAGGCGCCGCGCAAGGCTGGGTAGCCCCTACACCAACCGCTCGGAGCCCAGCCAGCGCCGTGCCTGGCCGTCGCGCGTCCGGTCGCGCAGTTGAGCGTAGATCAGCGTATTTTGAATATTGGCGTGGCCTACCCAATAATATTGATAGATGCCGGCGACGGTGGCCGGGGTGGAAGCGAGGGGGAGGGAACGGCAGGCAGCCTCACCTGCCGGGAATAGATAAAAGCGGCAACTCACCCGGAGCCCGTCTCCATCTGATCGGCCCTTTCGCGGGATCACCGGGAGATGAAAATTCACCGAAAGCGGCAAGTAGGGTGTCCATCCTCACCGCTGCGGCAGCCACCTGCCCTTCCCTCGCTGCCCTGACCGGCGCACACTGGGCGGCGTGACGATCGACTACCTGACCCAAGACGAGCTCCGCCGCCTCCTGAGCGTCATCCGCTCCAAGCGGGACAAGGCCATCTTTTATCTCAGCTACAAGTATGGTCTACGCTCCGCCGAGGTGGGGCTGCTCCGGCGGGACCATCTGGACTTCGCCCGCCGGCGGATCTTCATCCATCGGGTGAAGGGCTCGCTCTCCCAAGAGTATCCCCTCTGGCCCGACGTGGGCAAGCTCCTCAAGAGTTACCTGCGGACCCGCAACGATGATGACCCCATCCTGTTCCTCTCTCGCCAGGGCGATCCGATCTCCCCGCGCACGCTCAGATGGCAGATGGCCAAGTACGGTGAGCGGGCCGGGCTCCCCAAGAGGAAGAGCCACTTTCACGTGCTGAAGCACTCGATCGGGATGCATATGATCGAGGCGGGAGCCCATCTGGAGCAGGTCCGCGATTGGCTGGGGCACAAGAACATCCAGAACACCATGATCTATGCCCGGCTGGTGGGCAAGGCCCGCGACGAGCTGGCCCGCCAGGTCTTCGCCAGCCCCAAGATCGTCTGAGCTGCACCCCCCTTCAAGCGCATTCAAACGACTTTCAAATCGCTTGCTAAAGGCTATTGAACGACCTATACTGGCTTCTATGAGCAAGGAAATTCTCACCCTTGAAGAAGCGGCGGCGCTGCTGGAGGTTTCGCCCCGGGCGTTGCGGGAGGCTGCGGCCCGCGGCGAGGTGCCGGCCCAGAAGGTCGCTCGCCGCTGGCGCTTCAGCCGCTTTGCCCTGCACCGCTGGCTCGCTGGCGGGACGGCCAACCCCTACATCGAGCACGCCGGTGCGCTGGCGGAGAACCCGCTGTGGGACGAGGTCCAGGCCGCGATCGCGGAGGAGCGGGCGGCGCAACGGAAGGCTGCCCCAGTGGGGCGCGCCCGGGCTGCGGTGAAGTGAGCCTGCCTCCATGCCTCTGTACGTGCTGGACACGGACCACGTCTCGCTGCTGTTGAGCGGGCACGAGACGCTGACCCGCTGACAGGCGAGATCAACCTCCTGGCGCAGGAGCAGGCCGACCTCGGAGGCGCGCAGGCCGTAGAGGCGACGCAACTCCTCATGGGTGAGGTAATGGATGGTGGCGGCGCTCATAACGTGCTAACTATACTACTCCTGAGCTAGTTGCACGGTGAACAAGCCTAAGGTACTGTCACGCATCCTGATACCGATGATCAATCCTTTAAGTTGTTGTCCAGTGCCTGCAAATTCAAACATGAACGCTCCTTTATCTATCCTTTTACTATCCATGCTCCTGTATTCGCCTATTAGGAACTTTCCTTCATAGATATGACCATGAATCCTCAATTTAGACTGTAAATCATCCCTCTTAACATCGAAATATCCATTCACGATTCTCCCTCTTTGCTTTAGGTGAGCGGTGAACCTGTACTCCTTCTTATCTTTATATTCAAGAAACCCTTGGATATCATTATCCTTTACTTCTCCTTGCCATGTTCCATGGAAATCACGCTGAGATCTTGCGAACAGGTCACGACGGTGGCCCACCCATCATCGCCAGAGTTGCCGACGGTCGCACCCATCTGGACCTTCGCACCATCGACCCGGCCCACGACACGATCGTCGCCGACGCCCTGCAGGGTTTGTAGAGGTGCCGGTTGTGGAGGTGCCAGGCACCAACCATGTGGTGTCAAC
>CAJXGD010000076.1 GCA_913053845.1 uncultured bacterium | reverse complement strand
TGTACATGTTTAGCGTTCAGCCATTGAGAGAGATATTTAGGGAGGAGGGCGTTGCAGTTGAAGAGCCAATTGTTTCCCCTGGCCGGTGAGTACGCGGGCCATGGTCTCCAGGGGATTCCCGCCTTGTTGTTTGATCGTCACCAACAGGCTGGCCAGAATCGCATGGGTCTTGGCCCCGCTTGGTTGGCGGTTGCACCCGCCCGTCTTGCGCACGATCACCGCCGGTCTCAGCGCCCGCTCCGCTCGGTTGTTGGTGGCTTCTACCCCTTCCCTGGTCAGGAAGGTGAACAGGTGCGCCCGCTGCTTCCTCAGCCGCTTGGCCAGCCGCGCGTTGTCCGGGTCGCTGAACCGCCGCCCCGCATCGATCTGGGCATCCAGTCGCTGCTCCAGTTCCCGCACGCGAGCCTGAAACTCAGACTGGGACAGCTGAGACTTCTCCTCCCGCAACTTCAGAGCCTCCCGCAGCACGGCCAACAGCGCTCGCGGAAAACGCACCGCTCCGCGCGTCTTTTCTCGCTCCAGCTTGGCAAACTCCCGCACAAAGTGGGCAAAGCACTTCTGCTTCAGCCAGCCGGCCAGCGCCTTGGCGTCGTAGGCCCTAAAACAATCGCTGACCAGCACTCCAGCAAACTCTCGGCCCAGAATCTCCAGCACCACTTGGTGAGCGCGACTCTCCCGGATGGTGTAGACCGTGATCCGCTCGCTGGTAAACACCCACAACCAAGCGGACAATACCCCAATACGCCAGCCCGTCTCATCGGCATAGACCGCGCTCGAGCGGCGAATCGCTTCCAGCAACTCCTGGTAGAGTGGCTGGGCCTTTTGGGCCAACCGCGCGTTGGACTGGCACAGCCCACTAGCGCTGACCTTCAGCCCAAAAGCCGTCTGGAACAGCTCGCCAATCTTGCGGTAGGGTAACCCCAGCCGATGCTTCAGATCAGCCGCCAGGGCCTTGGCCCGTGGCCCGACACTCACCCCCGCCGCCCCACTGGCGGTAGAGATCTGCTCAGGGTGGCGCGAGCGTACCCGCTGGCGGCAGCGAGGGCAGTAGCCGCTCTCAGTGCGAAAACGGGTGATCCGGGGCCGAATCTGGGGTAGGTCAACCTGGAACTGCTCATGACCGGCTCGCCTTTCCAGTGGCCCCCCGCAGTCAGGACAATGCGGCAAAGGAACTGCAATCGTCTGCTGGATCTCCTCCTCCACAGGTTGCTCACGGTGGCTGAACTTCCCTTGACCAGAATGACGACCTGGGGGCTGGGGGTCAGACTTGGGCTCATCTCGAGAGAAGGGAGCCGCTTGACGGTGACCGCGGCGCAACTGAGCTTGCAACTCCTTGAGCTGAGCTTGCAGCCGCTGCAGTTCCACCCTGAGCCTCTGGCAGTTGGGACATTCAACAGTCATAATCTCTCGTACCCATCATAACCGATCCTCGAGACGCTAAACAAGTACCTTAGGCACTGACCGTACTGAGCACTCCGCGCACTGGGACCTCAACAGACTCAGAAACTTCTATCTCGGGGTGCTCTGCATCTCCATCGTCTTTGGCCTTGATGGCAGCGATGGTGCAACCTTTTTCGGTTTGTTGAAGGGCCCAATGGGTGAGTGCGATGGCGAAGTTGAAAAACTCCTCCTCCGTCCTGAAGCCCATCTCATCCATCATGGATTTGATCTTTTCGGCCTTTTCTCTGTCTAGCTCAAAGGTCAGCGCTAACTCTGGAGATGCCTCTCTGGCGCTGCTAGGTAGATACGATTGCAAGACTTTACTAAGATTTGCCATTCTTACTCCTTCAGCTAACGATCAGCGCGAACTTCATCCTCAGGTTAAGGTGCCGGCGCAGGCTCATCTGGTCGGACTTGATCGGCCGAAAAGCGCGCGCAGTCGGCGTAGACCCTCAGCTATTTGCTCCTGAGAGGTGGCGTAGGAGAAGCGCAGATGGCCCTCGGCCCCGAAGGCCGCGCCGGGCACGGTGACCACCCCGGCCCGCTCCAGCAGGTAGGTGGCCAGGCTGACTGAATTATTAATTTCCTCGCCAAACCAACCCTCCACATTGGGGAAGAGATAGAAAGCCCCCGGCGGAGTCGGGCATTGCACGCCGGGAATAGCGCTAAGCCCCTGGGACAGCAGGTCGCGTCGCCGGCGATACTCGGCGATCATCTCCGCCACACGGTCCTGATCGCCGCTCAGCGCCGCCAGCGCTGCTGCTTGAGAGATCGAGCTGGGATTTGAAGTGGACTGGCTCTGAATCGCTCCCATGGGTCGGATCAGCTCCGCAGGACCTACTGCCCAGCCGAGCCGCCAGCCGGTCATGGCGTAGGTTTTGGAGCAGGAGCCGATGATCAGCGTGTGATCATTGGCGAACTCGGCAGGTGAAAACGGCTTGCCGCTATAGACAAACTGCTCATAGCACTCATCATAGATCAGATAAAAATCCTGGCGTATGGCGAGCTCTACCATCGCTTCCAGCTCGGCGCGCTCGATCATTGCCCCAGAAGGGTTGTTGGGGAAGTTTAAAATTACTGCCTTGGTGCGCGGCGTCAGTGCCGCCTCGAGCTCGGCGGCCCTCAGGCTGAAGCCTTGTTCCGGACGGCTGGGTAGGACCAGCGGCTCGCCGCCGGCCAGTTTGATCTGCTCCGGGTAGCTGACCCAATAGGGCGCGGGCAGGATGACCTGATCGCCCGGCTGGCAGAGGGCCAACATGGCATTGAAGAGCGCCTGTTTGGCGCCGCAACTGACGAGCACCTCCCGCTCCGGATCATAGACTGCCTGGTAGTCGCGGCGATACTTTTCGGCTACTGCCGCGCGCAGTGCCGGCGTGCCGCGAGTGTCGGTATAATGGGTGAAGTTGGCTGTGATCGCCTGCTGGGCAGCCTGTTTGATCTGCTCCGGAGTATTGAAGTCCGGCTCGCCAAGGCCGAAGTCTATCAAGTCAGTGCCCTTAGCCCGCAGGTCATCGGCCCGGCGCTTGACCTGCAAAGTCGCCGAAGGCGTTAGCTCAGCTATGCGGGCAGCAAGTTCGGTTGGCATGGTGTGATCCCCTCCCCTAAACGTTAGCTCATTCTAGCAGGGCATTTTTAGGCTGTCAACGCCGGGGCAACTATAGCCATCCTACACATCTTGTCTAGAAATGCGCCAGATCGAAGCTGGCCCCGAAGCGACGCTGGAACTCTACTAGCAGGGGCGTATCGGGTTGCTGCTCGAGCAGACGCTCCGCCTCAGCGCGCGCCTCTTTCATAATCTTAAAGTCTCTTAATAGATCGGCTACGCGGAAGGTCGTGTCCAGACCGTGCTGCGAGATACCCAACAGCTCGCCCGTACCCCGTATTTTGAGGTCCTCCTCGGCGATGGCAAAGCCGTCATTGATGTCCCGGAAAACTTCCAGCCTGCGCCGGCTCTCCTCGCTGGAAGCATCGGCGATGGCAAAGCAGAGCGCCTTTTGACCGGAGCGCCCGATCCGCCCGCGCAGTTGATGAAGCTGCGACAGCCCAAAACGGTCGGCATGTTCGATCACCAGCAGGCTGGCGTCGGGCACGTCAATGCCGACTTCGATGATCGAGGTGCTCACCAGCACGTCCAGTTCTTTGCTGCGCACCTGAGCCATGACCTGCTGCTTTTGAGCCGCCTTCATCTGGCCATGCAGCAGGCCGACCCGAAACTCCTTGAAGATGCCCTTGGCCAGTTCTTTCTGCATCTTGGCCGCGGCGCGCAGGTCCAGCGTTTCGGACTCTTCGACCAGCGGATAGACGATGTAAGCCTGCGCCCCCTGGCGCAGTTGCTCGGCAATCAGCTCATAGACCTGAGCTCGCCGATCCGTCGAGAGCCAATAGGTGCGAATTTGCTTGGGGAAGGGCAGCTCGTCCAGGATGGAGATCTCGAACTGGCCGTAGAGCGTCAGGGTGATGGTGCGCGGGATTGGCGTGGCGCTCATCACCAGCACGTGGGCGTTGGCCCCTTTTTGTTCCAGCGCTGCCCGTTGGATCACGCCGAAGCGCTGCTGCTCGTCAATCACTACTAGACCTAAGCGCTTGAAATGCACTTCATCTTGCAAGAGGGCATGGGTGCCGATCAACAGGTCCAGCTCGCCCTCTGACGCGGCCCGGCGCACGCTCTCTTTTTCGGGGGCGCTCAAACTGCCCACCAATAAGCCGGCGCGCACACCCTCAGGCTCCAGCACCGCGCGCAGCCGCTCGCCGTGCTGCTGGGCCAGGATCTCCGTCGGGGCCATCAGCGTGGCCTGATAGCCGGCGCCGGCGGCGATCAGACAGGCCGCCGCGGCCACGATCGTCTTGCCCGCGCCGACCTCGCCCTGCAACAGCCGGTTCATGGGATGGCCGCTGGCCAAGTCGTTTCTTATCTCGGCGATCACCCGCTCCTGGGCGCCGGTCAGCTTGAAGGGCAGCCTGGCGAGCAGTTGCTCCAGGCGCTCATCGGAGATCTCCAGCTCTGGCCCGCGCTGGCTCTGGGCCTGCCGGCGCTGGCGCGCCAGGCCGAGCTGAAAGATGAAAAATTCTTCAAAGGCCAAGGTCCGCCGGGCCTGCTCATACTCGGCCAACGAGCCGGGCAGGTGAATACGCTCGAGGGCCTCCGCGCGCGGCAATAGCTCATGGCGCTCGCGGACCTCCTCCGGCAGTATCTCCAGGATCGCCTCACGATAACGCTCCAGATTCTGACAGATCAGCCGGTAGAGCGCCGCCGGCTTGAGCCCCTCAGTGGCCGGATAGATCGGCACCAGCCGCCCGGTCAAGAAAGGCTGGTCCGCTGGTTCCCAGACCGGACTATTAAGCTGAACTTGCTTATAAGTGCGCTCAACTTGCCCATAGAGTGAGATGCGCTCTCCAGCGGCAAACTGGCTCTTGAGCCAGGGCTGGTTAAACCAGACGGCGTAGAGCAGGCCGGTGTTGTCCTGCAAGGCCAGCTTGAGGATCTCTAAATTGGGCCGCGGCTTGATCACCTCCACCGCCCGGACCCGTCCGCGCACCGTCACCCGCTCGCCCTCCCGCAGTTGAGCGATGCGCTTGATCTGGCTGCGATCTTCCATCCGCCGTGGCAGGTAGAAGAGCAGGTCTTCGATCGTCTCGATGCCCAGTTTGGCCAACTGCTTAGCCCGTCGCTCGCCGACGCCCTTGGCATAACGCACCGGCCGGCTCAGCTCTTGATCCTGGGGATCGGACGCCGGCCGGCTAGCTTGTGTTACCTGCGATTCAGCCGGTTCAGCCGAGCCTGGCTCCAGCGGAGCTGCCGGCTCCAGATCGGTCAAGAGCGCCTCCAGCTCCCGGACCGTCTCGCGACGGTGGGGCAGAGTTTGCGAGCTATAGCCCCGCACGGCCTGGCGCAACGGGGCGAGCGCGGCGCCACTGGGTTGCTCATCCTGAGCCAATGAGAAACGCTCGAGTAAGGCTTCCAGGCCGCCGAAGACAGCCTGATCCCCGTAGCCGGTGCGCCGCTCCAGGTTCAGCACCTTGTGCAGCATCTCGCGTAACGTTTCCAGTGAGTTCATAAGCTTTTCGCGCTTGCCAGTCGGCAAAACTGATCATATAATAAGCGGGTTACGGCTCGCAAGTGGGCAAGGCAGTTTGCCCAGCAGAACGCCGAGCCTGAAGGAGCGAAGATACAATGGCGTTGGAGATTGTGAAATATCCAGACCCGGTGCTGCGGCGTCCGGCACTAGCCGTTGAACAATTGGATGATCGGATCAGGCGACTGGCCGACGGGATGGTCGAGGCGCTGGTGCTGGCGCGCGGTTACGGCTTGGCCGCGCCGCAGGTAGGGGTAAGCCTGCGGCTGATCATCGTGGATATAGACGACGAATTGCGCCTTCTGGTCAATCCTGAGCTCCTGGAGGCCGGCCGGGAGCGGGTGCTAGGCACGGAAGGCTGTCTGAGCATTCCCGGGGTGGAGGCCGAAGTGGAGCGGGCACTGCGGGTCAGCGTGCGCGCGCTGGACCTCTATTCCGGTAAGGAAGTCCAAATTGAGGCTGAAGAGCTGCTGGCACGCGTGCTGCAGCACGAGTTAGATCATCTGAATGGGGTGCTCTTCATTGACCATCTGGGCGAGGCCCGTCGGCAGCTTTTGCTCAAGGAGTACCGGAGGAAGCTTAGGGAAGAAGAGAAAGAACGCAGTAGTAATCATCTCCAGCGAGAGCGGGTGGCGGTCGGGCTATGAAGTTGATCTTCATCGGCTCGGGCGCACTGGGCCTACCCACCTTGCGTGCGCTCGCCCACCAGCATCAACTGCTGGCCGTCTACACCGTGCCGGATCGCCCGGCCGGACGTGGTTATCATCTCAGGCCTTCGCCGGTGAAGTGCGAGGCCCTGCAACTGAATCTGCCGCTGCGCCAACCGCAGCGGGTCAACCAGGCCGCCGAGGAGATCGCGGCGCTGGGGCCGGAAGCGCTGGTGGTAGCCTCTTTTGGGCAACTGCTGCGCCCGGCCTTGATAGAAATTCCGCGGCTGGGCACGATCAATCTTCATGCCTCGCTGCTGCCGGCCTATCGCGGCGCGGCGCCGATCCAATGGGCACTGCTGCGCGGTGAGCCTCAGACCGGCGTGACCACCTTTCTAATTGACGAGGGTCTGGACACCGGGGCCATCCTGCTGCAGCGCGCCTGTGATATTTCCAGTGAAGATACTGCCGGAACGTTGGAGACCAAGCTGGCCGAGCTGGGGGCCGAGCTGATGCTGGAAAGTTTGGCAGGGCTGGCGCGTGGTCGGATTCAGCCTCAGCCTCAAGACGAGGCACTGGTGAGCTATGCGCCCAAGATCCCCAAAGCTCTGGCCCGCTTGGACTGGAGCAAGCCGGCCGTAGAGCTTGCTAACTTGATTCGGGCGCTCAATCCCGCGCCGGGGGCTTACACGTTTTATGATGGCAAGCGCGTCAAGATTTATGCTGGCCGGGTGGTCAAAGCTGCGGGCGAGCGGGCGCGGCCGGGCGAAGTTATCAGCGTTAGTACGGAAGGCTTGCTGGTGATGACCGGCGCGGGCGCGCTGGAATTATTGGAAGTGCAACCCGAATCTAAGCCGCGGATGCGGGCTGCTGACTTTGCGCGTGGCTATCGGGTGAGAACGGGCGGTTCTTTGGGAACGAAGCCTTGAAGTTCACTGCCTGTCTTCCATCGAGCTTTTGATGCGTTGCTGCTCTTCAAGCTGATCAAATTCCTTCTTGACCCTTCGTAGTTCCTTCTTTGCCTTAATATATCGCAATGATAGGGCAAGGAAGCGTAGAGTTGCTTCCAGTCGGCGAGCTCGTTCTGGTTTGATTCC
>CAJXGD010000075.1 GCA_913053845.1 uncultured bacterium | reverse complement strand
GAATAAAGTATGGCAAGAAACTTTAACCGAGCAGAAGGTAACCTATAGTCTTGAGATCGATGGTCGGTTCATTCTCATTGAGAACGTGCCAGCCCGGGTGAATGTCGAAACAGGTGAGCGGTTGTTTGCACCCGAGACTGTTGAACAACTACAGCAAACGGTATGGGAACGAAATCAACCAGTCCGCACTATCGAAACACCTGTATTTGAGTTCGTCCAGTCAGCCTAACCAGGATAAAAATGACTACCGGACCACTCCACTCATCGCTCTGCCCCCCCCTCAAGTCAGGCTGAGCATTCTCATCCGCTCGCGAGCACGACGATGCGCGCCCCCGCGGCCTCCTCGGGTGCCAGCAACAAAGCCTCTTCACCTGTGCTTGTGTCACGATGGAAAGGAATGCCGCGGCTTCCCCACTCCTCGGCGAGTGCCTCCAGATCGTCCATCACGAGCGCCAAGCGGTCGAGCCGATATTCTTCGCCAGAGACCACACAAATCCCGCCGCGCCCCAGCGAAAACTGCCCTTCGACCGGACGGATACCCAGAAGCTTGCTCAGCCGTTCACAGAGCTTATCGGCATCATGCGAGCTGATCCGCACGTGGGCGACACGTAGCGACCTTCCCAGACCCTCGGTGGGCACGGGGATGCGGACCTCGCGAGGCGTCTCGTCTTCGATGAGAAAAGGCAGGCGAGGATCGTCCGGGTGCGCGGTGCGCCAGGCCACCCGCACCCCATCGGGTCGCAGGCGCTCACCGGCAATGGGATCGCCGATCGCAAGTCCCCGCGCCCGAATCGCCGCCACATCACCCTCGAGATCGTCCGAGCCGAGTGCGTAGAGCGCCAGGCGATTTGCCCGTTCCAGCGCCGCGACGACAAGCTTCGTCACCGGGGATTCCTCAGCCAATTCACGATCTTTGACGGCCATCAGCTCCAGATAAAAGCCGTCAGCCAGGGGCACGAGCGCATTGTGGGTGCCAAATTGGGGGTGCTCGCCGCCGCACAGGACTTGGAAGCCCAAGCGGCGATAGAGGGCCATCGCCCCTTCGAGATCGCGGACGGCCAGGATCGTGTGGTCTATTCCGAGGGTCATTTCAGATTGCCTCCTTGGCCAGGGTCATCTCGGGGCCCTCCTCAATCACATAATGCAAGGTATCCCGGCGCTCATAATGCTCGCACGATCGCCCGAATCAGCCGGGCGAAGGCCCGCTCGCGCCGCTTGCCCGTCTCCAGGACCTCTTGATGGTTCAATTGAGCTCCCGGCGCGAGGCCGGCCGCCATGTTGGTCACCAGCGAAAGCCCTAAAACGCGCAGCCCGCAGTGCCTCGCGGCGATGACCTCCGGCACGGTAGACATGCCGACTAGATCGGCACCCCAGCGCCGATAGGCCTGAATCTCGGCCGGGCTCTCGTACATAGGACCAGGCGCGGCCAAGTAGACTCCCTCCTGGAGCTCCAGCCCTTCATCCTGGGCGGCCCGGTGCGCGATCTGGCGCAGCTCGGCACTATAGGCATCGTTCAGGTTGGGAAAGCGCGGCCCTAGCTGGTCCAAATTGGGGCCTCTCAGGGGGTTGTCCGGGATCATATTGATATGATCGTTGATCAGCACGAAATCGCCTACTTGAAATGATCGGTTGATCCCCCCGGCCGCGTTGGTGATGATCAAAGTCTCAATGCCCAAAAGCTTCATCAGCCGCACCGGGAAGACGATCTGGCTCATCGAGCGCCCCTCGTAGTAGTGCACCCGCCCGCGCTGCAACAGCAGCCCCACCCCGGCCAATTTGCCTGCCGCCAGCTCCCCGGCATGGCCGGCGACGGTGGAGCGGGGGAAGTGCGGGATATCCTGCCAGGCCAAGCGCTCTTCGCCCTCCAGCCGGCCTAACGCCTGGCTCAGGCCCGAACCGGTAATCAGGCCAATAGTAGGCAGGGGCATATCGCTATACGCCCCTATCAGGCGCTCACGGATAAATTGGGACGCTTCTTGAAGTTGCTGCCAGATGATTTCGCTTGAATCAGTCAATTAGCTCTCCTTCGTCGATGAGCAGCAAGCTGGAGCGCAGCCGCATCAAGCCGGTGCGAATGGCCCGCGCCCGCACTTGGGCGATCCCCTTGATGCCACGCAGCTCCTCCTCGGAAGCGTGCATGATATTTTGCAGGGTGCCAAACTCCTTGACCAGCCGCTCGATCACCGCCATGGGGATGCGCGGTATCTGCGAGAGCACCTGGAAGCCCCGAGAGGGGATCGCCTCATCCAGCCAGCTCTCACCCGCCTCATAGCCCAGAATGGCCATCAGCCGCTCGGTATTGAGCAGGTCCTCTGAGGGGAGCACCCGAATCTCGGCGATGATCTCCTCCGGCGTCTGCTGGAAGCCCGGAGCCTGGAAGTCGCGGATGATCAACTCGAAATCCTCACGCACATCGAGCATCAGCCAATCGAGCAGCAGTTGCATCAACTCGCGCTCGGTGCCCAGCTCGACGAAGATGCGCTGGACCTCCTCCTCGGTCTCCAGCATCTGGACGATATTCTGAATGATATTGGCGATGTGATCCGGCAGGACGCGCTCTTCCAACTCCAATGAGGTCAGCTCACGGGTCAGATCATCGAAGGTTGCCCGGTATTGTTCCAGGATGCGCAGGGCCTGATTGGCCTTGGCGCTCAAGGTGTTGATGTCCCCTAAGACATACTTGCGCGAGCCGTAATAGAGGCTGATCCGCCCGCGGCTGGCCGAGACGGCAATGGTGGGACGGTGCAGTTGCTGGGCCACCCGGCTGGCCGCCATGTGCCGCGTGCCGGTCTCCTCGGAGGGCAGGTCCGGATCGGGGACCAGAAAGGCATTGGCCCAGAGGATCTCCCCCAAATCCTCGTCAATGATGATCGCCCCATCCATCTTGGAAAGCTCCACCAGCCGTTGGGGGGTGAGCCGGGCGTGCAGCTCGAAGCCGGAGCGCACCACCTGACGGGCTTGCTCCTCGCTGGCGATCAGCAGCAGACCGCCATGGCCCATATCCACGATGTTGTCCAGCGCCTCACGCAACATCGTCCCCGGCGCCAATTGGGCCAGTATCCGCAAGAAATCCTCATCCAGTTCGAGATTTGTCGCCACGCTTCCTCCCTCTCCGGAGTACGATTGGTTATAGACCCAGCGCCTCGATGGCCTCGGCCAAGCTACCGACCTCCTGGGTCTCAAGCTGCGCCCGGCTCAGACGCTGCTCCGTGGCGGGCACGATGGCCCTAGTGTAGCCCAGGCGGACCGCTTCGCCCAAGCGCTCGCGCAGCTTGCGCACTGGCCGCAACTCCCCGGAGAGCCCCAGCTCGCCCACCACGATCGTCCCGCCGGAGAGGGGCCGACTCTTCAAACTGGAGACCACCGCCACGGCGATCCCCAGATCGAGCGCCGGTTCCCTCAGGCTCAGGCCACCGGCCAGGTTGAGATAGACGTCATATTGACCCAGGCGCAGGCCCAAATGCTTCTCGACCACTGCTAGGAGCAGCGCGACCCGGTTGGCGTCGAGGCCGGTGGCGCGGCGCTGCGGCAGGGCGGCGCTGGCCGAGGCCACCAGGGCCTGAACTTCGACTAAGATGGGCCGGCTGCCCTCCAGGCTGGGCACGATCACCGAGCCGGCCTGGGGAGAGCCCTGACGCCGGGTGAAGAACTGGGAAGGATTGGTGATCTCCTCCAAACCGCCGGCCTTCATCTGAAATACCCCGATCTCCTCGGTCGAGCCGTAGCGGTTTTTGACCGCTCGCAGCAGGCGGATGTCACTCTCCCGGCCACCCTCCAGGTAGAGCACCACATCTACCAGGTGCTCGATGGATTTGGGGCCGGCCAATGCGCCGCTCTTGGTGATATGGCCTATCAGGAAGACCGGTAAATTATAAGCTTTGGCCAGTCGGTTGAGCTGAAAGGTCACCTCGCCTACCTGAGCGGTCGTCCCCAGTCCTTCTTTGAGCCCACTGGGCAGGATGGCCTGCACCGAATCTACGATCAGCGCTCCCGGCTTGAGCTCGGCGACGGCCAGGCGTATGGCCTCCAGTTGCTGCTCACAAAGGATCAATAATGGCAGCTCATCGGCGATGCCCAGCCGCCGGGCCCGCAGCTTGAGCTGGGCGCTGCCCTCCTCACCGGAGACATACAGCACCGGCAGGTCGGGCGAACCGGCGGCAGCCAGTTGGCCGGCGACGGCTAACAGCAGCGTGCTCTTGCCCACTCCCGGCTCCCCACCGATCAGCACCAGCGATCCGGCGATCACCCCGCCACCCAGCAGGCGGTCGAACTCACCGATGCCCGTCTGGCGACGCTCAGCGGCTTCGGCGGCAATCTGGGCCAGCCGCTGCGGCACAGCCCTCTCTTGGGCAACAAGAGCGTCTGAGGGAGAAGAGCGTAGCTCCGCAAAGCTCTCCCACTCGCCGCAAGCAGGACAACGCCCCAGCCACTTGAGCGATTGATAACCGCAGTGGCTGCAGCGATAGGGCATTATTTTATTCTGAGGGAGCCGCCGGCTCTCCCTGCGAGGCCCCCACTACGGCCGGCTCGCTCTCCTGCTTGTGGAAGACGATCGTCTCCTCGTCCGCGTCCACTATGATCTGATCTCCGCGTCCGAAGGTGTTCTCCAGTATCTTGTCCGAGATGGGGTTTTCGATCAGGCGCTCGATGGTGCGCCGCAGCGGGCGGGCCCCATACTTGGGGTCGTAGCCCTCTTTGATCAAGATGGCTTTCGCTCCGTCCGAGACCTCAATCTGAATCTCGCGCTCGCCCAGGCGCAGTTGCAGCTTGGCGAGCATCAGCTCGGCGATCGCCTGGACGTCAATCTGGCTGAGCGTCTGGAAGACGATGATATCATCCAAGCGGTTGAGAAACTCTGGCCGGAAGAGCTCGCGCACCTGGCTCATCACCCGGCTCTTCATCTCCCGGTAGGAGCGCATCCCCCGCTCCTCGCGCGCGAAGCCCAACGAGCTCTGATCGGTGATGGCCCGTGAACCCAAATTGGAGGTCATGCAGAGCACCGTGTTGCGGAAGTCCACCTTGCGACCCCCTGAATCGGTCAAGACGCCCTCGTCCATCACCTGGAGCAGGATATTGAAGACGTCGCGATGGGCCTTTTCGATCTCATCGAAGAGAATGACTGAATAGGGATGGCGCCGGACCGCCTCGGTGAGCTCACCGGCCTCCTCGTAGCCCACGTAACCTGGCGGGGCGCCGATCAGGCGCGAGACGGAGAAGCGCTCCATATATTCGGACATATCTATCCGGATCAGCGCCTCTTCATCGCCGAAGAGGAACTCGGCCAGCGCTTTGGAGAGCTCGGTCTTGCCCACCCCGGTCGGCCCCAAGAAGAGGAAGCTGCCGATGGGCCGCCGAGGGTCTTTCACCCCGGCGTAGGCCCGGCGGATGGAACGGGCCACCGAGCGCACGGCGCCCTCCTGGTTGATATAGCGCCGGTGGATGACCTGCTCCATGGCCAATACCCGCTTGGACTCCTCCTCTTCGAGATAGCCCACCGGGACACCGGTCCAACTGGCGACCATCTCCGCCACGGCGGCCGCGCTGACCACGTTCTCGCCCTCGCTGAACTCGGAGCGCAACTGCTCCAGCTCGGAGCGCAGTTGGGCCTGGTGATCGCGCAGCCGGGCGGCTCGCTCATAGTCCTGTTCATGCGCTGCGCTCTCCTCCTCGGCGGTGATGGTGCGCAGCCGGACTTCCAGCTCGCGGATCTCCGGCGAGGTGGCCATGCCGGCCAGCTTGATCTTGGCCGCTGTCTCGTCGATGAGATCAATCGCCTTGTCGGGCAGGAAATGATCGGAGATATAGCGGTCGGAGAGCTTGGCCGCCGCCCAGAGGGCCTCATCGCTGATGCTCACGTGATGATGTTCTTCATAGCGCTCCCGCAGTCCCTTGAGGATCTCTACCGTGTCGGTCACCGAGGGCTCTTCGATCAGAATTTTCTTAAACCGCCGCTCCAGCGCGGCGTCCCGTTCTACATATTTGCGATACTCATCGGAGGTGGCCGTGCCGATGCACTGGATGAGCCCCGAGGCCAGAGGTGGCTTGAGGATCGCCGAGGCGTCAATGGCCCCCTCCGCTCCGCCGGCGCCCACCACCGTATGCAGTTCGTCGATAAACAGGATGACGTTGCGGGATTCGACCACCTGATTGATCAGCGTCTTGAGCCGCTGCTCGAACTCGCCGCGGTATTTGGTGCCGGCGACCATGGAGGCCATGTCCAGCTCGACGATCTCCTTGCCCAAGAGGGAGGTCGGCACGTCGCCGGAAGCGATGCGCTGGGCCAGCCCTTCCACGATGGCTGTCTTGCCCACCCCCGGCTCGCCGACCACGGCGGGGTTGTTCTTCTTGCGCCGGGAGAGGGTCTGGATGATGCGATTTATCTCCTGCTCCCGGCCGATGACCGGGTCCAGCCGACCGGCGCGGGCCTCTTCCACCAGGCTGCGGCCGAACTCGAAGTTCTTCCAGTGCTTCTCCTCGCGGTGCGCTCGTTGGCCGACCACACTGCGCTCCGCCGGCGAGAGATAGCGGCGCACGCGGGAGACGTTGACCCCAAAGCGATGCAGCACCTTGGCCGCCACACTCTGGTCTTCGGCTAAGATGCTCAGCAGCAGGTGTTCCGGATTGATGAGCGAATAGCCATAGCGTCGGGCCTCATCGTAGGCGCTCTGGATGATATGTTTCAGTTGGGGGGTCAGTTGGAGTTGCTTAGAGGCGAAGTGGCCGTCACCATGGCCGATCTCCTTTTCCAGCTCCCGGGCCACCCGGGGGTAGGTCACCCCGTTGATCTCCAAGAGCTTGTATACCTCGGTGCCCCGCAGCTTCAAGAAGGCCAGCAAGAGATGTTCGGTGCCGACGTAGTCATGATTCCAGCTCTCGGCCTGTTGGGCGGCCAGTCCCATGATCTGTTGGGATTCACGCGAGAATTGATTGTACATGTTGCTCATGGTCGGCTGCACCTCCGTGCGCGCGAATGTGCTTACGACAAGCTATCGCATTATAGGCCAGCCCGGAAAAGCTGTCAAGGATCAGATTCGACGAGGATTTGGAAATGCCTGCCTGTATCACTCAAGTGCCTAATCCCGGATTCCCTAGATGGGAAATGCAAATATCACGACACATGGATAACACACAAGGGCACAGGGATTCCACAGTTATAAGGGTTCAAAGTCCAGCGTACCCAAGCTGGCGTATCGGGAACTCGATGAGGCGCTGGGTCTGATGCAGATGGCAGGCGATGTCCTGAGCACCTTTCGGGCTTCGTCGAGGAGCTTTGGTTGTTGACTTCTCGTTGCGCTAGGCATTATGATGTTCCCATAATGGTGTTCTGATGACCGCTGATAACGAGTATCGGGCAGAATTGCCCTAAGACTCTACCAATAAACATTATCAGGGTAACATAGCAAATGAATCAATGGTTAAGCAGACATGGAGGAGGGCCTTGTAGTGGTGCGAGATTTACTTGAGTTCCTCTTTGGTCCCCTTCGGAATAGGCTCTATGACGTTTTCTTTAGGAGACAAGACGAACAACGACGAATAACTTGTGCAGCACTTGAGCGCATCCGGAAGGAGAGACCCAACTGCCAGCATATTGTCGCTGGAGGAATGTACAAAAGCGCGGCACATGAGAAGGCAGTGACTCAGACGTCGTTTAAACTTTTGGCTGAGTCTATGGTCGAATTGCAGAACATCAAAAAGTTTAG
>CAJXGD010000074.1 GCA_913053845.1 uncultured bacterium | reverse complement strand
TTGTTGGTCGATCAAGATGCTCATGCCCAGAGTCCTCCTCCAATTGGGAGCAGTATAGGGCTAGCCCGCCGGTGCTTCAAGGCCCAAATCGCCTCTGGTCCAGGAGGGTATGCAAACACCTTCCACACGCTCAAGCACTCGATTTGCACCCACCTGCTCGACGCCGAGGCCGACATAGGTAGCGATCTCCAGCAGGGTTTAGTGATCGTTTCTATCTCCGGGATTCTTCTTGTGCCCAATATCCATTTGTCTCAAAGCCGCATCCGAAAGGCGGGCAGAACCAAGTGTGGGAATCTCCCCATTTGTACTGTGGAGATAGCTTGTAGGCAGATCAGGTCTTGGTATGCCCAGCTCTTTGGCAAGCCTATCGATTTGATTCCATAGCTTTCGCAGAATAGTGAGGGTTGTATCAATGGGGTCTGGTAATCCTATTGTCTGATAATGATTGCGCCACACGTTAGATAATATTGAGGCAATGGATGCAACGTCAGTATAATCTGTAGCTTCGTATGATTTTGTCACTGCTTCATCAGCTTGTATTATGGTCATTAGTGGGCTACGGTTAAGCCAATTCTCTAACTGCTCTAGTAAGTCTGCTGGTATGACTTGTGCGTATAAATCTATGATTCTCTCTACTGCATGATACGTTTTATCGTGCAATTGATTTAAGCGCTGTTTCCAAGCCAATCCGGAGTAGCCAGATGGCTTGTCCCAATCTAACTGGGTGATCAGATCTGCGCCTTTCTTGGAGAGGATTTCATCGATTGTTTGAGGCACCCAACCATCTGAGGCTGATTTCTCCATTTTTGCAATGGCATTGATGATTTCGTTCAGCAGTTCCACGAGTTTCTTACCTGCAATTCTTTTCAAAGGCAATTGCTCTCTTTCTCTATGCTTCTCTAAGACCCAATTAACGGCAACTACTGTGATAAGCGCTGTTATAACGCCAGCTATAATACTGACGAACAACCCCTTTAGGTTTCCTGTTAGTGGAATACCAAATAACAAATAATACACTAATACTAAGACCAGTACAATTACAGATAGAAAGAATAGTACTCTAGTCATGGAGTATCATATGTCTCTAGCTATTACAGATGGTATTTGTCTTACACCGCTTAAATTCTTAACTGAGCTATCCATTGCCCTTCTCAATCCTCACCTGTTCTCCCAACCCCAGATCTTCGAGTATTTGGCGCAGCTCCGATTCCAGGGAACGGCCCAGACTAGCCTGCACCGTCATCGAAAGATCGACCCTAACCTGCAGATCAGCACCGGAGCGTAGCTTGGGGATCACCTTTGTGCCCAAGCGGTTCCATAACTCAGGCGGCACGGCGCCCACCAGGCGCAGCCTCATTGTTTGAGCCCCTAGGGAAGCATCTGGCTCTGGCTCCGAGCTGAGTTCGAGTGCCTGCTCTGGCTCCGGTTGAGGGTTTAGCGTGGAACTCAGCTGAGATGCAGTCTCCAGTTTGCCCCCTTTGGCGAGAAACTGCGCCTGGTCCTTCTTGAGCAGAAAGACCCCGCTTCCGAAGTTGACCTCGTCCGGAGAGAGCAATTCATCAAACCAAACCCGCTCATAGGTGCTATCAGGCTTAGGTCCTGAGGCCAGGCCAAAGTCACCCCGCTCGACAAACTCTACGATCTTGTTCTTTAGAACGGCGTCCGGATCCAGTAGTCGAGTGAGCGAACCGTTGAGGAAACTTTGGCGCAGGCTGTCCAGAGGCCAGGCGCCGGATTCCTTGAGCGCCGGTGGCCAATGCCTATCAAGGTAACCAGCACCTACCGACTCACTCAGTTGACCCTCTGCCTTAAGCGCCACGATCACCCGGCCGCAGAGCGTCTCGGCACTGCTCGCGTGGCCGGCACCCAGGTCTATGACCTGTAAGCCATCGGACTCCCTATTCTCGGCGATTACCACGAACCGGTATCCGGCCCAAACCTCGTCTTTGGCAGCCTCTTCGGCATCCTTTACCTGAATCTGGATTCCCGCTCGTTCGTTGTGATCAATATCCTCACCCAAGCTGTTATTAGTGATCTCTTGCTGTACCCGCTTCCAGGCGAGTAGCAGTTCAACCCTCTCGCGCAGATCCCGCCCGGGCTTCTTGATGCACCAGATGAGCGAGCCAGGATAAAGTCGCGGCGATTCCCCGCGCTGCTTGGTCCACCGAGCCACCTGATCGCGGAGAGCGCTACTTCCTGTCCACTCCTTATCCGGCTCCAAGAGAACGATGGTCAGCTTAGGAGAATCCGGAATGTCAGTGCTGTCGCTGGGGAAGCAAACGATGGGGATGCTAGCTCCGCGACTGAATTCTCTATGCACCAGACTCTGCATAGCCGGCTTGATCTCCTTCTCTTCATTGAGCGAGGCGCGCCTATCATTGACCACCTTCTTCAGCGTTGGCTGATATCGGACCTGAAAGCCGTCCGAGCCACGCTTGCGGATGAAGAAGGACTTACCTTCCAGCGCTAAAGCGGCGTTGTCCACCGAGGTCGCGTCCACCTCAGGCCCACCGAGGGCGAAGCGCAACTCCGGCAGGTGCGCCAGCTTGTCCACCTGACCACCTGAAGATTCAAAGAGGATGGCCGTCCCCACGCGGCGATGGATATCCCGCAGCGGACCTTGAGTATCTGCGTCTAGCGCGCGAGCATGGGCTTGAGCTCCTGAGATGTCTACCGCGATGGCGGCCACCAGGCGAGGCTCGCCCAGTTGCCCCAGTACCACGCTCCGAAAC
Source organism: uncultured bacterium (assembly GCA_913053845.1). GTDB lineage: Bacteria > Bipolaricaulota > Bipolaricaulia > RBG-16-55-9 > DRJF01 > DRJF01. The sequence goes on along the minus strand of CAJXGD010000074.1, from coordinate 5,992 downwards.
TCCGATATATCCAGCGGTGCGGAGCCCAAGGTGATGAGCTTATCCAAGCGATCCTTGGAGAAGCCGTCCTTGTAGGCACAGGAGATCCACTGGGCCAGCATGGCCAGCGTGCCGCGTGTCTGCTGGTACTGAGGCAGGGCTTGCCACTTGCGTTGGAAGACCGAGAGCGTGGCCGGATGGAAAGGATAGCAAGCCTCGAAGCGGCTTCTGAGCAAGTCGCGTGCTTTTTTCTCGGTGCCGGCCGTGTCAACCGCCGTCCATTCGGTCGGCAACTGGGCTCGTCGCTCGAAGCACCAATCGGCATAGGCTTTGCTCACGTTCCTTCGCACGCGCTCACTTCCCAGGTCCTCAAAGAGCCGTCGGCGGATCACCTCGCTGATCTCGGTCTCGTCGTTGGCGATGAGGTCCTTGGCCACCCGACGAACAACCTTGGTGATTCTCTTTTGCCACTCAATATCCCAGTCGGTCATCTCGATCTGACTGCGAGGCAGGCTGATCACTGCGACCCCCCTGGTCGTTCCGGTCATTGCTACGGAGAGATTTTGGATAAAGGCGTAGAAGGATTCCGCCATATTCCGGTAACGATTGATGAAGTTGAGCACCTCGTCCATGAGGATCAGCACCGGATTCCCCACCGCAGCAAAGAGCCTCCCAATCGCTTCGGTTCCGGGAGGGATTTCCTGGGCAGCTTGGCCCAGCGCCGCGACCCCCTCGTCCCCGGCGAGCTGACGAGCGAGGTCAATCCAAGGTGTCTCCCGCCCTTGTTGGGGGTCCCAGGCGTTGCCCACGAAGACAGCTACGCGTACTTGAGGTATTTGGGAGAGGCCCGCCTCGTCGAGCAGAGCCGGCACGCCGGCGTACTGGGGAGCGGCTTTTCCCGCCCGGGCCAAATGGTAGAGGGTGGTCAGCATGTGGGTCTTGCCGCCACCGAACTGGGTGATCAAAGTCAGGACCGGGGCGGTGTTCTCCGTCTTGCCGGCGAGCCTGCGGAGCACCATCCCCGCATGTTCACGCAATGCTTGGGTGAAACAGGTTCGGGCAAAAAACTGTGCTGGGTCACGGTAATCTTCCGGAGCCGTCCCGGCAACCACCTGTTCCAGGGCTATAGCAAACTCATCCGGGTTGAACGAGCGGCCCTCGCGAACCTCTCGTCTCAGTGTGACAACCTTGTGCCAGGGTTGCATCACAGTCCTCCTCTACGGGCTTTTCATCCTTTTGAACAGCTCAGTAGCCGACTGTTTTAGGCGGGCGAGATTCGCATACGCTACTGAATCAAAGTCTCGCTTGGCTGAGTAGAAGCGGTAGCGGATGCCATCTGTGACCACAATATCTCGCGGCACCCCCAAGTCCTTTACGTATTCCTGTGCTTGGCCCAGTGCGCCCTCCACACCAGCGCCTAGTCGTTTCGCCTCAATCACGAAATAGCAGTGCTCTGGAATCCGCGGCAGAGATGTGAAGACAGTAATATCAATGTACCTCCACTTCACTGCAATCCGTTCTGGTGGCCAGCCGAGGCACCGTAGCAGTGGCACGGCATAGTGCGTGATGAGTTCATCTTCGGTAGGGTGCTCACCGAAGGCCTCTCGGTTCCAGTAGAGCTCGGCGAGGTCAGAGACCTGGGCGACCAAGCCCTGCAAGACGGTTGGGATCTTCTCCAACGGTGGTTCCTCTTTAGGCAAAGGTGGCAGTGGCGTCTCCTGCCAGCGAGTCGGTGGGGATTGAACAAATCTCCGGGCGTAATCCACCACTGTTGGGATACCGATCTTGGAGAGGCGTGGTGGGTTAGCACCAAACACCCGCCCTTCGAAATCATACTCTTCAGGCAGCTCAAACCAACGAATTCGACGAGCGTGCTGCAGGTCCCACCCGTTCACATCGTCGAACGCGTTTAAGTAGAGGTATTCACTTGCCGCGACCCCCAGGGCTCGGATCTTAGACATCCCAGTCCTCAACAAGAAAATATCTCTTATCTTGACCTCAGAGGCGAACCGACGTACAAACCCACCTTCAAATTCGTCATCATCGCGATCTTGATTCCAGGGTCCCGCATCCCCTGGGCCGATAAGTCCTACACCGAACTTTAGAAAGATATCTGCATAGGACCGCGAAGCCGGTCCAGCGGAGATCTGCCATACTGTCTGTGTCGTACCAGTTTGCATCATCGTGGCATCGCCAGCACCATCGCCTCCAGCAATCGCTTTTCTTCGGAACCCCTAGGATAGAGCGCTGAGAGCGCATTGGCCAAACGTAGGAAGTCGGGACCGCGCTCTTGCTCGGCCTTCAAGAGCGCCCGCAACGCGTGAGTTTGGCCACCTGATTGCAGTAACATCGCGGCATGGATACGATCGAGCGTCGTCGCCTCGCGGCGGGTCTTGAGCGCTTCATCGGTCATCTCTCCCCGGCCTCGCTGGCGACGACCGCGGCCGCGAACTCTAGGCGCTTTTGCCTCGGCCTCCGGGAAGAGAGACAGTTGGGGGGATTGTGCTTCGGCCTGCTCCAACTGATCGGCCACGGCCTGGGCTCCCGCCTCACCGAATAGTTGCTTGGCCCGCTCTGATACCGAGAGCAGTCGCACGACGCCCTTCTTGGTCTCGATGATGCGACCTTCCCAGTCGGGGAGATGGATGCCCAGCGGCTGCGCAAAGCGGCGGACCACGTCAAAGATGAGGCTGAAGCCCTTAGTCACCACCTTGACGACCGATTCTTCGTCGTCCTCTTCCTTGTTGCCATTATCCTCGGTGGCCTCGGTGCTCTGGAGCGTCCAGAGGAAGAGTGCCGTGAGCCGCGCATCCTCCTCCACGGCCCCGGCTGTGCCGTTGCGGGCCTTCGCGGCGGCGGTCCCCAAGATCTGCTCCAGGGCCACGCGCCCGACCACCTCCCAGACCTTCTCCAGATATTCGTCTAGGGTGATCTCGCGACCCTCGGCGGTCTCGACTCGCGAGTAGCGGCTGTAGATCTCCAGAGCCGGTCCGATGCAGGCGAAGACCAGATCCGCGCCGCGAATGCCATCAACCTGGAGGCGCTCGATCCAGTCTACCCACGCGCCCGGGAAGCTCATGGAGCACGTCGCCCCAGTCGCCGACGGACGCATCCTCAGGCCGTGGCCGGCAGATGAGGTGAACGCTGGTGGCCAGCGCAGCGGAGTCACGGGCACGCAGACGCGAGGCCTTCTCGGTGGCGATGGGCCAGGAACCGGTGATCGTCCAGCCGCCTTGAATCAAACCAGAGAGGAGTGCCTCCCAGCCCTCGGTGGTCTTGTGGGCGAAGACAACGCAGCCGATGCCATCATCATTGAGCACGCGGCGGCCTTCGGCGAAGGCGTGGCCCATCGCCTTCTCGAAGAAAGCCCTGTCCTTGGGTTGCCCATCGAACTGTTTCGTCTCGTCCTGGACCGCTTCGCGGGTCTTAGGGGTCAGTTCATTCTTGGAATCAAACGGGTCTTGGAGGATGGGATGGTCCGGCAGCGCTCGCTTAAGCCAGACGAAGAAGAAGTCGGAGAGGTCGGCATAGGGGATCGCATCGTAGTAGGGCGGGTCGGTGAACCAAGACGCTTGCTGTCTGATCGGGCAAGGGATGCTTTGTGGCGTCCTCAAGAGACACTTGGCCTTGACCACCATAGTCCGAGATCTTGTGGTCGATCATTCGACCAATGATCTCTGTGCTATCGATCCAACTTCCCGTCGAATCTGACGCTGGAATCGCTTCGCCGAAATCCCACACAATCGGAAGGGCTTGGCGGCTGAACACGCTCTCAATCTTCTCCTGGTCCTTTTGGTACCTCCACACACACAATGACGAATTCCTTGTAATGACATGGCTATAGCACAGCGAAAGAACCTTCCTTAGTGATGAATCATCTCGATTACTGATCAACCAAGTCAAGTGAGCGTGGGTCACCTTCTGCCGCGCCGTGAAGAGGTCGCCCCACTCCAGCATGCCGTAGCGCTGCACGCTGAACGCGCGGCCAGCCCCGGAACCGCCACCGGCGGGCGTCGCCTCATCCGGCACCGGGCAAAGCCCCTGCCGCCCGCCCCGCTCCCACTCCACCAGGATCTCCGCCACCCGCTCCTGCGCCCGACGCACCGCCGCGTAGTCGACATCAAGCGGCAAACGGTAGTGCCGTCCCTGTTCCCCAGGTCGGAGCGTCACCACCGCCGTCATGCGCGCCCCGCCGATCCGCTGGCCCGCCGCGTCAAAGATCGTGTCCGCGCCGCCCTTCTCGGCGGCGAGCTGCGCGCGCACCCGCTCGGGCGGCAGCACCGTGCCGCAGCAGAGACAGCTCGCCCTGGCGCGGGCCACCGTACCGCCGGCGACCTCTTTCTCGCTCACCGGCGCGAAGATCTCGAACGCCACGTGAGGAAACTCACCCGAGGGCCGCACGACCTTCGTGCGTAGCGCCCGCTTGCGCCTGGCCTTCTTGCACAGCCACAGCGACCGCAGCAGCGGGATCTCCGCTCCGCAGTTCGGTGACTCGCAGCGCACCGTGCGCGCCCACAGATAGGCGATCGGCGTGGCGCCGTCGGGGTCGGTGGGGTAGAGACCGGCCAGTTCCCTCGAAGCCGCCGCCTTGATCTCGCCGCCCACGCGGCGCAGCTCGCCGACCAGCTCGGGCCCGTGGCGCGGGATGTCCTCGAGCATCACCTTGAGGATCAGGCAGGCCACCGGGTTGAGATCACTGGCGAAGGCCTCGCAGCCCAGCCGCAAGGCCTCCAGGGGAATCGAGCCGCCGCCGGCAAAGGGATCGACCACCAAGGGCGGTTCCTCCGGGTGGGCGGCGCGGACGAGCGCGCGGGCCACCTTCAGGAACTTACCGGCCGCGGACCATTCCCAGGCTGACCCTTGTGCAATCAGAAGTAGAAGGGCGGAACGGAGTTTGGATGGCGTCCAGTCATCCGCGTCGGTGAGCCCTCGCCATGCCTTGTCCCTCCGACTGGCCTCCAGCTCGGCGGCTCGCTTCTCCCCGGGCTTCTTGCTGCACAAAGTTGTCTTGAGATCAGCAACGAGCAAGGCTGCTCCCACCTTTGTTGTCGTCACAAAAGTGGCTAACTCGCTGATCTCGCGGATGGCTGTCTCGCGAAACGCCGCGGGGCAATGCTCGTCGCAGGGATCGGGCAGGAGCAGCGCCAGCAGCACCGCCCGCGAGGAGGCCAGTGGCCGCCGCGCCCACCACAGGTGCAGGGTCGAGGGATGCCCGTGGCGGATCGACTTCTCGCGCGCCGCGTGTTTCGACACCTCCGCGATCGGAAAGTCCACCTCGGCCAAGCGCTTGCATTCCTTGGGGATCACTCGCTGTCTCCTTCGGGCAGGGCAGCTCGGCGCTCTTCGAGCAAGGCCCGCGTCCGCTCGATCTCGGCGGTCAGTTCCTTCTCATCGGGCAGGGCCGTGCGGTACTCCGCGGCCATGACCTGGTTGGGCAGACCCTCCAGGGCGTAGTGTGCCACGGCGGCGTCCCGTTCGGCGCACAGAATCAGGCCTACCGGCGGATTTTCGCCCTCGTGGGTCCAATGCTCGCGGGCGTAGTTGAGGTAAAGGTGCATCTGCCCGGCGTCGGCATGGGTGAAGGCGCCGATCTTGAGGTCAATGACCACTAAGCAGCGTAGCCGCCGGTGGAAGAAGATCAGGTCCACGCGATACCAAGTGTCGCCCACTCGCAGGCGCTTCTGGCGGCCAATGAAGCAGAAGTCGCTGCCGAGCTCCAGCAGGAAGGTCTCCAGATGCTGGATCAGGGCGGCTTCCAGATCGCTCTCGGAGTACTCGTCCTTGAGATCGAGAAACTCCAGGACGAAGGGATCCTTGATCGCCTCTTGCGGAGTGACGGCGTCTTCGGGCCGAGCTTGCCGCCCTTTCTCCAGCATAGCCGCCTTGTCCTTCGACAGGGCCGTGCGCTCATAGAACTGGGAGCCGATCTGGCGACGGAGCTGTCGCACCGACCAGCCGCCGCGCAGGGCCTCGGTTTCGTAGAAATGGCGGGCGCTCTCGTTCTTGACCGAGA
>CAJXGD010000073.1 GCA_913053845.1 uncultured bacterium | reverse complement strand
CTCATCACCTTCGCTGATTTTTTGGAACGCGTCGCTGGAGAGGGAGACTAACCCTATGACAGATCTCGTCATCCGTGCTGAGGGGAGCGTGCGCTATCGCCTGGGCAGCGCGAGCCTTATAAGACCCTGCGCGACGCTCTGACACGCGGCTTCACAGCTCCATTTCGCCACTTGTACTCAACGTGCCAACCTGCCAATGATCAAGAGGCCTTCTGGATGCTCAAAGACTCTGATTCGAGGTCAAAGGCGGCGAGATAATGAGAATCATCAGAAGCGATAGGGCAAAGAGAGGTCGGTAACCATACCTCTACCAAACTTTGAGGCCACCGGCGATTTGCCCCCCGGTGTGCATCATGCTACCTTGGATGAAGTACGGTTACGATTCGGCGCGGCGGGTGGGAAGCGAGGTGCATGTGCTCATGCTTTGGTTCACATCTACGAGTTGGCCCAACGTACAGGGCATCTCAAGCGATTCGTCCTTTTCGGCAGCTATGTCACTGCCAAGCCAGATCCGAACGATGTGGATGTGGTCGCATGATTGTCAACGACCGACAATTGCAGGTGACGCAGGAACGCATTGCACAGTTTCAGCGCTGGCTGGCGCAGATACGTCAAACTGCACGCCCGGGGGAATTTGAAGCGGTGGCCGGAGGCTATCGTCTGGAGATCGAGCGCATGCAGGCCGAAGTTTTGGAGTACCTCCTGCGTCCCCTATCAACCGAACATGAGGAGCAACCTGCATAGACCGCTTCAATTGGCAAATAGCCCCATGACCGACCTGGCCATCCGCATAGATAACTTGAGCCCGCGCTATTGCCCGTGCCGGCGCGACGCTCCGACACGAGGCTTCACAGCGTCGCATCGCCGCTTGCGTTCAGCGTGCCAACATGGTAACGTTCGACGTATCAATGATAGATTGATGAGAGGTTTGGCCGGATCAAGGGAGAGTTTCTACGATGAAAGCTGTGAAAGCCATCTATGAGCAAGGAAGCATCAAGTTGTTGGAACCGGCCCCTCCGGTAGAACGGGCATTGGTCGTAGTGGTTTTCCTGGACGTGGGTCTGGAAGAGACCTTGCTGGTCGCTTATAAGGAGAGGGCCAAGGGCATCTCCTGGGGTGAGCCGATGGATGCTGAGGGAGCTCAGGTGTTAGCTTCCATTCACCAGGAGTTGGCACCGTATCGGTTGGAAGCGGAAGAGGGCTACCTGAGCCGCGAGAAACACTGATCCATGAATCCGAGAGGTCGCATACAGCGCGGCGATGTCTTTATAGCCGCTTATGCTTTCCCTCACGAACGAGGTGCGGTCTCAGCGGGATCCGGTCTCGGCAAAGAGCGGCCGATTTTGATCCTGCAGAATGATGAGGACAACAACAACCAGCGGTACCCACTGGTCTTGGCTGTGCCGATCACGACCCAGAAGATCAAGCGGGTCTATGAGCAGGATATTCTTCTGCCCTAGGGAGAGGCAAGTCTCCAACAGGACTCTAAGGTTTTGCTGGGATTAACACAACCGTTCTTGAAAGCGCATATCGGTCGCAAGGTCGGTCGTCTCTCCCAATCAAAGATGAGTGAGGTGGAGCTCAAATTACTGCGCTTGTTTGGATTCTTGCGAATCGCTAGGGAATGATGCAAGGTTTTTACTCACGACCGACCTGGCCATCCACGTAGATAATCTGAGCACGCGCTATTGCCTGGGCCAGCGCGAGCCTTATAAAACCCTGCGCGACGCTCTGGCCCGTAGCTTCATAGCTCCATTTCGCCACTTGTACTCAACGTTCCAACCTGCTAACGTGCAAGGGACCTTCCGGGTGCTCAAGGATGTCTCGTTCGAGGTCAAACGGGGCGAAGTTGTCGGCATCATCGGTCGCAATGGAGCGGGCAAGAGCACCCTAGATCAAGCGTTATTCCCCGGGGATGCAAGTGCGGCTAGCCTTCGCTGTGGCTGCCCACCTGAGGCCAGAGATCCTGCGGGGGAAGAGCTGTCAACGGTGGTGGTGAGAGAGAGAGAGAAGGAGGGCGATAAGATGCTTTTAGAATACATTCAAGAGGCATTGGAGAGGGCGCGATACGAACTTATTGAGGATGAAGAACCTTACTATGGTGAGGTGCCGGAATTACCTGGGGTCTGGGCAACCGGTAAGACTCTGGAGGCATGTCGCCGCAACCTGGCCGAGGCGATTGAAGACTGGGTGCTGTTTAGCATTGCGCAAGGATTAGCGATGCCGGCTTTGGGCCAGGTCGCTATTCACCTGCCAGAGAAGGTACCGGCCTAATGCCGCGACTTACGCCGGTTGCACGTGACGAACTGATTCAGCGTTTGAAAAGGTTGGAGTTTGAAGGTCCTTATACAGGTAGCCGACACGAGTTTATGCTCCGCGGAAGCCGCCGGTTGATTCTGCCCAATCCGCATCGGGGAGAGATTGGTGTAGACCTGTTGGTTCGGCTGCTGCGACAGTCCGGTGTCACACGAAAAGAGGTGCGAACGATCAAACGATCAAGGGACCTTCTGGCGCTCAAGAACGTCTCTTGCCGGGTCAAACGAGGTGAGACTATGGCTGTCGTTGCGTTGGCGGAGATCGTGCGACGGATTGTAGAAGCAGCTCAGCCGGAGAAGATCATCCTCTTTGGCTCAGCGGCTCGTGGCGACCTGGGGCCTGATAGCGACCTGGACCTGCTGGTCATCAAGGCCAGCCCGGTCCATCGAGGTCACTTGACCGAAAAGATCTACATGAACCTGCTGGGCGTCGGTCAGGCCGTCGATGTGGTCGTCGTGACCCCAGAGGATGTCGAACACTATCGGGAGGCTTACAGCCTGGTCATCGCACCCGCCTTGCATGAGGGGAAGGTCATCTATGAACGTGAGACGGTTTCCGCCCGATGACCCGCAAGAGTGGTTGAGTCGAGCCAGGAGCAATCTCCGGCAGGCCCGGGTGGAGATTGAAGGTGTCTATCTCGAGGACTTGTGTTTCGATGCTCAGCAAGCTGCAGAGAAGGCCATTAAGGCGGTGCTCATCCATCGTAAAGTCGCCTTCCCCTATGTCCATGATCTGGCCAGACTGCTGACGCTAGTAGAGCAAACAGGGCAAGCTGTACCGGAACTGATCAAGCAGGCTGCCAGGCTGAGTCGCTATGCCGTGGCGGCCCGCTATCCCGGCGTGGTGGAGCCTGTAAGCCAAGAGGACTACCGGGAAGTGGTCTCTATCGCGGAGGCCGTCGTCCGTTGGGCGCAACAGATGGTAACGCCTCAATCTGAAAAGTCGGGGGAGGCAGACGGAGAATCATGACCGACCTGGCTCTCCACGTAGACAACTTGAGCCTGCGCTATTGCCTGGGCCGGCGCGAGCCTTATAAGATCCTGCGCGACGCCCTGGCCCGTGGCTTCACCACCCCCTTCCACCACTTACGTGCAACGGGCCAACCTACTAACGGCAATAGGACCTTGGAGGATTGGAGGAGAATATGGCCAGGACTGTATTAGATTTGACCGCTGAGGAGTTATGTTCATATCGGCTTGGCACAGAGCCTGATGCACAGCAGATGGCTAAACGGTGGGAGCGAGCCTGGGAAGTGGCTCGCCAGGTAGCCCACCTGCTGCGCGAACGATTTGGGGCTGTGCGGGTGGTGGTCCTCGGTTCGTTGGCTCACCGTGCCGGGTTTACCCCCTGGTCGGATATCGATCTGGCCGCCTGGGGAATTCCGGCCGATCAATTCTATCGGGCGGTGGCAGCTGTTACCGACATCAGCTTCGAGTTCGAGGTGAATTTAGTGGATCCGGAAAGTTGTTGGCCCACCGTCCGTCAAACGATGATGAGCGAGGGGATTGACCTGTGAACGAACGATTTCTCAGACTGGCGCGACGCCTCGCCGACGAATTAAGCGAACTGGAGCAAGTGGTCAAACGTGCCCAAGAAGGCTGGCGTCGCGTGCAGCAATCCTCCGACGATTTCTATTTAGATAGTGTGGCCCTGAACCTCCATGGCTTCTACGCTGGCTTAGAGCGGCTCTTCGAACTCATTGCCACGACCATAGGAACCCATGAGGTATTGGATGGGTATCGCGGCTTTCGTCATGTGGTGCGCAATGTTTACACCCTTCAGTTCGATATGGGGTTGGTGATTGCCGTGCTCGCGCAAGCTCAGAAAGGATCGGCTTTATGAATGACTTGACCGACAGCAAGATCGTGGTTATCGGCGGCGCGGGCTTCATCGGCTCGCATGATGTTAAAAGGAGGCGAGCATGAGTAGACAATCCCCGGCTCAAGCAACGTTGAGGGAATATATAGCCGAAGTGCTTAAAAATTCCACTTATGAGCGAGGCAAGGTATTAGACGTCGTGGTGGCAGAGGCGCCGGACTTACCGGGCTGTTTTACCCAGGGCTCTTCTTTTGAGGAAGCACGCGAAAACTTGATTGACGCCATTGAAGTATGGATTATGGCCGGCTTGCAGGGCGGTGAGCAACTCCCGCTAGTCAACGGTTATCAACTAGCTATTAGTGGCTCTCCAGAGGGAGACCGGCGTGCGCAAGCTGAGCCCAGTGTCAAGGCATGAGCTGATACGTAAACCAAAGGTGTTGGATTGTGAAGGCCCATTTCCAGGAGGGAAGCACCAATGGATGCGTAAGGGGCGATTACGGGTTATGGTGCCCAATCCCCACGGGGGAGATATAGACCCCGCTCTGATCCGGCGAATCTTGCAGCACCTCGGTATCGCTGTGGAAGAATGGAACGAGGCATGAGCAGGGGGGACTGCTCCGTGTGCTGCGAAAACTGAGGTTTGAACGGGTGTGGAACCGGAGGCATGAAACTTGGGTGGATAATGTGGGAATTTCGCCAACAATTACGAAAATCGCCGCATGGGAGCACACTTATGCGTAAAGAACTGCTGAGCATTCTTGTGGAGCCAACCTCCAAAGCTGCTCTGCATTTAGAGGTGCATCAGACAAAAGGTGATGAGATATTTGAAGGGAGTTTGCACGATGACGCAGGGCGTTCTTATCCCATTGTGCGCGGCATCGCAGGCGTATACAACTTGAACGGTGAGCCGGTCCCCACCGGCCTGCTCAAGCGGATGACCGGCGTCATCGCTCACCGTTTGGTTATCACCCAGCATTTCGGATAGAATTGTAGCAGCGCCCGGAGGTATCAGAATATGCCGACAAAAACCGAGGAGATCATCAAAATGGAAGCTCGCTACCGTGAGGGTTCACTGAAGGAGGAGAGAAGACGAAGCGTAAAACGCTGCAGTACGTTGTGGACCATGAGGGGAAGCGCACGGGAGTCATCCTCATCAGGTGGTGAAAGAACTTCGCTCAGCAAGAGGGGCCAACATGCCCCCTGAAAGGCAGGAAAGAATATGTCAGTCCACACCAATGTGAAGTTTAATGACATTCTGGAGATCATCGAGTCCCTTCCCGAAGATCAGCGGGAATCACTGATAGAGATTGTACAACGTCGCTGGATAGAGCACCGCAGAGAGCAGTTGGCGTCGAATATTGAAGCGGCTCGGGCGGAATACAAGCGGGGAGAAATTAAGAGCGGAACTGTCGAAGACCTGATGAAAGAGATCTCCGTAGAGAAATGAGAAAGTTGATTTGGAGCAAAACCTTCGTACGTACCCTTCGAAGAGCGTTGCGGAGGCAACTTGAGATCAGTCATCAAGTCGAAGAGGTTTTGAGGATTCTGTTAAAAGACCCTTTCACCCCTCAGCTAAAAACGCATAGATTAAAAGGTAAATTGCGGGATTCGTGGGCCTGCAGTGTTGGTTATGATTTACGGCTGATTTTCGATTTCGTCAAACAGGAAGAAGGGAAAGAGGATGATATTTTTCTGATTGAGATTGGGCGTCATGAAGAAGTGTATTAGCGGGCAATCAGGAGCTGAAAGCAGCTATGTGTGGCATCGCAGGCGTATACAACCTAAACGGTGAGCCGGTCCCTACGGGTCTGCTCAAGCGGATGACCGGCGTCATCGCTCACCGAGGACCCGACAGCGAGGGCCAATATACCGATGGCCCTGTCGGCCTGGGCAACCGCCGCTTGGCAACCATTGACCTCTCACCGGCCGGCCAGTAGACTAAGGGCACATCAGGGGGCATTATGAAAGTCGTCATCCTTGCCGGCGGCCTGGGCACTCGCTTGTCCGAAGAGACCGAACTCAAGCCTAAGCCAATGGTAGAGATCGGCAGTCGGTCTATCCTGTGGCATATCATGAAGCATTTTGCGCATTATGGCTTCAAGGAGTTTTTCATTGCGCTGGGCTACAAAGAGGAAGTCATCAAGCGATACTTCGGTGCATACCAATCAGAATTCTAGCAGGATCTTGCCTAACCGGTGGAAGAATCGAAGTCGTCTCTACGCGATTTGCTATTGAGGTTCAAGCAGGATTGGCAACGCTTGGTGTCCTATCGCGCGACTGCTGGAAGCGATGCCCGACGGTGTGCTATTATTGACCCGAAACTTTGCCGATGAGATTCTGGAGCAGCAAGCAGAGTATCGGCGACGAGGCAGGCGGTTCATCATCCCCGTGCCGCAGGTGAAAGTGGTATGATGACACAGAAGGAGATAGTTGATGCTGGCTAGCTATATTGATCGGGCGATGGAACAGGCTGTGTATGAGAGTATGGAAGACAGCAGGCAATAATTGGAAGAGTGATGAACAGGCCGGGAGATTGAGATCGCGTTTACTATGAAAGTGGGAATTGGAAAGGGGAGGGCACATGGCCTCGTTAACAGAGAGAATTGTGGAGAAACTACAGCAGTTGCCTGAACCGCGGCTCCGCGAGGTTTTGGACTTCGTGGAATTCCTGGGGTGGAGAGCGACGGAAGGTGAGGGAGGAGAACCTTTGTTATCCGTGGCCGGCAGCCTCTCGGGTAAGGAGATCTCTGCTGAGGAGATCGAGCGAGAGCTCTATGGCAACGATAAAAGGACATGAGAGCCTCAGAAGCCATTTTCGTGGATACTTGGGGATGGATGGCACTTGGACATCGTCGGGATCCTCATCATCGTGAAGTAAGACACATCTACCAGGAGTTGCGTCGCCGTAGAGGGTCTCTTCGCAGCGGCTGCCTTAGGACACCTGCGGGTTGAACGGGTGACGGCGGATCGCTTCTCAGCCGCATGGGAATTGAGAAAGCGATTTCAAGACAAGCCGCTTATTTCGTTTACCGATCTTCTCTCGATGGTTCTCATGAAGGAGCAGGGTATTCGGCAAGTGCTGACGGAAGACGAGCATTTTATTCAGGTGGGGATGGGGTTTTCCAGGGTGCCTTAGATGAAATCTATGAGCGTGGAAACAATGCCCGACGGTGTGCTATTATTGACCTGGAACTTTGCCGACGAGATTCTGGGACAGCAAGCAGAATATCAGCGGCGAGGCGGGCGGTTCATCATCCCCATGCCGCAGGTGACTGTACTGAAGTGAAGTGGAGGTTGGTATGCAAAGAATGATCGCAATTCACATTGAGAAACTACCAGAAGGGATGTATCTGGCCACATCAGATGAGGTGCAAGGATTGGTGGCACAGGAGCGCACTGTCTTGGGAGACACTGGAGATCGCCCGTGATGTGGCTCGTAAGTTGCTAGAGGCCCAAGGGGTGTTAGTCAAAGATTCAACAAAACTTGATCAGTTTGATCATCTGCCCGGCTCATGATCGACGTTTCCTTCCTTGTCTCCCCTACGCGATACCAGTAAGATTGCAGGGCTTAGTTGAGCTACAGGAAGGATCGGTGTTATGGACGATTTGACGGACAGCAAAATCATGATGATCGGCGGAGCAGGTTTCATCTGGAGGTATTAATATGAATCGCTACGCTAATCCAAGCACGGAAGCAACCCCCACTTATGTGCTCAAACCGCCGTTGCTCAATGTTGTGCTCTTCAGTGAAGACCAACGTGTCCTGGCCCAATGCATCGAGCTGGACTTGATCACCGAGATGGATAGCACCGAAGCCGCCTTAAAAGCGATCGTAGAGATGATTCGTGAATATGCTGAGGATTACCGAGAACGCGAGGAGCTTTTCGCACACAGCCCCAACCGTGCTCATCATAAGCCCTATGTGGATGAGCTCCTCCGCTGCAACACGGAGCAAGAGCTGTTGGAGCGTTTAGTGATCCGCTATGGCAGTATACAGCTACAGTCAATTTCGCCAGGTGCTGCGCAAACTGGGGTTTGAACAGGTGCGGAGCCGGAAGCATGAAACTTGGGAGAAGGTGTTGGAGAATGGTGTGGTGTTGCAAGTGCGCTTAAGCCATCAAGGGAAACGGGATATTCCCCGCAAGTTGTTCTATCAATTGCTGAGACAAGCAGGCATAGACGAGCAGGAATTTCGTCAGCAATTATAAATCAAGGCGAACCCAAAACTATGTGCGGCATCGCAGGCGTATACAACCTAAACGGCGAGCCAGTCCATACCGGCCTGCTCAAGCAAATGACCGACGTCATCGCTCACCGCTTGGTTATCATCTAGCGTTTCGGATGGAATTGTAGCAGCGCCCGGAGGTATCAGAATATGCCGACAAAAACCGAAGAGATCATCAAAGAGGTTTCCCAAGAGTTCCAAGTCAGCCAAGATCAAGTTCTGCAACAGAGCCTCAAGGCGTTTCTCGAACACCGATTGCGCGCCGTGGAGGCGGAACTGTTTGAGATCAGCGGAAAATACAACATCTCTTCCGTTGAAGCAATGGAGTCCTGCTACCGAGAAGGTTCGTTGGAAGAAGCGGAGAGTTGGCGGGATCTTCAGCGGTTGGATCACTTGGAATATCAACGAGACCGTCTT
>CAJXGD010000072.1 GCA_913053845.1 uncultured bacterium | reverse complement strand
AATAGGGCAGGCACAGGGGCCTGCCCCTACCAGGCCAGGAGAGCACCCTTCAGGCCGTATTCAACGTAGCTGTCAGAGCATATACCTCGCTTACAATCAAGCCTATCTCCTATCTCGGACATCCGATTATTCATGTATAGTGACGCCGCCAACCCGGCGATCCCGGCCCCGCCAGGGGCGAAAGGAGGCAAACCTATGGGACGGTATAAGACCCACCATCATCTGCATATGATCCTGCCCATCCCCGGTATGCCGTGGGCTAAGGAATCCACCATCGTGGATAAGCAGACCGGCAACCGCGGCCACGGTAGCGTATGGCAGCGTGAGAGCTATGAGTCAGCAGATCGTAAGGCCTGGGAAGATCTCCAGGATAAGAACAGCAAGCACTAAAAGCAGCGGAGGGGGTTACCGGCAATCGGTGACCCCCTCTCTCCCCACTGTGCCTGGTTGCCTAGCTTCCATCTCAACGAAAGGAGGAGACCATGAAGTCATCTTTGACGCTCTGGAACGGCGTAGCGATCGCCATCGCTATCGCCCTCTTGACCTCGTTGCTCCCCGGCTTCGCCGCCCAGGGGCGCACGGCCTACCTGTTGCTCATCAACGAGAGCAGCTCGATGAATCTGCTCTTCCACGATCCGGGCGCGCGACGCTACCGGATCGCTCGGCTCTTCATCGAGCGACTGCACCAGGGTGACCTGATCCAACTGCTGGAGTTCGCCTCCGAGGTCCAGCCGCTGCTGCCCGATTGGACGACAGTCAGCGATCAGAACCGCTCCCGCTTGCAGGCACTGCTCGCCCCCCGCCAGCTCGACCGCCGGGGCTCCCCACGGCTGATGGACGCCCTGGGCCAGGCCTTGGCCACCTTTGACGCCCTGCCGCTGCGGGTTGATAAGCGGGTAGTCGTCCTGCTCTCCGATGGGGAGCCGGGCCGGCGCAGCAGCGGCGAGCTCTATCGGCTGCTGCAGGAGTTCGCCCGCCAGCAGATCCCCATCCATACCTTCGCCCTCACCTCCTTTGAGGCGCCGCTGCTCGGCGAGATCAGCACGCGCACCCTGGCCCATGCCTATCGGGCCTCGGGGGACTTCAATCTGGTCGCCCTGGCGGTGAGCCGGATCATCGAGGAATCCACCGTGATCAGCCCGCCAGCCAGCCAGGAAGGGACGCTCTCCAAGATCGCCGGGCAGTTGCTAAAGCAGCTCCGCTGGCAGGTTCAACTGGCCGAGCGGTTGAGCTACGATCGGGCGGTGAAGGTGAGCGCACGGCTGCTGCTGGGAGCGGAGGCGCTGGCCCCGATGGCCGCGGCTCCAGACGGCTGGCAGGTGGCGCTCGATGAGGCGCAGGTGAGCTTCGACGGCCAATTGACCGAGATGCGCTACAATCCGACCGACCGCAGCTACCACGCCGATCTGGGCCGCCGCGATCCCGGCAGCCACCGGCTGCGCATCGAGGCCCACGGCAGGCTTATTCAGGGGGATTACCTCTTCCCCTTCAGCCTGATCGCCGAGCGGCAGTTGACCATCAGCGCGCCGCCTCGGCCTGTGCCTGTGCCCACGCCTGCGCCTGCACTGCCACCCCCACCCACTGCTCAGACGGCCAGCAGGGTGCTGCACCTTCCGACGATCGCTCAGACGCCGAGCCGGCAACTGCCGCTCCAGGCGGAGACGGCGCAGACCGATCTGCCGCCCGCGGCCCCCGGCCTCCCCTGGCGCGAGCTGCTGGGCGGGCTCTTGCTGGTCATCGCGCTGCCCTATGGCCTGCATCAGGTGCGGGAATGGCGACGAGGGCGAGAATTGCGGCCGGAGCAGCGCTTCCTCACCCAGGGAGCCAAGCTGACCGTGGGCCGGGACCCAGAGAGCGATCTGCGGATCGCGGACCGCCGCCGGGTGGCCCGACGCCACTTCTCGCTGGCCCATCAGGAGGAGCGGCCGGACCGCTTGAAGGTGCGCGATGAAGGCGGTGGGGTCTACCTCAAGCGACGCGGCCAGCGGCTGCGCCGGGTGAGCGTCCAGGCGGAGGTGCTGTCCGGCGAGGAGATCCTCATTGGACACCAGGAAGAGGGTGAGCACTATTGCTTCCGGGTGATCGTCCAGCAGGACCGCTATGGGCTGGAGCTGCTGGAGAAGCCCGATCCCTCAGGTGTCTGGTCCTGGATCGGCTGGCTGGTGATCGCCTTGGCCGGCGCCACCACTTGGCTCTATCTCGTCTGAGTCGGCCGGCCGGCGACAACAAATCAAGTCGCACCCATCTCAATAACAAAGGAGGAGTTCTCCATGTCTGTCAACGAACAGTTCCACGCGGAGCAAGTCTCGACCGTTGCGAGCCAGGCGCCCTTAGCGGGCGCGGGCCCTGCGGTCTGGCAGCCTCAGCTCGCCCTGCAGCAGATCCATCCCTTGGTATTGATCCTGCTGGGGGGCACGGGGCGCCTGATCGCCGAATATCTCAAGTACCTACTCCACCGCTCGCCGGCAGCGAGCTCCCAACGGGTCCAACTGGTGGTCTTCGACGTCACCGATGAGCGCCGCCGGTTGCACTTCAGCGAGCCACTCGCCCCGGGCGAACTGCACCTGCTCGAGGCGGGGGATCTGGGGTACTTGCTGGACCACCTGGATGAGGAACCCTACATCAAGGAATGGTTTCCCGACCTGGTCCAGTTCCCTGAACTGCGGGAGTATCGGAACCTGGCAGATGGCGGGGGCACCCAACGGGTGCTCACCCGGCTGCTTGCCTTCCGAGAAGGCAAGCCGATCGTTGATCACATCAGGCGACTGCTGGACGCCGCCCGCGGCGCCGCGGGCGGCGGAGAGGAGGCCCAACCGGACCTGGTCTTTGCCGGCTCGCTGGGCGGGGCGGTCTGCTCCGGCTTGGTGCAGGACCTGGCAGCCCTCTGCCGGGCCAGCGATGCCTTGCGCTTCGATAAGGCCTATCTGATCGCCACTTTGGCCAGCCTCTACGCCCAGCACCCCAACTACGACCGGATCCAGGCCAACTGCTACCAGGCGCTGCGCGAGCTGGATCACTTCCACGACGAGGGCCGCTTCCAGGTGCGCTACAGCGAGACGCAGCCGGTCTCCCTGCACGGGCTCTTCGAGCGCATCTTCCTGGTAGATAAGGATAATCAGAGCGGCGCCTCGCTGAGCAACGAAGAGGAGGCGGCACGGATGATCGCCGAATTCCTCTTCCACTTCGCCGTCCACAACCAGCGCGATGCCCAAGAGCAGGTGCTGGTCAACAGCCAGCAGGTCTTCAGCACCAAGAAGAACCATCATCGCTGCAGCTACAGCGCCTTCGGGGTCTCGAAGCTGGTCTTCGATCTGGAGGCCATGACCGCCCTGGCCACCGAAGTAGCGCTCCAAGGTGGCATCCGGCAGGCGCTCGAGCTGACCCAGGAACAGCCGGCCGACGGAGAGAGCCTCCTGACCCAGCATCAACTGAAGCGCGAGGAGCTGCTCCTGCGCATCTACGATCTGGACGATCTGCCGGAGCGTCGCGCCGCAGAGGTGCTGGGGAGCGATCGCAAGCTGGAGACGCTCAAGCTGTACGTGGAGGATGACTTCGAATCGCTGCGCCAGGCTCTGGAGGCACGCGTCCATGATCTAGTGGCAGAGCTTAAGAAGGAGCTGGTGCCGCAGGTCCAGGCCTGGCTAACCAACCCCGAGCGCGGCATCCCCTACGTGGAAGAGAGCCTGAGCCGCTTCGCCGCCGCAGTGGAGGAGGAGCGGCTGCGGCTCGTCCCCAGCAAGCAAGAGGTACAGTTGGAAACCCTTCAAGAGGAGATCAAGGAGCGGCTCGCCGAGCTGGAGGACCAAGCGGCCACGCGGCTAGGCCGCGCCGGCAAGGCGGTCAACACCCCATGGTGGACCAAGCGTTTTAAGCGCTTGGTCAAGCTGATCAACGAGCGCAACCAGCTCAAGGTGGACCAGATCCGCCAGGAGAAGGCACTGGCCCACCTGCAAGCGGTCAAGGACCTCCTGGCGCGAATCAAGCAGGATTATCCTCAGGCCGCCCGGGGCAAGTTGCAGGCGATCCTGGAGCGGCTGGAGCAGTCCATCGCTGAGCGGGCGGAGGCCATCGAGCCCTCCGCCGGCCATGAGCAGCGCATCTTGACCTCGAAGGAGAACATCCAGAGCTTCTGCCGGGCCTCCTTCGGTGACCCGGCGCCGCTGGCCAAGAAGATCCTGGCCCAGTTGACCCACTGGCTGAAGCAAGACTCCGAGCAAGCGCTCATCGGGCTGCGCCGGGAGCTACCTCCGGCGCAGACGGCCAACTTCCACTTCCTAGAGGCCCTCGATCACGAGACGGTAGACCGGTTGCTGGCACAACAGTTCAGCCGCGCACGGCCGTTCGTGACCCTGGTCAGCCCGCAAGGGATCAAGCAAGTGACGATCCTGAGCGGCTACGCGCCGGAGGAATTGGACCTCCGGGCCAGGATGGCCGGCAATGCGACCAACGTGCAGCAACTGGCGATCCTGGGCAAGAACGAGCTGGTCGTCATCCGGACCCTCTGGGGCTTTGCTGCACCGACGCTGGGCGAGCGGCTGCGCAGCTATCAGCAGGTGTACCAGACGCTCTCTCAGGAGCATCCCATCGCACTCATGCCGGAGGCCCGAGAGTTCGCACCGCTCTTCCCTCAACCCGACCGGAGCGAGGCGGCGGAGGCGCTCCCGTCGGATCGCCAAGCCGAGCCGGTGGGCGATGGGGTCGCAGCTCGAGCGGTCTGAGCATCCTGGTAAGGGCGTATGGCCATACGCCCCTACTACCAATGAGGAGGTGAAAGAACCATGAGGTTACTCACCCTGCTCTTAGTCGTAGGGCTGATCTTCTTTGGCCTGCCGCTGTTCAGCGGCCAAGTGAGCCTGCCTCAGTCACTGCAAGCGCCCGATGCCGGGCAGTTCTTGGCCCAGGCATTGCACTACTGGCAAGCGCTCTTTGACGCGGCTTTTAACGGAGCTAGCCCTGCCGTCCAGCGCTAACAGAATCAACCCAGCAGCTCACCAACATCCCATAAACGATCTATATGTCCGGATCGGCCGGCGTGCAGGGTCGAGGCAGGGAGGAGCTGCCCGGCCCTCACGCGGCCGATGCAGCATTTGCAGCGTGAGTTCAGCAGGAGGTGGGACCTATGCTACTAGGAAAGATTCTCTTGGTGCTGTTTTCCCTTCTCTCGCTGGTAACGAGCGTAGGGCTACTGAGTTCATTGTCCCAGATCTTCAGGCGAGGAGTCTCCGCCAATTCGCTGCTCTTCGCTCTGGGCATGGGGCTCTACGCCTTAGTCTCTTGGATCAGGGGCCTGGATACGCTGTACACCTTCGAGCACGAGTTCGTTCATGCGTTGGCCTCCATCGTCCAGGGCGGCAAGCTACGCTCTTTCCAAGTCACGCTGGGAGGCAGCGGCCAGGTAGTCTTGACCAAGGGCAACCTGTTCGTCAGCCTGGCCCCTTACTTCGTGCCCCTGTTCAGCTTGATCGTCTATGGGCTTTCCACCGCGTTGACCGCTCCCCTACACAGCCTGGGGGTAGCGCTGGCCGGATTTCTCTATCTGAGCTTCCTGCGGAACGTGCTCTCGGCCTTAGGGGTGGCTCAACCGGACTTGACCAGGTCCGAGCAGCGTTTTCCCCTGTTCATAAAGCATCTGATGATCTTGGGGGGCAATCTCTGCTTCGCGGCCCTCTGGCTCTCCCTGGTGCAAGGCTACCCCTTCTGGCAGATTGTTCAGGCCGGATGGGCGCTGCTGCTATAGATAAGCTTAAACACTCATCTGATCATGAGCTCCGGGTCGGCCGGTCAACTCCGTCGCCCCCTTTCCGCTTCGGTCAAGGTAAGAACAGATTGTAAAACCCCATTACTTGTCAAAATGTGACTTTTGTAAAGTTGGGATAGCTTCGCGACAGCTTGTTCCTCTTCCAATGGCGTAACCAAGAGATAACGTTGGGTCGTAGCCAGGCTGCGATGACCCAGGAGCTTTTGGATCACGCCCAGCGGTTGACCGAGCTGATGGAGGGTGGTCGCGAAGGTCTTGCGCCAGGAGTGGGTCGTCACCTTCCCCGACAGCCGGCAGGCCCGTCGGACCTGCCGCCAGCGCCAGTCCACCCCTTGGCGCGTCAGCCGCCGGCCACGGTAAGAGCGAAAGAGCGGATCATCACAGTGGAGCCGCTCGCCCCGCTGCCGCTTCCAGCGGATCAGCTCTTCAACCGCCTCGCGCGCCGCCGTGTTCAGCGGGATCGCCCTGGGCCTCATTCCCTTGGTTTGGGTCAACTCCAAGCGCTCAACTATCCGCCCGTACTGCCAAACCTGGCCCACGGTCAGCGCGCAGATCTCGCTCACCCTGAGCCCGGCATTGATCCCCAGCTCGAAGATCGCCCGGTCTCGCAGGCAGTAGCTGGGGCAGCCGTCGGCCAGGTGTTCACGCACCCTAGCGATCTCCTCCAGCGACAAGGGCCGGGCCTTCATGGCTTGTCCGGATAGAGCTCCACCCGCCCGTGGAGCGTCTTGAACCCGTGGTGGGTGAAACCCAAGGACACGTCCCAGGCCAGATAGCCCTGCGCCTCCACCCGCAAATCAACCGGCGGTCCCCGCATCAGCAGGAGCAGATCGACCTCCTGAGCCCAACCTAAAGGCCGACCATCAATGAACACCTGGCCCTTGAGGGACGCTCCCGTAGCTTTATCGCTGATCGGAGCCAGAAAGCGCAGCGCCCCGCCGGCGCGCTCGGCCTGGGCCAAGTCCTGCAACACCGGCCTCCATATCCAGCCGGCTCCCTCAATCCGCTCCGAGCGAGCAAGATCGCTATCCTCGTGGGCCTCCAGGACAGGGGCGGCCGCGGGGGCCGCCGCCGTTGCAGCCCCCGCTCTCGTCGCCGCCAGGTGGGTGGTGGGGAACCCGTGGGGAAATATCAGGGTCGCCGTCAGCGCACCTACTCCGGCCAAGACCGTCAAGCCGATGATCAGCCTGCGTAGCATCTTCAAGAGCCCCTCCTAGTCGAAAAGCCTGGGCTGCAAGCCGATGATCACTTCCAGGTTCAGCACGACTTCCGCTCCGGGCACGATCTTCTTAATCTCAGCTTGATAGTCCTCATCTCGCAGGAGCTCCAGCAGCTCGTCCGCTCGCCGGCCCGCCTGCTCGATCACGCCGCCCCGCTCCTCCGGGGCGACCCCCTTGTCCAGCTCCGGCTCCCTCGTCGCTGTGGCTGTGGCCTTCTGCACCATCGTGCGCCTCCTTTCAGCGTTGAAGTTCGATCTCCTCTTCCAGCCTGCGAATCTTGAGCTTGAACCACTCGCGCATCCACTGCGGCAAATCCTCACCCAACGCCCGCTCCTTGTGCTCTTGCTCCAGGCGCACCCTCTTCAGCTCGCGCTTGAGCCGCTCTCTGGGCCTCAACTCGGCCATCGCCCTCACCCCCTTGTCCTTGGACCCTTGACCGTCCAGCTCAAAGCGCATCCGCTCGTGGACCAACCCACGGCGGCGCAGCACACCGTTCTCTATCCGACCACCTGGCCGGGGCAGCGCGCTGCGCGGCGCCAGGTACTCCCGGCCCGCCTCATCGGTCAGTATGATCAGTTCCTCCTTGTGATAGTCACTTCGCCTACGGTGCCTCATGCCTCAATTCCTTGCACCGCCAGCAGCACGCCCACTCCGAGATCAAGCAGCGCATCGAGCTGGTTGACTGCGATCAGCAGAGGGAGCAGCAAGTCTGTCACACGCTGGCGCAGGGTGACCTTGCGCGGCCGACAGTCGGCGCATTTGTCCTCCTCGTCACACGCCCGCTGATAGCAATCCCAGCAGAGCCCCTCGGTCAGACCGGTGACTTGCCGCCTACAGCTCCGACAGCGCCAACGATCATCCTCCCGTCGGCGCCGGGCCTCCGCCGCTCGGAGCAGCCCATCGTCCAGCCCATCCCGACAGAGGGCATAGATCAGCGCATAAGCGTTGCGAATCCCGTCATGCCGACCGTATTGCAAGTCGGCCTGCAACAACGCTCGCTCGACCGGCTCGGCCGTGAATTGCCGTAGTAGCGTCCCCAAACGACGACGACTCTTGGCCAGACCCCTCAGCTTGGGGTGCTGCAGCGACTCCGGCTTCAGGCTCAGCCGGGGTACGTCGTTGTCGTTCTTTAAGTCTTTCACGGCTTTGGTAGGGGGGGCCATTTTTGCCCCCCCTGGGGGGTCATTTGGGCGAAAGCCCGCATCAGGAGCAACTAAAATGGTGTTACGCTTTTTGTCCACTCCGCACGAAAGCGTTACAGATCCCGATGGCAATAGGGTTGGTGACGCTTTTCTTCTGGTTGTACCTGAACCGGTCAGCTCTGCAGCCCCCCTGGACTTGGCCCGGCGGCGCTGGGCTCGTACCCGACAAACTGCGTTGCAATGCCGCTGATCGGCCCGGCGAGGCTGGAGTGGCTCGCCGCAGCCCCGACAAAAAAGCGTAACATCCGGAGGCGAAAGCGTAACAGGGGGGTCAGAAAGCGTGACATTCCCGATCCGGTCGTAACTTATGGCGAGCTTGAGCTGGTTATGCCCGTCTCGGATGATGAGCCCCCCTAGGCGCAACTCGGAGAGGCGGCGCTTGATCGTGGTGGTGGACCGCCCCAGCTCGCCGGCCAGGGTGATCCTCTTGGCGTAGACATACCCTTTGCGTCGGCCATTAACGGGGGTGTCCCGACGGATCAGTACCCTCAACAGCCGGCGCGCTCCCTTGCTGATCGGGAGCTGACCTGTCGCCTCCAGCAACCGGTAGAGCGGCAGGGAGCGCCAAGCGTCATCTATTGCATTCCCAATGCCCTTCCCCACGGGTGGTGGCGACATAGGTCCTGATTTAGACGGGCTCGGTGACGCTTTACCGTTGGTTACACCAGAGCCAATACGGGCCGGAGGAGGGCCGGACTTTGCCAGATGACCGTCAAGCGCCAAAGCGTCACGCCGCCGGTTAGCAAGGGAGGTCTCCACTGCCGGGGGGGAGGTCTGAGCCGTTGGCAATAGGGTTGGTGACGCTTTGAGGGGAGTTTGGCCTGATTGGGGCTCTTGGCGTAATGCCCTGGACCGTCTGCGGTAGGTGCGCGTCCGACAAGCATGGGTGCAGTGGCGCTGATCGCAGCGCCGGGGGTGGAACAGGCGACCGCAGCCTCGGCA
>CAJXGD010000071.1 GCA_913053845.1 uncultured bacterium | reverse complement strand
GGCTGGGCGATGACAAACGCTACTCCGGCGACCGGGATCTCGAAAATCCGCTCGCTGCGGTGCAGATGGGCCTGATCTATGTCAATCCGGAAGGCCCGGACGGCAACCCGAATCCGCTCGCTGCGGCGCGGGATATCCGCGAGACTTTTGCGCGCATGGCGATGAACGACGAAGAGACGGTTGCGCTGATTGCGGGCGGACACACCTTTGGCAAAGCCCATGGCGCTGGCGATGCGTCACTGGTGGGCCCTGCGCCCGAAGCCGCCGGCATTGAGGAACAGGGTCTCGGCTGGAAGAGCACCTTTGGCGCAGGCAAAGGCGGTGACACGATCAGCAGCGGCCTGGAAGTCACCTGGAGCACCACACCAACGAAGTGGAGCAGCAACTTCTTCTGGAACCTGTTCGGCTACGAATGGGAACTGACGAAGAGTCCGGCCGGTGCACATCAGTGGCGGCCCAAGCATGGCGCAGGCGCTGATACCGTTCCGGACGCCCACGACCCGGCCAAGCGTCACGCGCCGACTATGCTGACCACGGATATCGCCCTGCGGGTCGACCCCGTTTACGAAAAGATTTCCAGGCGCTTCTACGAGGATCCGGATCAGTTCGCCGACGCATTCGCACGGGCGTGGTTCAAACTGACCCACCGCGACATGGGTCCGCGCGCACGCTATCTCGGCCCGGAAGTGCCTGCCGAAGAACTCATCTGGCAAGACCCGATCCCCGCGGTCAACCACACGTTGATTGATGAAAAGGATATTGCCTCGCTCAAGGGCAAGATCCTGGCGTCAAGCCTGTCGGTCTCGCAACTGGTGTCGACCGCCTGGGCTTCGGCATCGACCTTCCGCGGCTCCGACAAGCGCGGCGGTGCAAACGGTGCTCGCATCCGCCTGGCGCCACAGAAGGATTGGGAGGTCAACCAGCCTGAGCAACTGGAGAAGGTGCTGAAAACCCTTGAGGGTATCCAGAGCGAGTTCAACAGCGCGCAGTCTGGCGGCAAGAAGGTATCGCTTGCCGACCTGATCGTGTTGGCCGGTTGCGCAGGCGTCGAGCAGGCTGCGAAGAATGCCGGTTACGATATGACCGTCCCCTTCACTCCGGGACGCACGGACGCGTCGCAGGAGCAAACCGACGCGAAGTCATTCGCCGTACTCGAACCGGTTGCAGACGGGTTCCGTAACTACCTTAAAACCAAATACACCGTATCGGCAGAAGAATTGCTGGTCGATCGGGCGCAATTGCTGACCCTGACCGCGCCTGAAATGACGGTGCTCGTTGGCGGCATGCGCGTCCTGAATACCAACGTCGGCCAGACCCAGCACGGCGTCTTCACCAAACAACCAGAGACACTCACCAATGGCTTCTTCGTGAATCTGCTCGACATGAGCACGACGTGGAAGGCAACATCGGAAGACGAAGACGTGTTCGAGGGGTATGATCGCGCAACGGACGAACTCAAGTGGACCGCCACCCGTGTTGACCTAATCTTCGGTTCGAACTCCCAACTCCGGGCCTTGGCGGAAGTCTACGCATGTGAGGACTCCCAGGAGAAGTTTCTGCACGACTTTGTAGCGGCGTGGAACAAAGTAATGAACCTTGACCGTTTCGACCTTGCCTGATCGTAGCATGAACGTCTTCGAGGGCTTCTGACAGGGTGGCAACAAGTGGAGGGTGCGGCCTCCAGCGGCGTTGAAGTGGTGCTGAGACTAGATGAGGAAACCTTCTTGTTACCCATCAAGCCCGCGCCATGAAGCAATACCGTCGCCAGCACGGTCGACCTGCTCCAGGAGGGTAACATAGAATGAAATGGCCCCTAGGCATGGCGGTCATCTGTAGGTGGAGCTACCCCTACCCACTAGAGTTAGATTTTGCCAGCCAGCGGCGCGCCTTGCGCGCTAGTACCTCGCGGTCATAGGGCCGCTCGTGGCCAGCCACGAAGCGCTCTGCCCCCAAAGCATCGATCCGACGCAGCAAGCGGCCCAGACGCTCGGCGATCTGTTGGTCGGTCCTGAAATAGAGCGCATCGCCCAGGAATAGCAGCCGCTGGGCCGGCAGATAGACCCCGATCGAGTCCCGGGTGTGCACCCCGCCTAGATAAACGAGCTCCAGGCGCGTAGCTCCCAGCGTCAGGCGTAAATGCCCGGAGAAGGTGATCTCCGGCCTGATGAGTCGCAAGCCGGCAAATTGCTCGAGCTGAAGCGTGGGAACGTGCGTCAGCACAAAGCTCTGCACCCAGCCCATGAGCCGGTCCGGGGCCCAGTCATCTCGCAGGTTTTGCTCCAGTTTGCGCCGGCAGAGCGCATGGGCGATGATCGGCGCCGCGAAAACCTGGTTGCCAAAGGTATGATCCCAGTGGCGATGGGTGTTGATCAGATAGCGAATCGGCTCATCGCTGATAGAGCGAATCGCTCGCAATGCCCGCCGGCCATGCTCAGGGCTGTTGCCGGAGTCTATCACTATCAGACCCGCTCCGGTGCTCACCCAGCCGATCGTCGGCTCCAAATGTTGCCAATCCGGGGGATAGATCCAGACCCGCTCCTGAAGCCGGAGCGGCTGGCGCTCCAGATATTGACTGCCCAGGATGCCCGTCACCCCATCAGCAGGGCCATGATGGCCTTCTGCGCGTGCAGCCGGTTCTCGGCCTGTACCCAGAGGGCGCTCTGAGGACCGTGAGCCACCTCGTGCGTGATCTCATCGCCGTAGTGAGCCGGCAGACAGTGCAGCACCCGCGCCTCCGGGTCGGCCAGCGCTAGCAGTTCATCATTGACTTGAAAGCCCTGAAAAGCCTGCCTTTTCTGCGTTGCGATTGCCTCCTCGCCCATCGAGGCCCAGACGTCGGTATAGAGCAGGTCGGCCCCGCGCACGGCCTCGGTTGGATCGTGGCTTAGCTCGATCTGCGTCCCCTGCGCTTTGGCATACTCGATGATCTCCGCCTCCGGCTCGAAGCCCTCCGGGCAGGCCAGCGAGAGATTTAGACCCAGCTTGGACGCGCCGCTCAGCCAGGAGTGCAACACGTTGTTGCCATCGCCGATCCAGGCCAGCTTGAGCCCGGCGATCCGGCGCTTCAGCTCCCAGATCGTCAGGAGATCACCCAAGACCTGACAGGGGTGTTCTAGGTCAGAAAGGCCGTTGATCACCGGAACGGTGGCATAACGGGCCAAATCTTCCACTACCTGATGCTCGAAGACGCGGGCCATGATGCCGTCAACGTAGCCGGAGAGCACCAGGGCGATGTCCTCGGTCGTCTCGCGCTGACCCAGTTTGATGTCGGTGGGCGCCAGGTAGATGGCATGACCACCCAGTTGAGTCATGCCGGTCTCAAAAGACACCCGGGTGCGCAGGCTGGGCTTCTGAAAGATCAGCGCCAGCGTCCGGCCGGCCAGCGGTCGGGAGCTCTGGCCAGACTTGTGGGCGATTTTGAGCTGTTTGGCCGTCTCCAGAAACTCCCAGAGCTCTTCGGCGGAGCAATCACATAACGAAATCAGGTCTTTGCGTTTCATGAGAATCTCAGCCTCCTAATGTTGCCCGCTAGCATAGCTGCCGAGGGGACAGCAGTCAATCTCCTGAGGGGTGAGTAAAGCTGAATCCTGAGGCCCAGTTCCGGCGATGGAGCTGGGTCTCAGGCTTTTAGCTTAGGAGCCGCGTTGATCGAGCGGCAGATAGTGGCGCTGCTGGGGTCCGACGTAGAGCTGGCGCGGCCTGGCGATGCGCTCATGGTGCTCGATCATCTCTTTCCACTGAGCGATCCAGCCCGGCAGGCGGCCGATGGCGAAGAGCACCGGGAACATGTTCAGGGGGAAGCCCATCGCCCGATAGATGGTCCCACTGTAGAAATCCACGTTGGGGTAGAGCTTGCGTTCGATGAAGTACTCATCATGGAGGGCCGTCTCCTCCAGCCGACGAGCGATGTCGAGCAAGGGGTCCTCAATGCCCAGCTTGCCCAGCACGATGTCGCACTCCTGCTTGAGCATGCGCGCGCGCGGGTCGAAGTTTTTATAGACCCGATGGCCGAAGCCCATCAGGCGAAAGCCGGAGGACTTGTCCTTGGCCAGCGCCACATATTTCTCCACGTTGCCCCCGTCGTCGGCGATTCTTTGCAGCATCTCCAACACCCCTTGGTTGGCTCCGCCGTGCAAAGGTCCCCAGAGAGCGCTGATGCCGGCCGAGATCGAGGCGAAAAGATTGGCCCGGCTGGAGCCGACCATGCGCACCGTGGAGGCCGAGCAGTTCTGCTCGTGATCGGCATGCACCAAGAAGAGTTGATCGAGGGTGTGAGACAGCTCCGGGTCAACCTGATAGGGCTCCGGGGGCACGGAGAACATCATCTGCAAGAAGTTGGCCGCGTACTCCAGCCGATCGTCGGGATAGATGAAGGGCTGGCCGATAGACTTCTTGTAGGCGTAAGCGGCGATGGTGGGCAGCTTGCCCAGCAGACGGCAGATGGCCAGCTCCACATGCTCCGGGTTGAGCGGGTCCAGGGCATCCTGATAGAAGGTGGACAGAGCGCTGACCACCGCCGAGAGCGGCGCCATAGGGTGCGCATCGGGGGGGAAGGCCTGGTAGATGTGCTTCAGATCCTCATGGATCATCGTATGGCAAGTCACATTGTTCTTGAAGGCGGTGAGCTGCTGTTCTGAAGGCAACTCTCCGTAGATGAGCAGATAGGCTACCTCGAGGAAGCTGGAGTGGGCGGCGAGCTCTTCGATGGGATAGCCCCGATAGCGCAAGATGCCCTTCTCTCCGTCGATAAAAGTGATGGCGCTCCGGCAGGAACCGGTGTTGCCATAGCCGGAGTCCAGGGTGATCAGGCCGGTCTGCTGGCGCAACCCGGTGATGTCCAGTGCCCGCTCTTCCTCACTGCCGGTCAAGAGGGGCAGCTGATAGCTCCTGCCGTCAATGGTCAGTTGGGCTGTTTGAGCCATATCGTTCATCTCCATTGTGCTAGTTATTAGCCAACCGAGATATCTTATACTGCCACCGGTCGGCATTGTGAATGATGCCGCTCATATCGGGGCTTGACCGTCGAACCGTCGCTTGAGTGGACGACCGGTCAGCCTTTGAACTTGTGGAACTGATCGAGCAACTCTCGCGCCTCGTGCTTGGCGATCCAACTCCAGAGGGGATGGGTCGGCTCGATGGGCGTACTGAGCACGAAGTTGAGCTTGTCCTGAACGAACTGCTCTTGACCTTGACGCACCCCGGTGAGCGCGCCGGAGAAAAGGTCATGGGAGAAGCCGAAATACTGCACGTAGACCACGTAATTTTCCAGATAATCTGGATCGAGGGCGATGGCCCGCTCAAAATGTGTCTTGGCCCCTCGCAGGTTGCCCAAGCCGGCCAGGAGGGAGCCCAGCGAGTTCTGGGGAGAGCCGCCCCAGTAACCCTCATTCACGGCGACGGCCCGCTGATACATCGCTTGGACCTGGCCCACCTCACTGAGGCCCTGCAAGGGATGAAAGCCGAGCCAGGTACCCCAGTTATTGGCGCCCCAGCTCAAGGGGGCCACATCGTCCACGAATTTGAGGGTGGCCACCAGGTTCTTCTCATTGAAGCCGGGATGGAGCTTCATGCTGGCGATAGCGGCGGCCTTGCCCGCCAAAAGGACCGGCTCGATCTCTGCTTGCTTGGTCAAGAGCTTGCTCAGCTCATTGTCGAGCTGGGCCAGTCGATCGTAGACGTGCGCCTGAGATTGCACCGGGAGAGTCCCCAGGAGCGGGACGGCCTGCTGATAGGCTTGGATCCCTTGGCGGAGCAGCGGCAGGTAAGCGGTGAAGAACTCCTGCGGCTTGTCGGCCGCAATACTGAAACGCTGCGCATAGGCCTGATCACCCTGGTGGATTAGACCGGCGAGGTCGGGCGCGCTAACGCTGCCAGCTGCCAGCCAGGCCGGCAAAACCAGCGCAACCAGCGCTGCCGAGCACCACTTGAGCATCGTTATTTCCTCCTTGATAACCAACTTGATCGCTAGCTGAGCTAGCGCCATCTGCTGCTCAGTTTACCTATTAGTCTTGGCCGCTGTCAACGCCAATAGACCGACTGAGCGCCTCTGACTTGAATTCAGCTCTATTTCTCGGTATGATACCGGTAATGATAATACAAGAACAAGCACAACCACAGCAGAAGTCCAAGCCCTATAACCAAAGGGCACACACCCCCCGCAAGGTACAACGTCCCAGGAAGAGGCGCTCCTCCGACCCTCAGTCCATGCACGCGGCGGCAGAGCCAGCCTCAGCGCTGCAAGTCTCCAGTTCAGCCGAATTGGAGGCCTTCGCCAAGCTGGGCCTCGGCCCGCAGTCGCTTGCCGCGGTGCAACGGATTCGCTTTGGCACTCCCACGGACATCCAGCAAAAATTCATCCCGGCGGTGCTCACCGGCCGCGATTGCGTGGGACTGGCCCGCACCGGCACCGGCAAGACCGCAGCGTTTCTGTTGCCCATCTGCGAGTATTTTTCCCAAGGTAGGCCGCTGCGCACCCTGGTCTTGGCTCCCACGCGCGAGCTGGCGGTGCAGATCAACGAGGAGAACCGCAGGCTGTCGGGACAAGCGCCGCCACGCTCCACTGCCGTCTATGGGGGAACGCCCATCAAGCGGCAGATTGATGAGTTGCGCCGCAAGCCGGAGATCGTCGTGGCCACCCCCGGGCGCCTGCTCGATCATGTCCAGCGCAAGACCATAGATTTGTCCGAGTTCTCTCTTCTGGTGCTCGACGAGGTGGACCGCATGTTCGATATGGGTTTTCGCAAGGATATCACCCATATCCTCCGTCGCTGCACCCGCCGGCAGCAGACCTTGTTTCTCTCCGCCACCCTGCCTTGGGAGACCATGCGTTTGGCCGAGCAGTTTTTGCACGATCCGATCCATGTCTCAGCTATAGACGAGCGCGGTCCCTCGGTGGAGACCCTGGATCAGCGTTACTTCGCGGTGATGGAACAGCGCAAGCTCCTGCTGCTGATCAAGATCTTGCAGCGGGATAAGCCGGAGCTGAGCCTGATCTTCACCCGCACCAAGCGGGGCGCAGAACGGTTGGGCAAGGAGTTGCAGCGCAGGGGGTACAAGGCGATGTACATCCACGGCGACTTGACCCAAAGCCGTCGCCAGAAGGCACTGGATAACTTTCGCGCGCACAATATCCAGTTGCTGGTGGCAACCGATGTGATGGGACGGGGCATCGACGTCAAGGGTATATCGCACGTTATCAACTATAATGTCCCGGAAAACCCCAAGGATTATCTGCACCGCGTCGGCCGCTCCGGCCGCATGAATGCTCCGGGTAAGGCCTTCACCTTCGTGACACCCAGCCAGGGAGCTGAAATTACTGCCATCGAGACGCTCTGCAACCATCTGCTCGAACGGGATATCATCCCCGGTTTTGACGATGGCATCCCCAGCCGCGGGGCTGCGAGGGCTGCTAGGTAGGTACAAACACTCCACCCTCACCCCTTAAACTCTAAGCTGGCGACAATGGGGGGATATGCGACCGCCCAGACTGCTGCGCAAGCTGTTGCAAATCCTGAAATCCCAGGCTACGCCGGCGCAGATCAGTCCTGACACCGGGCTCAAAGAGCTCCAAACTGTTTTACAAGGGCTATTTGGTGACCAGGCGCCCTCCTCACCGTGAAGCGGGTGCTTGGTCGCTGGTGGCCACTGGCCGCGAGTTGGATGCTGATGGGTGCCGAGCTGCCGCTGGTGAGCGCGGTCATCGCCCGACTGGCTCATCCGGAGATCAACCTGGCCGCCTACGGCGGGGTGGTCTTTCCCCTGGCACTGCTCATCGAGTCGCCGATCATCATGCTCTTGGCCGCCTCGACCGCGCTCAGCCGGGACTGGCGGTCGTATTTGGCTCTACGCCGCTTCATGATGGGTGCCGGCCTGGCCCTAACTGCCTTCCATGCGTTGCTGGTTTATACGCCGCTCTATTACGTCGTTGTGCGCGGGCTGCTCGGCGCGCCGGCCGAGATCGTGGAGCCGGCACGACTGGGGTTGATGATCATGATCCCCTGGAGCTGGGCGATCGCCTACCGCCGCTTCAACCAGGGTATCTTGATACGTTTCAACCACGCGCGGGCGGTCAGCGCGGGGACGCTGATCCGGCTCAGCGTGCTGGTCACAGCCTTAACTCTGGGCTATTGGCAGGGTAGCCTGCCCGGGGTGGTGGTGGGGACTGGCGCGGTGATCGCCGGGATACTCAGCGAAGCGCTCTACATTGGCCTACGGGTGCAACCGGTCATCCGAGATCAACTGCAGTCAGCAGTGGCCCGGAGGTCACCGCTTGCACCTCGCGCGTTCGCGCGTTTTTACGTGCCTTTAGCGCTCACTTCGCTCTTGGGGCTGCTGATCCAGCCACTGGGCAGCGCAGCGCTCAGTCGTATGCCCCATGCCCTGGAGTCGCTGGCCGTCTGGCCAGTAGTAGGCGGCTTGCTCTTTTTGCTGCGCAGTTTGGGCTTTGCCTATCAAGAGGTAGTTGTGGCCCTGCTCGACGAGCCGCAGACGCTGAAGAGCTTGCGTCGCTTCGCCCTGATCTTGGCCGCTGCGACCACAGCGCTGCTCCTGCTCATCGCCGCCACGCCGCTGGCCACCGTCTGGTTTGAGGGCTTATCGGGATTGAGCCCGGCGCTGGCGCGGCTGGCCCAGACCGGGCTCTGGATCGGGTTCTTGATGCCGGCGCTCAGTACGCTGCAAAACTGGTATCAAGGGCTTATCGTGCATTCGCGCCGCACGCGCGGGATCACCGAGTCAATTGTCATCGCGCTGGCGGTCACCGTGGGTCTCCTCTGGGCCGGGGTGACTTGGGGAACCTTCCCCGGTCTCTATGTGGGACTGGCCGCTTTCGTGAGCGGCAACCTGATCCAGGTGCTCTGGCTTTGGCAGCGCAGCCGCCCGGTTTGGCAAGGTGCTCAGCTCTAGTGACTCTCGGAGGTACTATCAGCAGCTCACGCCCCGTTTTCAACCGTGCTCCTGCCCTCATTGTGATCTACTGAGCTTGGCTCTCGCCCCTGACTCACGCGGTGAGCCTGCAAGCGCCGCGCTGGCCCTGATGCACCGACGATTGATCAAGTAGGAGATTTACCAGACAGAGCAACTACGCCCGAGGAGAACATCCGGGCCGCCTGTGAGGCGGCACGGGTTCCGTAGGGCGAAGCCTTCGTGCTTGAACGAAACTTTGGTAACTCTAGCCGAACGGATGCTTCGCCCCTACAGTTGCTTGCTCGCCCGCAGGCCGATGCTGT
>CAJXGD010000070.1 GCA_913053845.1 uncultured bacterium | reverse complement strand
TGAGCAGGTGGCCGGTGAGCAGGCCGACCACTTGATCCGTAGGCTTAATCAGGCCTCGCTCTACCAGTTTTTTGGCTCCGGCGACCGTCGCGGCCGAGGCCGGCTCGCAGCCGATGCCGGCCGCATCCACCACCGCCTTGGCCTCCAATATCTGGGCATCGCTCACCTGCTCGACCAGACCATTGGTCTGCTCGATGGCCCGCCTGGCGCGCGCGTAGCTGACCGGCGCACCGATCTTGATCGCCGAGGCCACCGTCTGGGCCTGAACGGTGAAGCGCTCCGCAAAGCCGGTTTGAAAACTCTGATAGAATGGATTAGCTCCCGCAGCCTGCACCGCCGCCAGGCGCGGCAGTCGCTCGATCAATCCCAGCGCTTGCGCCTCTCTAACGGCCTTGCCCAATGCGGAAGTATTGCCCAGATTTCCGGCCGGCAGGACGATCCAGTCGGGAGATTGCCAAGCCAGTTGCTGGAGAATCTCGAAGGCGATGCTTTTTTGCCCCTCGATCCGGAAGGGATTGAGCGAGTTGAGCAGATAAATATCCA
Organism: uncultured bacterium; assembly: GCA_913053845.1. Taxonomy (GTDB): domain Bacteria; phylum Bipolaricaulota; class Bipolaricaulia; order RBG-16-55-9; family DRJF01; genus DRJF01. The sequence goes on along the minus strand of CAJXGD010000070.1, from coordinate 8,850 downwards.
GCTCTTGGCAGGCCTGCTGCACCAGCCGCATGGCGGCATCAAAGTCGCCGGCGATCTGCAGGTTGAGCGCCCCGTAAGCCAGCGCCTGGGACAGCTTGCCATAGGCGATCTGGCCTTGGGGGATGAAGACCAAGCAAGGCAGCTCCGCTTGGGCGGCGTAGGCCGCCAGCGAGGCGGAAGTATTGCCGGTTGAAGCGCAAGCGACCGCCCGTGCGCCCAGCGCCCGCGCCTGGGTGATCCCCACGGTCATCCCACGGTCTTTGAAGCTGCCCGTGGGGTTCTCCCCCTCGTGCTTGAGATAGAAACGCTCCAGACCGACGTACCGGCCGATGCGCCGCAGCCCGCTCGGCTCGGAGGCACCTACAGCATAAAGATTGGTGTTCCCTTCTGGCTTAGAAATTATTGCTTCTTCCGGAACGGACAAGATCAGTTCCCGATAGCGCCAGACGCCAGACCGGTCCGGTAGGCTCTGGCTGCCCAGCCGCCGGTCGAAATGCTCTCGGCTGACGCGCTGGCGTAGCAGGTCCAAATCATGCACGACTTCGAGTGTCTCGCCGCAATCGCAGCGGTAGCGGACCTGCGAGGCCGGATAGCGCCGCCGGCAGGCCAGGCAAGATAGTTCGCTTTCCGGCTTCATATCCTATGCACCCCCCGAGTGCTGATGCCTGAGTGATAGACGCTGCTCTCCAGGCCGTGTGCTTGGAAGACCCGGCAGATTGCCTGGGCAATGCGCTCGAGTGGGCCGGCCTCGTCTGCGATGGCGAAGAGCGCGGGGCCGGCGCCAGAGATGGCGCAGCCCAAGGCTCCGGCCTGCAAGGCGGCCGCTTTGGCTTCGGCGAAGCCGGGGATAAGCGGGGCGCGGGCCGGCTCGACGATCTCATCTTGCAGGGCGCGTCCCAAGAGCGCCGGATCATCCCGATAGAGCGCCGCCACCAGCGCACCGACGTTGGCCCAGTTTCTTACGGCGGCGCTGAGCGTAACCCGCTCGGGCAAGACCGCGCGCGCTCGCTTGGTCAGCAGCCGGTAGTGCGGCCTGACTATTACCAACCGCAAAGTGGGCGGAACGGGCAGCGAGATTATCTCCAAGGGATCATAGCTGCGAATCAGCACGAAGCCGCCATAGAGCGCCGGGGCGATATTGTCGGCAAAGCGACCGGAGACGGCGGCCTCGGCCTCCAGACAGGCTTCCAGCAGCGCCTGGCGCGGCAGACTTGAGTCCAAGAGCTCTCCTACCGCCCAGGCGGCGGCCACGGCGCTGGCCGCCGAGCTGCCCAAGCCGGAGCCGGGCGGCACCCCCTTATGCAGCTTGAGCTCCAGGCCCCTCTTGGCGGACGCTCCGGCCAGCTTGAGTGCTTTAATTGCCGCTATGCCGGCCGTGTTCTTAGCCGGGTCGCGCGGCAGAGGCAGGTTATGTTCTGCTCCTATGCTCTCATCGCTGATCTCGATCAGCCGCACGCCCGGCTTGGCGCTCCAGCGGGCGGCCAGCCGATCGCCCGGCCGCTCCAGGGCGAAGCCCAGCGTATCGAAGGCCGGACCGCAGTTGGCTACGGTCGCCGGGGCATAGACTTGAATCCATCCGGAATCGCTTCCCATCAGAGCACCCCGGCCAGCGCCAAGAGATCCCCGAACACGCCAGCGGCGGTCACCTCCGGCCCGGCGCCCGCCCCGCGGATGATCAGTGGGCTCTCCCGATAGCGGGCCGTCTTGAACTGCACCAAACTGTCCGTGCCTCGTAATTGTCCGAAGCTGCTCTCGCGCTCCACCGCTGCCAGGCGCACGCTGCCCCCCTCCGGCGAGACGGTCGCGATATAGCGCCAGACCTGCCCGGAGGCGCGGGCCCCCTCGGCGCGCTGGCGGTACTCCTCGTCGAGCTGGGGCAGGCGTGCCAGGAAGGCTGCGACCGTGGGCTCCTGGCTCAATTCGTTGCTGATCATGCTCTCCAGTTGCAGGGCCTCCGGCTCCCAGGGGAGGCCCCAGCGTCGGGCCAAGATGAGCATCTTGCGTGCCACATCCAGGCCTTCGAGATCCTGGCGCGGGTCGGGCTCGCAGTAACCCAGCCGGCGCGCCCGCTCGAGCGCTTGGGAGAAGGGCAGACCATCTTCCAGGCTGGTGCAGATAAAGCCCAGCGTGCCGGACAGCGAGCCCTGAATCTCCAGCAGCTCATCGCCGGTTTGGATCAGCGTCTCCAGGGTGTGGATCACCGGCAGGCCAGCCCCCACCGTGGCCTCATAGCGCAGGCGGGTCCCGCTCTGCCGGCAGGCATCTTGCAGCGCTTGATACTCCGCCAGCGTCCCGGCGAGCGGTTTCTTGTTGGACAAGACGACGTCAAAGCCGCGGCCGAGCGCCTGAGCCAGCTCCGGGGCCAGCTCATCTGAGGCGGTGGTGTCAATGAGCACCGCGCCGGGTAGCTGCCAGCCGCCAGCTATGGCTATCGCCTCCGGGATGGAAGCCACAAAATCTCCGCTGCCCAGTTCGCTCAAAGATCGCTTAGTCGCGGCCAGGGCTAAGGTCTGTTGGAGCTCCTCCGCGGAGAAGCCGGATGGCTCAAGCAGCGCGCCCCGGCTGGTGGCCAGGCCCAGATAGCGTATCTTCAGGCCATAGTCAGCCTGAAGCTCCTGGCGACGGGCCAATAGTTGCTGCACCAGGGCGCGGCCTACCTGACCGATGCCCAGGTGCAGCAGGCACAGCTCACGACCGGATGTGGACATGATGGGTCAGTATGAGCGGCAGGGCGGAGTTTGTCAATTTCGCGGGTATTGGCCCGTTGGGGCAGCCAGATTTTGACAGCACCTCTGCTCAGGCGCTATGCTGAATTGAGCTCATCTCACTGCCGGGGATAAACCCGGCCAAGGAGCGTGGAACTATGCGTAAGCGCAGCGGGTTATGGATCATCGGTCTGGTGATCATCAGCCTAGTGTTTTGGGTGGGGGAGGCCGGGGCCGCGCCGGCACATGCCTCGGCTGAGCAGGTGCTGCTGCAGATTGGGGTGGGATTGGTCGGTCAGGCGCTCGGCGGGGTGTTGGGCATACTAAGCTCGATGCCGACGGTGGTGAGCACTCTGCCGGACTGCTCGGCGCTCGAGAGCAGTTCTTCGAAACAAAACTCAGGGAATTACCGGGAAGCGTTCCTCTGTTTCTTACAAGCAATGCCGCCTGGGATGAGCTTCATCATGGGCATGTCAGCCGGCTCCGCTCTGGGGTCGCTGGCAGGGGTCGTAGTCGCGGGCCAAGCTCAAGGGATTCAGGGCAATCTGCCCGGCGCGGCGCTGGGGGTGCTGGCCGGCAATGCCCTGGGAATATACCTGATCAACCGCGAGCTGGCCTCCGACATGAAGGTGTTCAGCAGCTTTCTGAGAAGCCAAGGCAATCAAGGAGATGCTCAAGCGTTTAGTCTCAATCTCACCTCCACGCTGCACCAGCAAGCCCTGTTCATCGGTGCGGCGGTCCTGCCGGTGATTGGGGGCGTGCTGGGCTATAATTGGAACGCGCGCAGCTTGGCTCCAGCAGCCCGTTAGAAGCATAAGAGGAGAGTGAAGCAAGATGCCCAAAAATGTCACCCTACAGTTGCCGGAAGAGCTTTATGAGCATCTGAAGCAAGCTGCGGCGGCCTTACAACAACCGGTGGAGACGGTTTTGGTCCAAGTGGTGCAAGCTGGACTTCCTCCTGCAGTAGAAGATTTGCCCCCTGAGCAGCGCGATGATTTCGAGATCATGGCGCGCCTGAGTGACTGTGAACTCTGGAAGATTGCCCACAGCAGCCTCTCAAAAGCGAAGCAACGGCAACTCAGCAGTCTCCTCAATAAGAATCAACTGGGGAATTTGACAGAGTCGGAACACCGCAAGTTGGAGTCTTTGCGTCAGGAGGTTAGCTTGATTACTCTTCGCAAGGCCCACGCCTATGCCCTGCTAAAGTGGCGCAATCAACGAATACCTACCCTCGATGAACTCTGCCAGGAATGACCGGGTGGGTCTCACCCCAATTGCGCCGGCGCATTGTACAGAGAGGCGGTTATCGTTGCAGCTACCGCCTAACGCCTCAAGGCCTCAGTGGTGCACGCTTAGAACTGGATCATATCATTCCCAGGACTGCCGGGGGCCAGACCATCGAGGAGAATCTCTGTTTGGCTTGCGTCTCTTGCAACCGATGCAAGGGGACACAGACCCATGCTCGTGACCCAGAAACAGGACGACGGGTTCGGTTGTTCAACCCACGAGAACAACCATGGAAAAGGCATTTCACCTGGGGTACAAATGGCAGGGAAATTATCGGTATCACCCCTTGTGGGCGAGCCACGGTCCAGGCGCTGCGGCTGAACCACGCCGAGATCATATTAGCGCGCCGGCGTTGGGCGAGTGTGGGTTGGTGGCCTCCGTTGGAGTGAAATCTGACAAGTAAGTTTTATTCGGCCGCCCGGTACACTGGTCAGCGCTCAATCACGCCCCTTGGTTGGCGCCGGCCCGACCGGGCAACTATAATTTCCCAGAGGGGCGCCGTCGGGGAGTGGCGCAGGGGGAGCGCGCACGGTTTGGGACCGTGAGGTCGCGGGTTCAAATCCCGCCTCCCCGACCACAACAGCAGAGGGGGCCGAGTAGTCTTGAGTCAGACAACAGCCTATCGCTCGCTCTACCGCGTCTACCGCCCCCAGTGCTTTGCCGAGGTGGTCAACCAGCGCTACCCCGTGCAGACGTTACAGCACGCGATTATCAGGGGCGAGATCGCCCATGCTTATCTGTTTGCCGGGTCGCGGGGCACCGGTAAGACCTCGGTGGCGCGCATCTTCGCCAAGGCGATCAACTGCCCCCAGCAGCAGGAGGGCGAACCCTGCAACAACTGTGATGTTTGTCGCCGGATCACCCGTGGCGGCTCGCTGGATGTGATCGAGATAGACGGGGCCTCCAATCGCGGCATTGATCAGATTCGCCAACTGCGGGCTGAGGTCAACTTCGTGCCGGCCGAGGTGCGCTATAAAGTCTATATCATAGACGAGGTGCACATGCTGACCCATGAGGCCTTCAATGCGCTGCTCAAGACGCTGGAAGAGCCCCCTACGCGGGTGCTGTTCATCCTGGCCACCACCGAGCCGCACAAGCTGCCGCCCACAGTCATCTCGCGCTGCCTGACCTTCGAGTTTAAGAATATTGCCTCCCCACTGATCGCTAGGCGGCTGGAGCAGGTCTGTGAGCGAGAGCAAATTACCGCCAAGCCGGAGACGCTGGCGGCCATCGCCCGGCGCGCCCGCGGGGCGATGCGCGACGCGCTGGTACTGTTGGAGCAGTTGGTGGCCTATGCCGGCGAGCGACCGATCGAGCTGAGCGACTTGACTGAACTCTTGGGGCTGCCCGGCCAAGAGTCGGTTGAAGGCTTTTTGGATGCCCTGCAGCGGTGCGACTCGGCTCGGCTGCTGGAGATCATCGCCGATCTGGCCGAGCGAGGCAAAGACTTGGCGCTCTTCGTCGAAGAGTTGATTCAACAGGGACGCGATAGGCTGATTGCCGCCCTGAATCAGAAGAATTCAGGGGAGGAGGCGGCGGACTGGGTGCGACTCTCTGGCGCGCTGCTGGAATTGGAGCGTGAGCTGGGCCGCGCCTGGGACCGGCGCATCCTGCTGGAGGTCAAGGCCCTGGAGCTTTGCCAAGCGGCGCAGACGCCGACCCCGCAGCCAAAAGTTAAGAGGAGTAAGGCCAAGCCTCTGGTGCAAGCCGGAGCGAAGGGCGAACGGGCGACCCCTGTGGCTGCCGGAGTAGTGGCCGGGCCTGAGCCGGTGGCCTCGGCAGGTAAGCCGGAGACTCCCCGGGCAAACAGCGACCCTTGGTCGGCATTGTTGGAGCTGGCCAAGCGGGAGCGGGTGGCGCTCTATGCCCTGCTGGCCGAAGCTCAGCCGCGCCGGGAGGGCCGGAAGTTGCAGATTGAGTTCGAGCCGGAGTACCAATTTCACAAGGAACAGTTGGCCAAGGCAGAGAATCTCGAGGCGCTGGCGGCTCTGGCCCGGCGGGTCTATGGTGAGGTGGTGGAGGTGGGGGTCAGCTTTCGTGCGGCCTCGAAGGCCACCGCAAGCCGGTCCTCCAGCTCTGCGGAGGCACCGGGGCAAGAGCTGCAAGATAAAGCGGAGCTGATCCGTCAGACGCTCGGCGGAGAGTTGGTGGACTGAACTGAACGGTCTCCGGGGGTGAAGCTGCCCCGGCGGGAGAGTTGCTATCAGCGAGAAAGGAGATGATAATCATGGGTCAGCCAGAGGTCAAGATTTATTCTACGCCCACTTGCTCCGGCTGCGATGCGGCCAAGGAGTTCTTACGGCAACGGGGTATTCCCTTCTATGAGTACAATGTGGCCAAGGACCTAGAGGCCGCCGAGCGGATGATCAAGCGCACCGGTCAGACGGCGGTGCCGGTCATCGAGGTGGGCGATGCAGTGATCGTCGGCTTCGACCGGCGGCGCTTGGAGAAGGCCTTGGCGCAGGATGGGTTAGCCGCCTAAAGATTGCTGTTGCAAGCCCCCAAGGCGCCGGTTAGAATAAACAGGTGCGGAGAGTGGCGCAGCTAGGCAGCGCGCAGCGTTCGGGACGCTGAGGTCGCCGGTTCGAATCCGGCCTCTCCGACCAGGATGGGCGACAGGCGGAAGTAGCTCAATGGTAGAGTACTGGCCTTCCAAGCCAGTCATGCGGGTTCGATTCCCGTCTTCCGCTCCCTTGAGCAGTGGGCGCCCGTAGCTCAGTGGAACAGAGCGTCTGCCTTCTAAGCAGAGGGTCGGGGGTTCGAGTCCCTCCGGGCGCACCAGGGGCAGCATGATTTAGCTTGAGGGACGTAGCTCAATGGCAGAGCACTGGCCTGTGGAGCCAGGGGTTGCGGGTTCAATCCCCGTCGTCCCTCCCAACCTCATCAAGAGCATAGTGGGCGCCCGTAGCTCAATTGGAAGAGCGGCGGCCTTCGGAGCCGCGGGCTGGGGGTTCGAGTCCCTCCGGGCGCACTTGCTCCGGCGAAGGTGGCGGAATCGGCAGACGCGCTAGCCTTAGGAGCTAGTGGGCTTCGGCTCATGGGGGTTCGACTCCCCCCCTTCGCACCCCGACAGTTTAGCTTGACGGTGTTGCGTGACTGGCCTATAATTCTCAGTTGTCGCGCGGGCATAGCTCAGTGGTAGAGCGTCTGCTTGCCATGCAGAAGGTCGCGGGTTCGAATCCCGTTGCCCGCTCCAAGTCTCGTCAGTTCAGCATTTCTCTCTTTGCTCACCCTAGAGCAAAATGCCAAGGCAGACGCACTACGTGAACACCCTGGCGACCCAAATCTCAACGCTCTCTCAAGCCCATAAGTCCACTCACCACGGGTTCCGCAACTATCTCATCCTGCTGCCCTTGCTGGACTGTGGCCCACGGTTGAATGAGCTGATCGGCTTGCAGCTAAGCGACCTCTCGTTGGCCCAGCGCTCTCTCAGCCTCGCCAGGGCTGGGGGCTCTGTTGTCATCGGTCATCGCTTGATCCCTGCTCGCTCGGTCTGCTCACCCAGGTATTGCCGCAGCGCCAAACGAATTTCCGCCGAGACGCTGCGCTCATTCTCGCGCGCTCGCTTGCTCAACTCCTCGATCCAACCAACCGGCAACCGAACCGCAGTCGTGACTTTATTTGACATTTAATCACCCTTCGATACTTTAATACAGTATGCAGTGGGAACCTTTCGTGTGGGGAAACGCCCTTTGACAGGGCATCCCCACGATTCCCGGAGTTGGGAGGAAACAATCAAACTGATGAGCGGAGTCATACGCTTGTTGGAGTGCTATGTGGAAAGCGAACTACAGCAGCTGCCCCATGGGCTTGCAGGTTGTTTGGCCGACATAGACCTCTATCGCTTGGCCGAAGAGGCCGGCATCTCTTCTCGAGCTTTGTTCCACAGCGAAAAGATCAAGGACCCCAAGCTGCGCCGCAAGCTTTACAGGCTCTACCACGCCGCTGACGAAGAGCCGGGAGCCGATGCGCGAGTTGAGATCATCACCGTTGGAGAGCTTAAGGACCTGCGCCGTACCCTGCGCCTCACTCGCTTTCAGATCCTGCGAATGCACCGCGAGGAGCGGTTCAAGTCGGGAGTCCCTCTCCTGTTGATTCTCTCCGGACTCTCAGTTGGGGTTGAACCGGAAGACCTCTTGATTGATATGACTCACTTGCAGGGGTTAGCCCGAACGTCCCGAGAGACAGGAGCCAAGCTTTTTCAGGGTCGGAATCTTTCTCTTTTAGAGCTTCTCATGCGGAAGCTGCCCGCATTCGAGACCCTTGAGGCCCTTCAGCTACGAGAAGCCCCCACCGGTGATGACTTCCCGCCGGCGTGGGCCGGACGCCTGATCAGGCTGGCCAGAGAAGAACACGGTTGGACTCAAGAGGAACTTTCCAAAAGAGCAGGGCTCTCGAAGGGGGTTGTCTATAACACGGAAAGGGGCGACTTTGGATCTCCCAAGCGAAGGGACTACTGGAGGCGAGTCGATAGCAAGCTGAAGGCTTTTGCCGGGGCGCTGGACCTTGACCGGCTCGATGTTCTTCAACCCGATGTGCAGCCCGCAGAAGGCTCTAAGGATCCATCGGAATGGGAATTGGGAACTCTTCCAACGTCGGCTTGAGACTATCACCATCAAATCCCTCCCCTGGCTGGTGGAGGAGCTATCCAGATGATCTTGCCTAGCCACTCTCACTAAGCCTCATTGATCTTTAGCTTTCTTGATCCTCGCATATGCAGTGCGATAGACTCCGCGCCGCTCCCTCTTCTCGATTGCAATAACGCGAACTTTTCGGTAGTCCTAAACGGATAAGGATGCATTATAGTGATGGATGAAATACCAGATCGCCCCCACATGGTTCTCCAGCTTCTTCGAGA
>CAJXGD010000069.1 GCA_913053845.1 uncultured bacterium | reverse complement strand
CGACCAACAACCGGGCGGAGCGGGCACTGCGACCGGCGGTGATCGTGCGCAAGACCGGCGGGTGCAACCGGACAGCACGCGGGGCCAAGACTCATGCGATCTTGGCCAGCCTGCTGGTGACAGCCAAGCAGCAAGGCGCAGACCCCTTGGAAGCGTTGATGCGGGTGCTGACCGGTCGGAGCCAGCAACTGGTTCTTCAACCCCAACGCTCACCTCCCTAGCTGGACATCGTGGGTCGCCTGGACGCTAAACATGTACTTATCAAGATTGGAAACTTCCATGGTTTGTCACGACTGCAAAGGATTATAAAATTTTGTTACAGTCCTCTGGATACCAAAATGTTGCTGTAGAGGGAATGCAAAATACTTTTAGATTTGGGATGGCTTCGCAGGTCTACAACTTCTTTGATTCAGTTGGCTTAGAACTATATTTGAGTCCATTAAGGGCAGAGCAGAAGGAACGCTTCAAACAAAAGCTACTCCAGGAAATAGAACAAGCCGAAACGGGCAAAGGGATACTTCTCCATTTTGAACGATTATTTGCCTTTGGATCAGTTGCTCAATAGCAGATAGAACAGTGAGATAACGCCCAACAAATCACTGCACTGGATTTTTACTCCGCTGCACTTCGTAAAAACCAGTGAGTTCAAACGTTAGACCCTTGTGTGCTGTCTGGAATCGATGTGTAGTATCGCCCTATCACATTGAGTATAATTGAGACAGCTTCAATGATGATGCCCAGCGTTCGAGATTCATACTATGCCAACAATTCTCAGTGCCAGAGGGATGCTGTATGGCATACCGGCACGTCCGCCGAAGCAAGTGACAACTAAATCGTAGCGGGACCTAACAAATCAATGCAGCGGACGCGACAAGGCACGTGCCGCTGATCTTGGGTGATCCGCCGCGGTCCCGATGTTCCAGGTTCAGGCTATTGGGCTCCTCTCAGATGAAGAGCGAGATGCCACACTCTTGTTCTTGCTCTGTTGCGGCCAGCGGCTGGGTGACCTCGCGCGCTGCCCAGCCGCGAACGGGTCAGCGCTAAGGTGCTCAGCAGGATCAGCCGCAATGATGCTTCACACGTCGTAGTAGAGCACGAACTCATAGGGATGTGGGCGCAGTTGCAGCGGCTCGACCTCGTTCTCCCGCTTGTAGGCGATCCAGGTCTCGATCAGGTCGGAGGTGAAAACATCGCCCTGGCTCAAGAATTCGGCGTCGGCCTCCAGGGCGTCCAGCACCTCAGCCAGTGAGCCCGGCGTAGAGCGGATATGAGCCGCCTCCTCCGGAGAGAGCGCATAGAGGTCCACGTCCATCGGGGCGCCGGGATCTATTCCGGCCTGGGCACCATCCAGCCCGGCCAGCAGCATCGCGGCCAAGCAGAGATAGGGGTTGCAGGAAGGGTCGGGTGGCCGGAACTCAATCCGCTTGGCCTGGGGACTCTGCGAATAGGCCGGGATGCGCACGCAGGCCGAGCGGTTGCGCTGCGAGTAGACTAGGTTGACCGGCGCCTCGAAGCCGGGCACCAGCCGACGATAGGAGTTGGTGGTCGGCGCGGCGAAGGCCAGGATCGCCGCCGCATGTTGCAGCAGCCCCCCGATGTAGTGCAAGGCACTCTGGGATAGACGAGCATAGCCAGATTCATCATAGAAGATGTTCTCTCCGTCCTGCCAGAGGCTCTGATGGACGTGCATCCCGGAGCCGTTGTCGCCAAAGAGCGGCTTGGGCATGAAAGTGGCGGTCAGGTTATGCCGACGGGCCACGTTTTTGACGATATATTTATAGATCATCAGCCGATCGGCGGTCCGGGTGAGCGGGCCGTAATGCAGATCAATCTCCGCCTGGCCGGCGGAGGCCACCTCGTGGTGATGGATCTCCACCGGAACGCCGGCCGCCTCAAGGGTCAGCATGATCTCGCTGCGCACATCCTGGAGGGTGTCCACCGGTGGTAGGGGGAAGTATCCTTGTTTAGGCGGAATCTGACCTCCGAAGTTGGGCCGCTGCTCCTGGCCGCTGTTCCACCAGCCCTCCGGACTGTCAATGGCATAAGAAGCTCTATAGGCGTTCACCTCATAGCGCACATTGGAAAAAAGAAAGAACTCAGCTTCCGGTCCCCAATAGCTGCTGTTGGCAATGCCGGTCTGTTGCAGATACGCTTCGGCCTTCTTGGCAATATAGCGCGGATCACGGGAGTAGGGCTGGCCGGTCACCGGATCGTAGATATCGCAGATGAGCGCCAGGGTGGGAACCTCCAGCACCGGATCAAGGAAAGCCGTCTCCGGGTCAGGTTTCAAGAGCATATCGGACTCGTGGATCGCCTGGAACCCCCGAATGGACGAGCCGTCAAAGCCTATTCCCTCAGCGAAGAGCTCTTCGCTGAGCTGCCGGGCCGGAATGCTGAAGTGCTGCCAGGTGCCGAGCAGACCGGTAAAGCGCAGGTCAACAATCTTCACCTCGGCAGCCATCGAGATCGCATCTGCAACTGTCTTAGACATCGGTAAAATCCCTCCTAAGGGTCAACTCTGGAGATTGCCGGCAACGACCAGCGAGCCTTCTTATAACACAAAATTTGCCTGATGTCAAGTTTAGTATTGTTTCGAGCTATACTACCGATGCCACTGGTCTGTATACGCACCTTATGTAATATTCATACGATCGATATCAGACGATCGTCCAGTTAGATGCTGGCTAGTAATTATATCGAGCGCTGGAAGAATTGGCTGATTGACTTTACGCTGGGTAAATCATTATAGTTCACCGGCCAGCCGGCCGACACACCACGGCGAAGAGCAGGAGGGCTTGATGAATATTCTGATCTCTGGCGCGACCGGCTTCATCGGCACGCGCCTCTGCCGGCAGCTCGGTGAGGACGGACATAATGTGAGCGCGCTTTCGCGCGACCCCGCTTCCGCTGTGCGTCTCCTTCCGCTGTTGCGTCGTGTTTCTCCTTGGGACCCTCTGATTTCGCGGCCACCAGAAGAAGCCTTCGAGAACATTGACGCCGTGGTTCACTTGGCCGGAGAGAGCGTGGCCGGTCGCTGGAACTCAGCCAAGAAGCGGGCGATTCGGGAGAGCCGTATTCTAGGCACCCGTCACCTGGTGGCCGAGATCGAATCGCTAGGCGCAAAACCCAAGGTGCTGGTCTCGGCCAGCGCCATCGGCTACTACGGCGACAGAGGTGAAGAGTTGCTCGATGAGGAGGCACCTCCGGGTGCGGGCTTTCTCTCCGAGGTCTGTCAAGCCTGGGAGGGGGAGGCCGCGCGCGCAGAGGAGCTGGGCTTGCGGGTCGTGCGGCTGCGCAGCGGAATCGTCTTGGGAGCGGGTGGTGGGGCCTTAGCGACGATGCTGCCACCCTTCAAGCTCGGACTGGGCGGGCCGCTGGGCTCCGGGCACCAGTGGTGGTCCTGGGTGCATCTCGACGATGTTATCGGCGTAATCGTCGAAACTTTGGAAGATGAGACGCTCGAGGGGCCGCTCAACCTTACCGCGCCGCGTCCGCTGCGCCAGGAGGAGTTTGCGCGCGCTCTAGGCCAGGTGCTGGGACGCCCGGCGCTGCTGCCCGCGCCGGCGTGGGCGCTCAAGTTGGCTCTAGGGGAGTTTGCCGGCGAGCTGCTCGCCAGCCAGCGAGTCTTGCCCCGACAGATTCAAGCGCAGGGCTATCACTTTCGCTTCGGCGAGTTGGAGCCGGCATTGCGCCAGGCCTTGGGCAGATGAGACTCTTAGCTGCAGAAATGATCAAGCAGGCCTTGCCCATGGCGCAGGCCATCGAGGCGCTGCGCCAGGCGTTTCGTCTGGCCCATGAGGGTCAGGCCGTCGTCCCCTTGCGTTCGAGTTTGCCCATTGCGCCCTTTGGAGGCACGATGCTCACTATGCCGGCTTTCTTGGCCGGCCTCGGCGAGCGCGGGGCGCTGGGCGAGAAGATCGTCAATATTTTTCCCCACAACCCGGAGAGAAATCTGCCGCTGATCCAGGCGCTCTACATTTTGCACCAGGCCGACACCGGCCAGCTGCTAGCGTTGCTAGAGGGAGCCACGCTCACCGCCATTCGCACCGGAGCCGCCTCCGGACTGGCCGCAGATTACCTGGCCCGCCGAGAGGCCCGCACGCTGGGGCTGATAGGCACCGGCGCTCAGGCCTACTGCCAAGTAGAAGCGCTCCGTTGCCTGCGCCCCATCCGGCGAGTCCTGCTCTACAATCGCACCCCCGCCAAAGCCGAAGCGCTGGCCCTGCGCCTGCAGCGGGCCTGGGGCCTGAGCGCCTCCGTCTTAGACGATCCTGACGAGGTCGCCGCTCAAGCCGAGGTGCTGATCACGGCCACGAGCTCAAAGAATCCGGTCTTCAGCGGCGAGGCTGTGCGGGCGGGGGCCACGGTGATCGCCATCGGGGCCTTCACCCCGGAGGCTCGGGAGTGCGACGATGTTCTCATCGCTCGTGCGCGGCTCTACGTGGATGCACGGGAGGCCGCCTTGGCCGAAGCGGGTGAGCTGCTAATTCCCATCCAACAAGGCCTTATCTCCGAGAGCGACATAGTCGCTGAGCTGTCCGAGTTGGTCACTGGTGCAGCGCCGGGACGGCAAAACGAGCGAGAGATCATTATGTTTAAATCGGTCGGTTTGGCCTTGGAGGACCTGGCCGCCGCGTACTTGGCCTATCGGAATGCTGTCACGCAAAAGCTAGGCAGAGAGGTGGACTGGTGATCCGATCTTGGTTGCTCAAGGACCTTTGCCCTTCAGCATGCGGTATCCCTCCAGGCGACCTCGCTCGGCCTCGATCTCCCGCTTGAGCAGATCAGGATCGGGGAGTTGCAACTGATAACGTGAGGTAAAAACCTTGTTGTTAAGTCCCCCCAGAGCATAGTGCGCCACGGCTTCGTCTTTCTCGGCACAGAGGATCAATCCCACCGGCGGACTCTCATCCGCAAGCGTCTCATTCTCGCGCAGGTAGTTCAGGTACAGGTTCATCTGACCCGCATCGGCGTGGGTAAACTTGCCTAGCTTGAGATCAATGGCTACCAGACAGCGCAGCGGGCGATGATAAAAGAGCAGATCCAGGTAGTAGGACTCACTGCCGACCTGAAGGCGCTTCTGGCGGGCTACAAAGGTGAAACCGTAGCCGAGCTCCAGCAGGAAGTCCGCCAGGTGCTGAATCAGAGCGTTTTCCAGGTCGCTTTCGGAGAAGGGCTCCGGCAGTCCCAGGAACTCCAGGACGTAGGGGTCCTTGATCGCCTCTTCAGGAGTCGTTGAGACGGTGCTGTGCTCTGCCTGGCGGAGAAGTTTCCCCCTCTCACGCGAGAGGGCCAGGCGCTCATAGAGCATGCTGTTGATCTGGCGGTCGAGCTCACGCACCGACCAGCCGGCTCGCCGGGTCTCCTCCTCATAGAAGTCACGCTTGGCCCCGTCGTCCAGGGTCACCAGACGGACGTAGTGTGACCAGGAGAGCGGGAAATTCCGAGACACCGTCTCGGGAATCTCACCCTGTTTCCCTGCCGGTAATTTCCGAGACGCTGATTCGGAATTTGGGTAGGCCAAGTAAAAACGACGCATCAGTTCCAGGTTATCAGGCGAGAAACCTCGCCCAAATCGTTGCGTCAAATCCTGAGATAGACGTTGGAGAAGACGACTCCCGTATTCAGCACGCTTCTCCCCCTCCTGCTCGTACTCCACAATGCGCCGGCCGATCTCCCAATAGGTTGCGGTGAGGATGACATTCACCGCACGAGCCGCGCCTCGCCGCGCCTGCTCCAGCAGAGCAGCTACACCACCGAGCAGCTTGCTGTACTCAAGCTTCCTCAACGCCGATCCAGCTTGCGGCACTTTCTTGTTCACCATCTGTCCTCCCTCCACCCCATGCTCCTTCGATGATAACAGCAAGTGCGCAGCTCGCACCACTTGACGGATGCTGGTCTCCAGAGGCGCGGTGAGCTTGACCACGGCGGGCGCGCCGAGTAGCCTATCACCAGATCCATCATGCAGAACCTTAAATTTTACCAGCGGGTGCTCCAACTGCTTCGAGAAGACCAGGCCTTCGCCATCGCCTATCTGGTCCGCGCGGTCGGCTCGACCCCCCGCGCCCCCGGCGCGAAGATGATCGTCTATCCCGATGGCCGGAGCGAGTTCACCATCGGCGGCGGGGCGGTCGAGGCCCGTGTGAGCGAAGAGGCCCAACTGGTCGCCGGCGCGGCGCGCGTCCTGGTGCGCCGCTATGCCCTCTCGCAGCTCGCCATGCACTGCGGCGGGACGATGCGCTTCTTCTGTGAGGGTTTTTCAACTGAGGCCGGCACAAGAGAGCTGCCCTTTTACCAGGAGCTGCTGCGCCGCCTTGAAGAGAACCGTCCCTTCATCGCCCGCTACGCTTTCGACCCCCAGGCCCCGCAAGCCTTGCAGAAGCAACTGCTTGGCCGGGGAGAGGAGCTGGCCAAGCTGGAGCGCTCGGGTCGCCAGACTGGCTGGACCTTGGAGCAAGACGGTCGTGAGCTTTATCTAGAGCTGCTGGGCCGGCCGGCCCGCTTGCTCATCTTCGGCGCGGGCCACGTGGGAGAGGCGCTGGGCAAGCTGGCCGCAATTTCCGGCGCCTTTCGGGTGGAGATCGCCGACGATCGCCCGGAGTATGCCAACCGGGAGCGCCTGCCCTTCGCCGCCGCCATCTATCAGGTCGAGCGTGACTATCTGGGTCCCTTGCCTCAGCCTGACCCCTGTACCTACGTGGCCATCATCACCCGCTGCCACCAGACCGACCAGCAGGTCCTGCGCCAGCTCTTGCAACGCGATCCTGACTGGCCCTACACCGGAATGATCGGCAGTCGGGCCAAGCGGCTCAAGCTCTTCGGCGAGCTGGAAGCTGAGGGCATCCCCGCCGCGCGGCTGGCGCGCGTTCACTCCCCGATGGGCCTGCCGCTGGGCGGCAAGGAGCCAGGCGAGATCGCCGTGAGCATCTTGGCTGAGCTGGTCCAGCTCAGAGGCGCGACGGGCCGCTAACATCTGGTCCAGAGTCGAGCAGCTCCTGCGCATTATCATAGAGAATCCGCTTTTTGTTCTCCACTGAGAGGGGCAGCTTGAGGAAGCTCTCCACGTTGGGACGCATGCCCGGCACGCTCGGTCCCGGCCAGTCCGAGCCGAAAAGGGTGCGCTCGGCGATCAGCTCCAGGCGCGGGAAGTAATTCAACAAATTCTGGGGCGGAATACTGGAGATATCGAGATAGATATTGCGGTGGCGGCGCATCAGGAAGAAGGCCTCATTCATCCACAGTGGCCGGCCGCCGTGGGCCATGATGATCTTCAGCTCGGGAAAGTCGAGCGCGATATCGTCCAGACAGAGCGGATTGGCGAACTTGACCCGCGCCGCAGGAAATATAGAAGTCCCGGTGTGAATCATCACCGGCAGCTTGTACGTCTGCGCCTGAGCGTAGATCTCCCGAAGCGCCTCGTTGCCGGCGAGATAGTCGTTGGGGTAGAAGAGCTGATGGGGCGGATGAATCTTGAGCATCCGAATGCCCAGCTCGCGCACCAGATAGCTCATCCGAGCTGCCACGTCGCCTGCACTACCCGGATGCAGCGAGCCGCAGGGGATCAGTCGCTGGGGAAACTCTTTGCAATAGGCGGCGATGAACTCGTTGACCTGATTTGAAAAACCCATCACCTCCGGGCTGACATAGTTGATCAATGCGGCCCGCTCGATGCCCTGCTGATCGAGCAGGGCTATGAACTTGCGCGGATCATCGGCCAGCGCCAGCAGCGCATCGAAGTCGGGATGATAGCGCTGCCAGAGCGCCCGCACCTCCGGCTTGAGCTGTCGCCAGGGTTGGATATGCACATGAAAATCGATCACCTTGAAGCCGGCAATGGACATGAGAGTTGCTCCCTTGACGAGAAGGCTCAGGACGCCAGCGCCCGGCGCAGCGCCCGCTCGATGTAAACCGGGACCATCTTCTTGCGATAGAAGAGGGTAAAATCGGTATTGTCCATGGGGCGCGCCAGGGCGAAGGCAGCCTGAGCCGCTTGGCGACCCAGCTCCGGGGAGTAGGGCCTGCCCAGCAGCAGCTTCTCCGCCGCTTCCATCTCGACTGGATGGGAGGCGATGCCGCCGATGACAATCCGAGCCGATTCGATCAGGTTGTCCGTCCCCAGCTTGAGGGCCACCGCCGCGCCGAGCACCGGAAAGTCGAAGGCCCCGCGCCGGCGTAGCTTCAGATAGGCGCTCCTGATCCCGTCCGCCGGAGGCAGATGAACTTCGGTGAGGATCTCGTCTGGCCCTTTGGTCAGATAGCGTTGCCCATCGTCGTGATAGAGGGCACTGGTGGGAATCGTCCGCTCGCCTTGGGGACCGGCCAGCGTCACCTGAGCGCCCAGGGCAATCAACATTGGTGCGGTATCGCAGGAAGAGACGGCCCAACAGCGCGGAGATCCCGGTGCCACGCGGCAGGGGACCTCTTCGGAGCTCAGCCCCGCGCCGGGCGCCTTCTTGCACCAATGAATCGCCTGGCGCCATTCATGACTCTGATCGTAATAGTTGCAGCGGGTATCCAGACAGAGATTACCGCCGATGGTGCCCATATTGCGCAGGATGGGCGTCGAGATGACCTCGGCAGCCTGGGTCAAGCCGGGATAGGCTTTGCCGATCACTGAATGGCTGGCGATCTCGCTCAGGCTGGTCCCGGCCTTAATGAGAAAGCCCTTATTGCGGCTGCCGCGAATGCCGCGCAGGCGCTTGATGCCGTTTAGGCCGATCAGCACTTGAGGATGAAACTGCCTGCGCTTCATCTTGGGCAAGACGTCTGTCCCGCCGGCGATCAGCATGGCACCCGGTCCGTGGTCGGCGAGCAGCTTGAGCGCCTGCGAGAGCGTCTTGGGCGCGAGATATTTGAACTTAGGCAGTCGCAGCATCAGTTCTCTCCCTTCAGTTTCTAGTGATTGCCATCGCCAGCCTTGGCCAGTCGCGGGCAGCGAGGATCAATTGTGGCCGATGACGTTTGTGTGCCATCTTGGGGCGGATACTGATAGACGTAGCAAAGGCCGTTGCTCTTGGCGGGCTGGGTGGCACTTTTCTTGCACCCTGCGGCCGGCACGGCCGTCAGAAACAGACAAGCTGTATCTCCCTTATCGCCCTCGTTCCAAATGTGCCCTCTTATGCCAATGTAACTGTACCACCTGATTATAATCCGCTCGGTCCCGCACTCGACTGTATTGTTCACGTCTTTTTGATTATAAGTATCCACTTCTAGTACTTGTCCAGCGGCCAACATTGGGCATTTAGCATTCAGCTTATTAAAGTCGAGGCGATGAGATCTAGTATTATCGCTCAACGAGAATTTAGTCCAATTTATCGGCAGCTTGCCCCGGTTGACTATATAAACGACCTGGGGATAATCCCAGAAGTCAATCGCGGCGATGACCAGGTTGGCCTTCCTGAAGGGGTCGCAGGTGGACCACCAGCCCCGTTTTTGCTTTGCAGCTTCAGTCTGGGCATTTAGGAGAGATTTGATCTGACTGGAGAAGAGCTTGGCAAAAGTAAACTTGTCTGAGTTGGGTTGCTTGACATCACGCAAGGCGCTCGTTCGAATCTCAAGGCGCGCAAGCCCCAGCTTGGTCAATTCTGTTTGGATAAATGCACCCCTAGGTGATGTCTGAACGAAGCCAAGCAAACGACGATCAACACCAATATAATAGGGTACATATTTATCTCCTGTGGAGCCCAGCTCTATTGACACTTTTGTACCCTGTGGCACCCAGCCTTTGACTGTGTCTCTGGCTCGCTTGCCTATTATCTGACAAGCTTTCGCAACTTCAGGGGCGTTGATCCCGGCGAGTCGTATGGTATATGAGGTACTCTGGGGGTCACCGTTAAAATGAACCTCGATCGTATCCCCATCTATAATCCTTGTTACGGTTGCCGGAAGTGACTTAATCTGCCTTGAGAAAGGTGGCCGCTGGGTCACCATCTGCAAGACTGCAAACCCCAGTATAACGAGGATAGACGCCGCTAGCAGTAGTCTGTGGTTCATCTGGATTACCCCCTTGGTCAGATCATTGGCA
>CAJXGD010000068.1 GCA_913053845.1 uncultured bacterium | reverse complement strand
CGATCCGCAACGATAAGCAGGTCCGGCGCTATTCGGGACTGGCCGGGCGGCTGGGATCAACGAGATTTCCAACGTCTACTTGGATTTAGCCCATAGAGACAGCGAAAAATGAATTTCCGATGGATTTTTCTAGCCCGCTCCACATCTGTGAGAATGTCCCGTTTTCTTGAGCCGTTGCCACACTCCCCCCCTGGTAACGACCTCTTGGTGCACCAACCACCTCTCGTGACAAATGGCGAGATATTGGGTATGCTAAGAGAGGGAGGAGGATATCAGCTTCATCCACAAATCACAGGAGATGAAAATCAGCCATTGATGTGCTCACATGGGTAGTGATGGATATGGAGACTCCGATGAGAGGAAAGTGACCTTGGAACAACCCCGGCGGTTGGGTTGGATGAGTTTCGCGCTGTTGGCGGTGCTGGTCGGGTTGGTAGCTGGGCTGGGGGCAGTGGTATTCCGCGGCCTGATCGCACTCTTCCACAATCTGCTCTTCCTGGGCAGTTTTTCGTTCTCTTATAACGCTAACGTTCACACCCCCGCCAGTCCCTGGGGACCATTCATCATCCTGATTCCCGTGCTCGGTGCCCTCGGAGTGGCCTTCCTCGTCAAGAACTTCGCCCCGGAGGCCAAGGGACACGGCGTCCCCGAGGTGATGGATGCGATTTACTACACCAAAGGTGTCATTCGGCCGATCGTCGCGGCCGTTAAATCGGTAGCTTCGGCGCTCTCCATCGGCAGCGGGGGATCAATCGGCCGGGAGGGGCCGATCATCCAGATCGGTTCGTCCTTCGGTTCTAGCGTGGGACAGTTCCTGCGGCTGCCTCCGTGGCAGACTATCACCTTGATCGCTGCCGGCGCCGGAGGGGGAATCGCAGCCACCTTCAACACCCCAATCGGAGGCGTCCTCTTCGCCATCGAGATCATGATGCATGAGGTGAGCGTCAAGACCTTAGTCCCCGTCGCCATCTCTACCGCCATGGCTACCTACATCGGGCGACTCTTCTTCGGCACCCACCCCTCCTTTGTGATCCCGCAGTTTGAGATGCCTTACTTCCATCTGACCCACCCGCTCATCATCATCGCCTATGTCGGGCTGGGTGTGATCATGGGAGTCGTCGCGGCCCTCTTCATCAAATCGATCTACGGGATGGAAGACTTCTTCGATAAGCGTATTCCTGGAAACTACTATACCCGCCACCTGCTAGGGATGCTCTTGGTGGGCGTCATCATCTATCTCTTGATGATCACCACGGGACACTACTACATCGAGGGTGTGGGTTACGCCACCGTACAGGACGTGCTCTCCAGCGCGCAGTCCTCATTGTCCCTGTTAGCAATTCTCTTCGTGCTGAAGCTCCTGACCACCTCCCTGACGCTGGGCTCAGGCGCTTCGGGAGGGATCTTCTCGCCGGCACTCTACATGGGCGCTACGCTCGGTGGGGCCTATGGAATCGTTCTTGATCACATCTTTCCAGGGTTGGGAATCAGCCCGCCGGCTTTCGCTGTCGCGGGCATGGCCGGCTTGGTCGGAGGGGCGACCGGCGCGGCAATGACGGCCATCGTGATGATCTTCGAGATGACCCTCGACTACGGTGTGGTTATCCCCATGACCATCACGGTAGCGATCAGCTACGGGATTAGAAAGGTTCTCTCCAAGGAGAGCATCTACACCCTGAAGAACGTTCGGCGCGGCCACTATATGCCGGAAGCCCTACAGGCAAACATGCAGTTCATGAGACGGGTAAAAGATGTGATGGAAAAGCGCTTCACCATCATGTCTGCTGACAGCACCCTCGAGCAATTCGTGGGGATTCTATCCCAACAACCCACCGTCTCTAACTTCCTGATAGTCGAAGGAGGTAGAATCGCCGGGGTGATCCGCAAGTACGCGGTGATGGGAGCGATAGGGCAGCTCGATAGAACGACCACTCTGGGGGAGATCGCCAGGAGAGACTACCTGATAATGACCACAGAGACGACGCTCTACGACGCGATCAGAAAAATGCGCTCCGATCAGGCCTCTATTATCCTGGTTACCTCACAGGAGGGGACAGTTGCGCCCGAAGCTGTGCAGGGGATGATTACCACGGAAGAGATAACGAGCTCCATCGCTGAGGACGCGGATCTCTTCTCGGATTGACGCTGGCTGCACCTGGAGATCCCTTTTTTCAACACTCCAAAAAGGAGGTTGAATCGAGATGAACTGGAAAGATTATTACGCCCGTGAACTGGCCAGCGAGCCCGGACAAGCATTCATACGGGAGAAACTGAGCCGCTACCCCCAAGGTGATCCACAGCTCGCGGCGATCTTGTCCTGCGGGGGCATAGTCTCCTTCCCCCATACTTCGATTTATTATTCCGGTGAGCTGATCGCCCGACTGGTCGGCACGATCTATCACCTGGGCATCCCGCGGGTCATCGCCTTAGGCGTGCTCCATCAGGGGGTGCTACCTGAGCCCTTCCGCAGCCGCTATCAGGAGTTTACCGCGCTCGGCAGCTCGGAGGGAAGGCGCGAGACCCCCTTCGGTCCGATCCTGTTGGCTCAAGTGCCGCAGCCGGCCGGCAAGCTGATCCAGGAGAACGAGGCGATGTTGGCCGCCGAGTTCTCGCTGGATATATTTTTCGCCCTGCTGGCCGCCGGCGCCCGGCAGCGCGGTACAACGCCCCCGTCGGTCCTGCCACTCTTCATCTCCGCTACCCGAGATCCTCACGGATCTTTCGCCCCTGCGGCCCAATTAGCCCTCAGGCTCAAGGAGCATACCGGCCCAGGGACGGCAATCGTCACCACAGGCGATCTGGTGCATTACGGCACGGCCTACAGCACCCCCCAAGAGATGGCAGCTAAGCCGCAGGGTCAAGCCGAGCTAGAGGAGTTTTTCCTCCGGCGCACTCAAGAAGCACTGGATTTGGCCTGCCGGCACGACTATCAGGGCTTTTTTCAGATCGCCAGCCAGGAGCTCAAGGACGATCAGCGGCAGATCCTGCCGCTGATCGGTGAATATCTGGGCTCCGGCATGTCATACCAGTTCTTACAATTCGGCCTATCGGACTACTCGGCGATTCTGGAAGTTGAGCCGCCTTGCCTGGTGGCTTCGGCGCTGGTCGGTTTTCTGCCGGGCTGAGAGATGCGAGCAAGCCGGCCACTGCAGAGCTAGTCCAGCAACCCTAAGCCCGCTTCCAGATCATATTGGGGCTGGAAACCTAACAGTCGCTGGGCCTTGCGCCCGTCCAGCAGGCTGCGTTGCAGCTCGCCGGGTCGCGGCGGAGCCTGAACCGCCGGACGTTCGAGCTGTAGCTGCCGGCAGAGTAACTGGTAGAGCCGGTTGACGCTGGTGGCTGCTCCCGTGCCGATATTGAAGGCCAGCTCGTCTATCGAGGCGGCCGGCCGGCGGTTGAGCAGTTCCAACCGCTCTGAGGCCAGCAGGTTGGCCCGGGCCACATCGGCGACGTGAACGTAGTCGCGGCTCTGCTCACCGTCGCCATAGATCACCGCCGGCTCCCCGGAGCGCAGTTTGGCAGCAAAGATGGCCACCACCCCCGCCTCACCCTGAGGGTCCTGTCGCGGCCCATAGACGTTGCCGTAACGCAGCGTCAGGTAATGCAAGCCGTGCAGTTGCTTGAAGACGAAGAGATAATGCTCGACGGCCAGCTTGGCCACCCCATAGGGGCTTAGGGGCTGCTTAGGTGCCGTTTCGGCAGCCGACGGCCCTGGGACCTCACCGTAGAGCACCCCTCCGGACGAAGCGAAGATTATCCCCGCGACGCCGGCCTGCACGCAGGCTTCCAGTAGGTTGAGCGTGCCTATCACGTTGATCTGGGCGTCGCCCGCCGGATCGGCTACCGAGCGGCGCACATCTATCTGGGCGGCATGATGGTTGACCAGCTCGAAATACTCTCTTCGAAAGAGATCTAGTAGGGGCGAAGGCTCTCCCGCCAGATCGAGCTGCACCAAGCGGGCCTGAGGGTTGAGATTTTCTGCCCGACCGCTGCTCAGGTCATCGAGCACGGTGACCCGATCGCCGCGGGCCAGATAGGCGTCTACCAGATGAGAGCCGATAAAACCGGCGCCGCCGGTAACCAGAACGTTCATCGAATTTTACTCCGGCGCTTCGAAGCGCTCCTCCAGGGCATCGAGCGTATCGGTGATCCCGCCGTACTCCAGCTCGCTCATGGGCAGCATCGCCGGACCGGAGAAGCCTTGCAGCCGCATCTCCTCCGCCTTGCGGTAGGCCTTCTGGCGCACATAATCCCAGCAAGGATGGGCAAAATAATCCAAGGGCTCGGAGAGCCGGCCCTGCTCGTTGAGGGAGAAGGCGAGACAACTGACCATGGGAATGCAGAAGTTGCTCGATGCCGGGGTGTCCATCGTCACCGGCATCAGCGGCATATTATGCGAGCCGCGCGCGTCTCCGCCCACATAGTGAGCGCGGGTGAAGGCCTGAGTGATCTCCTCCGGAGCCGGGAAATAGCCTTGCACGCGCGTGATCATCGCCGGATCATCCTTGCCGGTATATTTGCCGGCGATGTTGTGCAGCCGGGTAGTAGTGGCCACGACCACCTGCTCGTCGGGCGCATAACGTGAATAAATGCCCTCGACCACGAAGCGATGGTTGTCGCGCAAGAGGGCGGCCAGGTCATAAAGCTCTTCGGGGGTGCTCAGGGTGATCGTGCGGCCGCCGGAGTCGGGGTGCACGTCCATCACCCGGAAGCTGAAGCCGCGCTTCATCTCCTTCTTCAGGATCAGTCCGGTGCTATTCATCGGGTCGACGAAGGCTAGATAGAGGGGCAGATTAAACGCTCCTGGCTCGGTCTTGTCGCAGGTGAAGACTAGAAACGACTCGCCGGGGCGCAGCTTGACCTGCAACTCGGCCACCCCCGGGCCCATGCCGTGCACGTTGCCGGTGAAAGCGTCCTTGAGAATATCTTGGCCGGCGCCGTACAAGTTTTCGGCCTTGGCGATGCGGGTAGCTTCCTGAAAGGCCTGCCAGGCCAGGCCGTGCACCGTCTCGTCGCCGGGGCCGCGATCATGGATCATCAGCAGCTCAATATCGTCGCCGGTAAACCAGACGAAGCCGTCGGAGAGCGTCCCGGCCTCGATCGCCCCCTGCACCGTCTGGCGGGCCGTCTCGACCATCTTGGTGCTAGGACGGGTATGGCCGCCCACGCTGCCCACGTCCGCTTTGATCAAACTGATCGTCTGTTTCATCTTGATACCTCCAGTTGAGATTATAATCACCGTTGGCCTGTCAGCGCTAACTAGACCTCTTTGAAGAAATAAGGCCGCAGGACCTCCAATTTTTTACGATAACCGGCCGGATCGAGTAGCCAGAGCGTCGCGGCAATGCTGGAGAGCAACGAATTGCCGTCTTGCGGGGTGAAGCAGAAGCCGCGCAGCCGCCCTCCTCCCTCACCGAGTTGCAACGAGGGCAGGCAGACGACGGTGTTGGCCAGCAGGCGCCCGTAGTGACCGTGATCGCGGCCGAAGGAGAAGACCAGATTGGTGCTCATCTTGTTCGTCAAGGCGATGCGCGGGTTCTCCTCCAAGCGTTGAATTACAGTTTTGAGCGTCGTCGGTCGGCGCAGTTGCAGGTCGAACCAGATAGTGTGCATATACTGGCTGTTGAGCCGGATGGCCGAGGAGAAGAGATTTAGCTCCAGTCCCAGTGTCTGGAAAAGATGATAGGCATCACGGGCGTGATGGGTGCCGAAGCGCTCATCGCCGTGCGGGGTCACCGTCGGTGAGGCGACGAACTCCGAGCTCTGACTGATGTCGTTGGCCCGCCTCATGCAGACGAACTGGCCTTGGGCCAGGTTGTCCCGACCGTCGGCCAGCACCAGGGTGTGAATCAGCACCGCCAGATTGTGCGTGTTGCAACTGACAACTTGAATATAGCGATCTTCTCCGGGCCGAAAGGCCTCATCGTTGACGCCATAGACGTACATCTTGCCGAAGTCGAACTCGCTCCCCTGGGCGATAAACCCTGCCGCGCTGCCGTCCAGGTGGCGGTAGAACTCGCTCTTGTTCTCGCGGCCGCAGCCCTTGGGGGTGCAGTCAATGATCACCCGCGCGCGGACCAAGGCCTCCGTAGTCGTATATTCAGGCTGAAGCCCCTTAGCCTTGAACTCAGGCATAACAGGCTCATCAACGCAGAGCCGCGCGCCGCGCCTTATCAGGCTATTCACCTTGGGCCGATCCTCCAGCCGTGGGGTGCGCTTGTGAAACAGAACCTCATCTATGCCAACCTGGTCACTGATGTCGGCGAGCAATCCGATCAGCGGCTCGCCGATGGTGCCTGTGCCGATGATTAGAACGGAATTATGCTGGCTATCGGTCATAGCTCTCTCCTTGGCAGCTTCATAGCGACAAGGCAGTTTAGCAGATTCTGACTGTTTTGTCAATGGATGAACAATTGTAAAGAATTCGCTCATCTGTTGACCGTCTTGAGCGATCGGTTGAGATGGCTATAATGTGGATGACATGGCCTACAACTCGGATGAGCTATTGGAGGTGGCGCGGCTCCATTATGAGGAGGGCTGGTCGCAGGCGCGCATCGCCGAGGCGCTCTCTTACTCGCGACCCACCATCGCCCGCATGTTGCGCGCCGCCGAGGAGCGCCACATCGTGGAGAAACGGGTGGTGCCGGCCCTGGAGCACGGCTATCTGAAATATCTGGAAGATGAGCTGCGGGAGACCTTTGGCCTGCGGGACGCGCTGCTGGTCCCTGGCCGCCAGGAGATGCTGGGCGGCAGCTTGAGCGCCGGCACCCGCGAGGCCATCCTCAACGACGCCATGCGTGAGGCGGCCCGCTATCTCGATCGGCATTTGCAAGCTGAGGAGGTGCTCTGTCTGGCCTGGGGACGGGTGATCCGCGGCATCGCTCAGCATCTGCGACCCTCGCGGCTCTTGGCCCGGCTGCGCGTTGTGCCCATGCTGGGGGTGCTCTCGGTGCGTCCCGACTGGTTTGAGGCCAACTCCCTGGTGCAAGAGATCGCGATGGCCTATGGCACCGAGCGCTATTACTGCCTGCCCTGTCCGGCGATAGTCCGAGATCCAAGCCAGAAAGAAGCCACCGTGCGGCTGCCTTTAGTCGACGAGAGCTTGGAGATGATCCAGCGCAGCACCTTCGTGCTGACCTCGATCGCCCCGGCCGACGCGGCCGAGTCTACCCTGGTCAAGCGGGCCTTGCTGGATAAAGCCGAGGTCGAGCGGCTGATCGCCCGCGGTGCCATCGGTGAGATCTGCGCCTGGTGGTTTGATGAGGGGGGTCAGGCGGTGCCCGATGAGCGCATTTATCCCATCGGACTGGGGCTGGAGAGCCTGCGCCGCATCACCCAAAGCGGCGGCCAGGTGGCGGCGGTGGTGGCCGCCGACTCAGGCCGTCTGCGCCCCTTGGCCGCGGCCCTGCGAGGTCGGCTGGTCAACACGCTGATCACCGATCATGTGAGCGCGCTGGCGCTGCTGGGACGGGTACAGGGCCCCTCGCCTCTTGAGGCGCAAGGCAGCGGATGAACAGCAGCGGCGAGAGGGTAGAGGTGACGATGGCCACCAGAATGATCGCCGCGTTGGTCGCCTGATTTATCAGGCCCAGCTCCAGGGAGACGGTCGAGGCGGCGATGATCAGCGATAGTCGGGAGGAGAGCAATAGCCCGGCCGCCCAACTCTGGCGCCAGGAGAACTGCCGGCGATAGAGGATGGCGGCCAGCAGCTTGACCGCGTAGGCCGCGCCCAGCAGCAGGGGGACCAGCAGCAGCGCTCGCGTGGAGCTCAAGAGCGCCGGCAGCTCGAAGCGGACGCCCACCATGATAAAAAAGATGGGGATAAAGAAGCCAAAGCCGATGGCATCCAGCTTGAGGTGCAGCGAGGAGCCCTTGCGCTCTGCGAGCAGGGCTATGATCGCCCCGGCGAGAAAAGAGCCCAAAATGACCTCGGTGCCCAGCCAATCGGCCAGGGCGATGAAGGCTACCATCAGGGCCAGCGCGCCGCGCACGCGAATCTGAGCGGTGGCATGTGAGAGTTCCTCGAGGACTCGGTGCAGGCCGGGCAGGCCGGCGGCCCGTTGGGAGAGCCAAGCGGTAGCAGCGAAGGCGGCCAGCAGAAATAAAACCAGCAGAGGGTGCAGCGTCAATCCCCGGCTGCTGGCGGCGGCGACCACGGTGATGAGCAGCAGGGTGATGAAGTCGGCCACCAGGGCCGAGACGAGCAGGGTTTGGCCGTAGCGAGTGCCGGTCAGCCCATGCTCTTTGAGCACCGGGACCACGATTCCCAATGAGGTGGTAGAAAAGATGAGGGCCATCATCAGAGGGCTGCGAATTAACCCCAACTGCGCCAGCCCTTGGGAGACCAAGAGGCCGGCTATCATGGTGACGGTTAGGGTGGCCAGACCCAGGCCCAGGGGGTTGGCCAGCAAGCTGCGGCGGCGCCGGGCGTTGGGCGGAGGGCGCAGCAGGCTGAACTCCATCTCCAGGCCGGAGAGGAACATCAGGTAGGCGAAACCGAACTCGGCCAAAAAGTCCAGCGCCGGTCCGGACTCGATGAGGTTCAGGCCGCTGTGGCCGACGATGATGCCGGCCAGGATCTCGCCCACCACGATCGGCAGGTGTAGGCGGGGCAGGCGGCTGAGCAGCAGCGGCACAAAGGCCGCCAAGCCGGTGATCAAGAGTAGCGATAGGGCGGGGAAATCAGCGTGCATGGGCACTCCTCCGGCACTGGTGCTTGCGAGGCGTGGCCCTACGGGAATGGCGCATGGCGAGATCATCCCTCAATACGGAGTTGATGTCAAGCCTGATCGTACAGATTGGCCTGGCAGCAGCCGGTCCCGATTCTTTATCATAGGACTACTATGAAGATCGAAGCACGGTCGGCTCAACTGCGAGCCTACATTCAGGCGGCCTGCGGGCGCGCGGGTTGCGATTTGCCAATCCTCTCCGGCATGTCCGGGGATTTCGAGATTGCTCTCGAAGAGGGAGCGACGCTGATCCGGCTGGGCACGGCGCTCTTCGGCCCCAGAGGGCAGGTATAGACCGGATGCACCCTCAACGACCGACCTCACTGGAAGAATACTGGCAGCGCCTGCGCCGCTTCGTCTGGCAGAGCCCGGAGCCGGTCACCCGCACGCTGCTCTTGATCAGCGGGTTGACATTTATAACTTACTTCATCGCAGCCTTTCTCTTAGGCCTGGGCAACCCCTGGCGCTGGCTGAGTTTTTCAACCGGCGCTCCCTGGTGGGCTCCCTGGAGTTTTTTCACTTATCCGCTGGTGAGCTATAATCTATTTAATCTGGCATTTTCCGGCTACTGGCTCTGGATCGTCGGTGGCAGCCTGGAGCGCGCCTGGTCCGGCCAGCGCTTTTTGCGATTTTTCGCCGGTATCAGCTTGGCTTCCTCGCTGAGCCTCTGGCTGGGCAGCCTGCTGTTCGGTCTATTGGGAGTGCAGACCGGGGCATTCTTGAGCGGCCTCTGGATGCCCTTGGCGGGGTTGACCGTGGCCTGGTGCCTGATCAACCCCGATCAGATCGTGCTCTTTGGCTTTATTCTGCCCATTCGCTCGCGCCAACTGCTGTGGGGCACCTTTATCCTGACCTACTTTGGTTTCGCCTTCGCTTCCGGCGTGCCCTGGCTGGCCTTTTTCGCGCTGGCCGGGCCGGCGGCGGCTTATTTTTATATGCAGCAGCGCTCCGGAGGCTCGCTCTGGACACAGCGACCTGCCTATCTGCACCGGGCCCGCTCCGCCCAGCAACTGCGGCCACCCAGTGCGCTGGAGCGGGCTTGGGACTGGCTGCTCTACTGGTGGGAGCGGTTCAAACATGGCTGAGCGATAATTCTAGGGGTTCTACTGGAAGACAAGCAAACCTGTCTGATGAGCGGGCGGGGGGCTGTGGGGGAGATGTCGGTAGCTTACTTGCCGCCCATTTCCAGCCGGTGCAAGAGTTCGGCGGTAGTGTGCCAAACCACTCCCGCCACCTCGAAATCGTTATCATTCGACCAAACCGGTAGAGACCGGCGGCTCGGCCCCGGCGGGTGATCAAGAGGAGATCAGAATCCCTCAGGAGCTTCGTCGCATGATCTCGGAATTCTTTGACGGTCGTGATCTTCAT
>CAJXGD010000067.1 GCA_913053845.1 uncultured bacterium | reverse complement strand
ATCCCGGCTAAGGGCAGTTTCTCCAACAACAGCTTATTGATCAACTCTTTAGTCTGTGGTGAAATCAATTTCTGTTGAGGGTTCTGGACGAATTGCCTACCACATGCTCTGCATTTATGGTTCTGTTTGCCATTATGAATCCGCCCGTTTTTGACCAGATGATCGCTCCCACAACGCGGACAAGTTAGCATCTTGATCACTCCTCGTATCGAGGAGCTCAGTTTACCATCCTTACTCCCTTGGCACAACCGCCTGTCGAAGTCACTTAAGGAGGTCATTGTGATCTACTGAAACCGCCAGTGTGGCCTCACTCGCGGCCGGGTAGTAGAATGCAAGACATTGAGGTGATGTGCTATGCCAAATGATCCGGTTGAGATAGCCCCACGGATCGTGGTAGATAAAAAGGTGCGCTTTGGCAAGCCGGTGATCCAAGGTACGCGCGTCCCGGTGGAGCTAGTCCTAGGCAAGCTTGCTGGTGGCATGACCACGGAAGCGGTCATGCAGGAGTATGAGCTGACACGCGAAGATCTCTTGGCTGTCCTCTCCTACGCTTCCCGCCTGGTGGCCCAGGAGCAGGTGCGGGCTGTCCCTTCTCCTGTGGCTTGAGCCCTCACCGTGGTGACCATCGTGGTGGACGAGGACATGCATCGCTCGGTAGCAGTGCCCTTAAAACAGTTAGGTCACCAGGTGCTCGATGTGCGGGACCACGGCCTGCGAGGGGCTCCTGATCAGGAGGTCTTCGCCTTCGCACAGCGGCGGGGAGCGGCGTTGCTGACCGGTGATCTGGATTTTGCCAATCTGCTGGCCTTCCCCTTGGGGACCCATCATGGGATCATCCTGACCCGCTTTCCCAACGAGCTTTCGACGCAGCGGATCAACGAGGAGATCGTAGGTAGCTTGATCATCTTGGAGCCGGGGCGCATAAGAATTCGCAGACCCTAGACTGCCAGGTTGTGTCGACAATTAGGTGAGATGCCCACATTATCTATTGCACAAGCCTGATACCATCAGCTATCCCGCCCTTCAAGCCTCCACAGTCTCCGCGGCCTGCGCGCTGATCTTGAAGGCCCCTTCGTGGGCAGCGACCGTGACCCGATCACCTTCACTTAGCTTGCCCTCGATCAGTTTCGTGGCGATGGCGTTCTCCAACTGGTCCCGGATGACCCGCCCCAGCGGCCGCGCCCCATAGTTGGGATCATAGCCCTGCTCTGCCAGCAGCTCCTTGGCCGACCGGGTGATCTCCAGCTCGATCTCCTGCTCGGACAATTTGGCCCGCAGCTCGGCCAGCTTGAGCTCCACTATCTGCAAGAGATCGGCAGGCGAGAGCGGCGCTGCTATTTGCTCTGCTGCCACAGGGGGTGCTATCCTGGAAATGTATGTATCGATGGGTCACGAAGGCAAGAAGACGGTGCCCCTCGTGAAGCTGGGCAAGAGCGATTAGGTGAGCCTGCCGAAAAAGCTGTTGGAAGAGATAGGCTTACAGGCGGGCGGCTACTTTGAGGTGAAGTGCCAGGACAATCATTTGCTGCTGATTCCCAAAACGTTCCGAAAGGAGCCAATTGTCACAAGCCATAAGCAGGGGAGCCAGCAAACGGATAGGGGAGGATGCGGTGAAGGGTAGAGCAAAGCCATTGGTGGATCAGGTCCTGCGAAAGATCGGTGAGGCCCGTGAGCTCTATCACCGCCTGATCCTGATAGTGGGCCCGGTGGGAAACGGGAAGACGTCAGCGTTGCAAGAGGTGTCGGCCTCGACCTCCGCGCCGCTTATCAACGTCAATCTCGAGTTGTCTCGCCGGATGCTGGAACTGACCGAACGCCAACGTGCCCTGCAGGCTCCAAAGCTCTTGGGTGAAATCGTGGGTGAAGCCATAGGCGAGCTGGTCCTGCTCGACAACATCGAGATCCTTTTCGATGTCCATCTGAAGCAGGACCCCTTGCGCCTGCTTCAAGGATTATCCCGGAACAAGACGGTCGTGGCCGCCTGGAACGGATCCATCGTGGATGATCACATGGCCTACGCTGTCCCGGACCATCCCGAATACCGCCGCTATCCAATTCGCGATTTTCTGGTGGTCAGTCCGGACCTGCCTGGCGGCAGACAGGGATGACGACATGAAGGAAATAAGGAGCGAAGCTGCAAGGGGGCATGCGCAATGAGATATGGAGATCTGATTCAGTTCGAGCCCATCGAGTCCGTAGTCCAGCTCCGGGATGCCGATGAGGCCACTGCTGCCCGCCAGTTGGTCAGCACCTATGTCATCTCCGAGGAAATGGCTGAAAGGTTGACCGGTCTGGTGATCCCCCTGCTTCAGTTCGATCAGCCCGTCGATAACAAGGGGCTGCTTGTCGTGGGCAACTACGGTACCGGTAAGTCTCACCTGATGTCGGTGATCTCCAGCATCGCCGAGCACGCGGACCTGCTTTCCGCCCTGGGCAACGCACAGGTGGCACAAGCCGCGGGGCGGATCGCCGGCAAGTTCAAGGTGGTCCGCACCGAGATCGGGTCCACCACCATGTCGCTGCGGGACATCCTCGTCGGCGAGCTGGAAGAGCATCTGGCCGCCATGGGCGTGACCTACAGCTTCCCGGAGGCCAGTCAGGTTCCGGGCAACAAGCGGTCCTTCGAGGAGATGATGGCCGCGTTCCACGCAGAGTTCCCGGACCATGGCCTGCTCCTCGTGGTAGACGAGCTGCTTGATTACCTCCGTTCCCGAGGGGACCATGACATCATCCTCGACCTCAACTTCCTCCGTGAGGTGGGCGAGGTCTGCAAGGATCTGCGCTTCCGCTTCATGGCGGGTGTGCAGGAGGCCATCTTTGACAGCCCCCGTTTCGCCTTCGTGGCCGACAGCATCCGCCGGGTCAAGGACCGCTTCGAACAGATCCTCATCGCCCACAAGGACGTGAAGTTCGTCGTCGCCAAGCGCCTGCTCAGGAAGACCGGTGAGCAGCAGGCCAAGATCCGCGAATATCTCATGCCTTTCGCCAAGTTCTACGGCCACATGAACGAGCGGATGGACGAGTTCGTCCGCCTCTTCCCGGCCCATCCCGACTATATCGACACCTTCGAGAGGGTCACCGCGGTGGAGAAGCGCGAAGTGCTCAAGACCCTGTCGCTGGCCATGAAGAAGCTGCTCGACCAGGAGGTGCCGGAGGACCGGCCCGGTCTCATCGCCTACGACAGCTACTGGACGAACCTCTTAGAGCACCCTGCTTTCCGTACTAACCCTGACTATAAGCAAGTGATCGATTGCAGCCAGGTGCTGGAGTCCCGGATCGAGCAGGCCTTCACCCGGCCGGCCTACAAGCCCATGGCGCTTCGCATCATTCACGCGCTCTCGGTCCACCGGCTGACGACCGGAGACATCTACGCGCCCCTGGGCGCCACGGCCGAGGAACTGCGCGACGGGCTTTGCCTGTATCAACCGGGCATCGAGGAGCTGGGCGGTGAACCTGCGGAAGATTTGCTCACGCAAGTGGAAACAGTTTTGAAGGAGATCCAAAAAACCGTAAGCGGTCAGTTCATTTCCCATAATCCCGACAATCGCCAATGGTATTTGGACCTCAAGAAGACCGAGGACTACGACGCGCTCATCGCAAAGCGCGCCGAGAGCCTCGATGCCTCCCAGCTCGACCGCTACCACTACGAGGCCCTAAAGCGGGTCATGGAGTGCACCGACCAGACCTACGTTACCGGCTACAAGATCTGGCAGCATGAATTGGAATGGCTGGAGCGCAAGGCGGCAAGACAGGGCTACCTGTTCTTCGGCGCTCCCAACGAGCGCTCGACGGCCGTGCCGCCCCGTGATTTCTACCTCTACTTCATCCAGCCGTTCGATCCACCGCACTTCAAGGACGAGAAGAAGGCCGACGAAGTATTCCTTCGTCTGACCAACATGGACGAAGAATTCCGGACCGCGCTGACGAACTACGCCGCGGCGCTGGACCTGGCCTCCACCTCGAGCGGCCACGCCAAGGCCACCTACGAGTCCAAGGCCACCGGATTCCTGCGGGAGCTGGTGGGCTGGCTGCAAGAGCACATGACCGATGCTTATCAAGTGACCTACCAGGGACGCACCAAGTCGCTGGTCGAATGGACCAAGGGCAAGGAAATCCGGGAACCGTTTGGCATCGGCTCCCACGAGCGCATCAACTTCCGCGACCTGGTGAACACTATCGCCGGCGTCTGCCTGGGAACCCACTTTCAGGACCAGGCACCCAACTACCCCTATTTCTCGGTGCTCATCACGGGCCAAAACCGCGAGCAGGCGGCACAGGACGCCCTGCGCGCCATCGCCGGACAGAATCGCACCAAGCAGGCGACCGCCGTGCTCGATGCTCTAGAGCTCTTCGACGGCGAGCGACTCGACCCGTGCCACTCCAAGTACGCCAAGCACATCCTGAACATCCTCAAGAAGAAGGGACCTGGCCAGGTGGCGGGCCGCTCGGAGCTGATCCAGGAGGTCTACGACGTCGAGTACTTCGCACCGGACAAGAGCTACCGTCTGGAGCCCGAATGGGCTGTCGTGGTCCTGGCCGCGTTGGTCTACGCCGGTGAGCTGGTGCTCTCGATTCCCGGCAAGAAGTTCGACGCCACCGGGCTGCCGCAACTGGCCGCGACTCCAATTGATGAACTGGTCCACTTCAAGCACATCGAGCGACCCAAGGATTGGAACCTGCCTGCCCTCAATGCGCTCTTCGAGTTGCTCGGACTCACGCCGGGCATGGCGCAGCTTGTCACCCAAAACAAGGAAGAACCGGTCCAGCAGCTCCAGAAAGCCATCTCCCAGGTGGTGGAGAAGCTGGTCCTGGTCCAGCAGAGTCTGCAAAGTGGCCTGCCGTTCTGGGGCAGGAACTTGCTCGCCGAGGAGGAAGCATCGAAGCTGCGCGACCGACTCGACCAGACCAAGACCTTCCTGGAATCCCTCCAGGCCTACTCTTCGCCCGGCAAGCTCAAGAACTTCCGCTACGACGCCCAGGAGGTGAAAAGTCACGGAGATGGCCTAATGGCTCTTTCGGAGATCGAGTCCCTGCAGGAGCTGGTGAGCGACCTTGGCCCGGTGGCCTCCTATCTCTCCACCGCCGAGGCGGTGCTGCCCACGGACAACGAATGGGTGGAGCGGATGAAGGTGGCTCGGACGGAAGTCCTCACTGCAGTTCAAGGTTCAAAGTTCAAAGTCCAAGGTTCTGAGCGACAGACATTGAACCTGAAACTTACAAGCCTGAAACGGGAGTACGTTTCGGCCTATCTCGCCATGCATACCCGAGCCCGACTGGGCGTGAACGAGGACAAGCGCAAGAGCGCGCTTTTGCATGACGAGCGGCTCAAGACCCTCTCGAGGCTCTCCACCATCGATCTGATGCCGCGCCAGCACCTGACCGATTTCCAGAACCGTCTGGCCTACCTGAAGAGTTGCTTCGCGCTCACCGAGCAAGACCTCGACGCATCGCCGGTCTGCCCGCATTGCGCTTTCCGGCCCGGAACGGAGGTGCCTGCCGCACCTGCACCCACGGTGCTCGATCACCTGGACACGGAGCTGGACAAGCTCCTGGACGACTGGACCCAGACGCTGCTGGCCAATCTGGAGGACCCGACCACCCGCGGCAACCTTGACCTGCTCAAGCCCGAGCCCCGGAAGCTGGTGAACGGCTTCATCAAGAAACGGGCCCTGCCGGAGGAGCTCGACCAAGAGTTCATCCATGCCCTGGGTGAGGTGCTTTCCGGGCTCCAGAAAGTGCCGGTTAAGATCGCAGAGTTGCGTGCAGCGCTGCTCTCCGGCGGCTCACCGGCGACGCCGGTGGAGATGAAGAAACGCTTTGAGGAATACCTGGACGAGCTCACGAAAGGTCATGAACCTGGCAAGGTGCGGATAGTGTTGGAGTAGGAACCACAAATGGACACGAATGAACACAAATTACTTGAACTGATCAGCAAGAATGAAGGAATAGATATTGAATTCAAGGCCTGCCGCAATCAGCTCAGCCGGGATGTCTATGAAACGGTTTGCGCCTTTTTGAATCGTCATGGCGGGACGATTCTGCTCGGCGTTACGGATTCCGGCGAAGTGCAGGGAATTGACCCTGACGCTGTCAATAGAATCAAAAAGGATTTTGTTACAGCCATAAACAACCCGCAGAAAATATATCCCCCTGCCTATCTGTCCGTGGATGAAGCAGAGGTCAAGGGGAAAAAGATTCTTCGTATCTATGTTCCGGAAAGTTCACAGGTTCATCGGTGCAACGGGCGCATCTACGACCGTAATGAAGACGGTGATATCGACATTACAGATCACACACGACAGGTAGCCGACCTCTACCAACGAAAACAGGCCACTTATTCAGAGAACAAAATCTATCCGTTTGCCAAGCTTGAAGATATGCGGTCTGACCTTATTGATAAATGCCGCAGACTTGCAGGTGTGTGGCGGGAGGACCACCCCTGGCTCGGCATGGACGATCTGGAACTGCTGAAAAGCGCTCAGCTCTATCAGACCAATCCGGAAACCGGTAAAAGCGGCATTACCCTGGCAGGCATACTGTTGCTTGGAAACGACCGGATCATCATGTCGGCAGTACCGCATCACCGGACTGACCTGATTCTGCGCAAGGTCAATCTGGACCGATATGATGACCGGGATCTGGTTACCACCAATCTTATTGAGAGCTACGAGCGAATCATGGCGTTCGTGCGTAAGCATTTGCCCGATCCTTTCTATCTTGAGGGAATAGAACGAATCAGTATCCGGGATGCCATTTTCCGCGAAGTGGCTTCCAATATCCTGATACACCGGGAATACACCAATGCGTTTCCCGCTAAACTCATCATTGAGTCTGGACAGGTTCGTACTGAAAACAGCAATAAACCTCATGGCTTTGGTGTAATCAATCCCGCTGACTTTTCGCCTTTTCCGAAAAATCCGGTGATTGGCAGGTTCTTCCGTCAAATCGGATGGGCCGATGAACTGGGATCAGGTATGCGGAAGTTGATGAAATATGGCAAAGCCTATGGCAGCGCCGATCCCGAGATGATTGAAGGCGATATCTTTCGAATTATTGTGAAGGTGCCGGAATTTGGACCTGCAAGTGACGGCGCAGTCACCCCTAAAGTCGGCACCAAGTCGGCACCAAGTCGGCACCAAGTCGCGGGTGAAGTCGCGGGTGAAGTCGCGGGTGAAGTTTACAAACTGTTGATGGTGCTTGACAAATGTCCCCTGACCAGAACCGAGGCACAAGCAGCCCTTGCGCTCAAGGGGCAGGCTAATTTCAGAGATCGATATCTTGGTCCAGCCCTGGATGCCGGTTTCATCGAAATGACCATCCCGGACAAGCCCCGGAGCAGCAAGCAGAAATACCGGTTGACGGAGAAAGGCAGACAATTCCTGGCCGCCGAGAAAAGGGAACGGTAATGACAAAGCATAAAGATCGAGTGAGACCATCGGAAAGTTTGTTTGTGCTCCCGCAGCGGCATCTGTTCGAAAAATCCTACGAAGAACAGATCACCGAAAAACAAGAGCATCAGGTGGAATGCCTGGGAATCGAGTTCGCCAACGACGAGGCGCGGCGGGAGCACTTCCTCGGCCTCTTGCGCGAAGGGCTGGAGGAACTCCACGCGGTGCTCGGCGGTATGCCCTTTACCACGGTGGAAGACGCCGTGGAACGGATGAAGTCGGTCGAGAAATGGCCGATGGGGGATGATGCGCGTCTCCGTGAGCTCGCCGAGCGCATGCGCCACGCGGACTCAAGCAAGGACCTGCTCCAGCGCTGGAAGGACGAGGTCGGCTTCCCGCACGGTGAGATCGAGGATATCCTGAACCTCTCCGATCCACCGTATTACACGGCATGTCCGAACCCCTTCATCGCGGACTTCATCAAGCACTATGGGAAGCCGTACGACCCGAACGTGCCTTACAGCAAGGAGCCGTTAGCGGTCGATGTCAGCGTGGGCAAAACGGACCCGATCTACAAAGCCCATTCGTATCACACCAAGGTGCCGCACTTGGCCATCGTGCCCTCCATCCTCCATTACACCGAGCCTGGAGACGTGGTTCTGGACGGCTTCTGCGGCTCCGGCATGACAGGCGTGGCAGCACAATGGTGTGGCTCCGCGCCGGAGAACTACAAGCGTGATCTTGAAGCGTTGTGGCAAAAGGAAGGCAGGGACAGACCTAAGTGGGGGCCGCGCCGTGTGGTGCTAGGCGATCTCGCGCCCGCCGCCACCTTTATCGCCGCCAATTACAACTTGCCATTTGATGTGAGCGAATTCGCGGAAGCTGCACGGAAGATCCTCGACGAGGTAGAGCAGGATATCGGCTGGATGTACGAGACCCTGCATACTGATGGCAAGACCAAGGGGCGAATCGAGTATACCGTCTGGAGTGAGGTTTTCACCTGCCCCGATTGCGCCGGAGAGGTAGTCTTCCTCGATGAAGCCCTGGACAAGGAGACCAAGCGTGTCAAGGATACCTTCTCCTGTCCACATTGCCGCAGCGAACTCACAAAAAACAAGATGGATCGCTGCTTTGAAACACAGTTTGATACGTTCTCGCAAGCGACCATTCGATTACCTAAGCGCAGACCGTCGCTGATCTCATACAAAGTTGGAAAGCATCGTTATGAAAAGACCCCAGATAAGCATGACCTGAAACGTATTGAGCAAATCAGGGCACTACCGTTTCCATCTCAATTCCCAACAGACCGTATGATGCACGCTCCGAAGGACGAGGAGTGCTGGGGCGACAAATGGCGTGCAGGTACTGCTTCTTTCTCTCATGTGCACCATCTGTTTCTGCCTAGGGCGACGCAGGCTTTGGCTGCTCTATGGGAAAAGGCTAATGCCCATCCTGACACCCGTATTCGACATATGCTGTTGTTTTTTGTTGAACAGTCGATTATCGAGACTTCTGTTCTCAACCGCTATCGACCTACTGGTTACTCGCAAGTTAAGCAGTATCTCACGGGCGTCTATTACGTTGCTTCCCAACATGCGGAATGCAGCCCATGGTACGTCCTTGAGGGTAAGCTCTCACGTTTAAGTAAAGCCTTCCAGAGCGATGTTGCCACAAAGAGAGCGGCTATGCTCACGACTGTGACGACCTCCCGGTTGGGGCTTCCCGACAATTGCATTGACTATATCTTCACTGACCCACCTTTCGGGGACAATCTGGCTTACGCAGAACTCAATTTCGTTGTCGAAGCTTTCCACAAATGCTTCACCAACATGAAGCCGGAAGCGATTGTAAGCTCACATCAGAATAAGGGCCTTTCTGAGTATCAGCATATCATGCGACAATGTTTCAACGAGTATTGCCGCGTACTCAAACCGGGCCGATGGATGACCGTAGTTTTCCACAATTCCCGGAACAGCGTATGGACAGCCATCCAAGAAGCCTTGCAATTCGCTGGGTTCGTTGTCGCAGACGTGCGCGTTCTCGATAAGAAGCAGGGTTCTTTCAATCAGGCCGTCGCGGTTGGCTCCGTGAAACAGGATCTGGTCATCTCCGCCTACAAGCCCAACGGTGGTCTTGAAGATCGCTTCAAGCTTGAAGCTGGTACGGAGGAAGGGGTCTGGGATTTTGTCCGCACACACCTGAAGCAACTCCCGGTGTTCGTCTCCAAGGACGGCCAGGCCGAGGTCATCGCCGAGCGGCAGAACTACCTGCTCTTTGACAGGATGGTGGCCTTCCACGTCCAGCGTGGCGTGACGGTGCCCCTCTCCGCAGCGGAGTTCTACGCCGGCCTTGCCCAGCGCTTCCCGGAACGGGACGGGATGTACTTCCTGCCCGAGCAGGTGGCGGAGTACGACAAGAAGCGCATGAAGGTGAACGAGGTCCTCGAACTCCAGCTCTTCGTCACCGACGAGGCATCTGCTATCCAATGGCTCAAGCAGCAGCTCACCCGTAAGCCGCAGACCTTCCAAGAGCTCCATCCGCAGTTCCTCAAGGAGATCGGCGGCTGGCAGAAGCACGAGAAGCCGCTCGAGCTTTCCGATCTGCTGGAGCAGAACTTCCTCCGCTACGACGGCAAGGGGCCGATTCCCAAGCAGATCGTCTCCTGGCTGAGATGTTCTGAAAATTATCGGAAGATGATAGAAGATGGGGTTCAAAATT
>CAJXGD010000066.1 GCA_913053845.1 uncultured bacterium | reverse complement strand
ACGGAAAAGCCCAGTGAACGGAAAATCGTGCGTTTTACGATTCTTCCCGTTCGGCTTTTCCTTATCTTTCAAATCCGTCATGATCACGTCGGTCGTCAGCATCAAACCAGCCACGCTCGCCGCGTTCTGCAGTGCGACGCGAACAACCTTGGCCGGATCGATCACGCCCGCCTTGAACATGTCGACGAACTCGCCCTTGCGAACGTCGTACCCGGTGCGTGCGCTCTTTTCGAGAATCTGCTCGACGATCACGTCGCCTTCCAAGCCGGCATTCTTGCAAATCTGCCGTGTCGGAGCACGCAGCGAGCGAATCACAATATCGATTCCGAGCTTCTCATCACCCTTGGCACTGCTCCGCGCCTTCTGGCACGCCGGAATCGAACGCAACAATGCGACGCCGCCGCCCGCTACGATGCCCTCTTCCTTGGCAGCCTTGGTCGCGTGGAACGCGTCATCGACGAGATCCTTGCGCTCTTTCACTTCGATTTCGGTCGATCCGCCAACGCTGATGACCGCTACGCCGCCGGTGAGCCGTGCGAGTCGCTCCTGGAGCTTCTCGCGATCGTAATCGCTGGTGGTGTTCTCGATCTGATTGCGAATCTGCTCGACGCGGGCCTTGATCTCAGACTTTTTGCCGCCGCCCTCGATGACCGTGGTGGTGTCTTTGGTGATGACCACCTTCTTGGCCCGGCCCATGTGCTCGGTGGTGATGCTCTCGAGCTTGATGCCGAGGTCTTCACTGATGAGTTGTCCGCCGGTGAGGGCGGCGAGGTCGCCAAGCATTGCCTTTCGACGATCGCCAAAGCCAGGGGCCTTGACGGCCACGACCTGCAACGTACCGCGCAACTTATTGATCACCAGGGTGGTCAGCGCTTCGCCCTCGATGTTCTCGGCGATGATCAACACCGGTTTACCAGACTGGGCGGTCTTCTCCAGCACCGGTACCAGGTCGCGGGCCTTTTTGATCTCCTGGTCGGTGATCAGGATATAGGGCTCTCTTAGCTCTGCCTCCATCTTCTCCGCGTTGGTGACGAAGTAGGGGCTGAGATAGCCGCGATCGAACTGCATGCCCTCCACCGACTCGTAGTAGGTGTTGATCGTGTCCGACTCCTCCACGGTGATGACTCCGTCTTCGCCAGCGACTTCCATCGCATCGGCGATCATCTTACCGATCTCGGAGTCATTGCTGGAAATGGTGGCCACCCGGGCCATCCCTTCTTTGCCCTCGAGCTGCTTGCTCATCTGGGTCAGCCGCTCGACCACCAGCTCTGAGGCTTTGTCCAGACCTATCTTGAGCTGCATGGGGTTGGCCCCGGCGGTGATGTTCCTCATCCCTTCGGTGATCAGCTCACAGGCCAACACCGTCGCCGTGGTGGTGCCATCGCCGGCCACATCGTTGGTCTCCTTGGAGACTTCCTTCACCAACTGCGCGCCCATATTCTCGAATTCGTCCTCGTACTTTTGCTCCTCAGCGATGGTCACCCCGTCGTTGATCACCTTGGGGGCGCCAAACTCCTTGTCCAAGATGACATTGCGCCCCTTGGGACCCAAGGTGATGCGCACCGCATCGGTCAGCTTTTGCACGCCTCGGCGCAGGCGGTCCCGCGCCTCATCATCAAAGAGGACTTCCTTATACTTCTTTGCCATCGTGATTCTCCTCCTGAGCTATTGCTCCAATAGGGCCAAGATGTCTTTGCTCTTGACGATCAGATACTCCTGATCTTCCAGCTTGAGTTTTTTGGCGGAAAAACTGTTGAGCAGCACCTGGTCGCCCTTCTTGACCTTGATTTCTTTCTCATCGGTGCCCACCGCCAGCACTTCAGCCTTCAAGTAATCCTGGTCGGAATCCGCCCCTTCAGGTAGCACAATGCCGCCGTGCTCCGTCTCATCCTTGAGCTCCTGCACCAAGACCCGATCGCCCAACGGTTTGACTTTTAGTCCCTTCATCGCCATGTTTCCTCCCTTCTTAACTGTTTATTCGTGATTTAGCACTCATAGGAGTTGACTGCTAATATTGCCCTATTGTAACGCGGAGGCTCTAAGCTGTCAAGT
The DNA here is from genome assembly GCA_913053845.1 of uncultured bacterium. Taxonomy (GTDB): domain Bacteria; phylum Bipolaricaulota; class Bipolaricaulia; order RBG-16-55-9; family DRJF01; genus DRJF01. The sequence continues at coordinate 8,219 of CAJXGD010000066.1, read as the reverse complement.
GGGGGATTAATGCCCTACAGATAGCGGATATCGCCCGCTGGGCCTGGGTAGGCCGGGAAGCTCCTTCGCCGGGGGGAATGCACCAAGCCCGGTGGCTGAGGCCACGGGCTAGGCTTACAAAGCCCCTATGGGGCTAGCCTGCGGAGGCAGGCTTGGTAATTCTAGCCCGCCACCTCAGTGGCCGGGCGCACTCTAAGATGATCGGAGGGCCGGAGAGGCCTAGCGGGTGGCTAGGCGCTCTCCAGCTTGAGTTAGGATAGTTTTGAGCTGGTCGGCCTGCTGGCTCAGCTCCTCGAAGCTGCCCTGAATTTGCAGCAGCTTACCGTACTGAGCCAGCAGCTCGGCAAACTGCCCCTGCGCGCCGGACCGCTGCAAGACGGCATAGAGCGAGTTGGCCTGACCCTGGCCGGCCCGATAGGCCGCCAGCAGGGCTTTAACCTGTTTGAGCGCGCCGGGGTGGTCTTGCTGAAAGACCTGGAAGAGCACCTGGTTGATCTCGGCGGCCCAGTTGCCCAGGCCAGTCATCACCAGGGCGGTGGAGGGCATCTTCTGCTGGGCAGCCTTGGAGAGCCCAGCGCTGAGCGGTTTTTCCTCTGCCGGTCCGCCGGGTTGTCCTACCACCAAGCGCCCCACCATCCCCAGGAACTCATGCGGGAGGCAGTAATAATCATAAGTTCCCTGGATCTGAAAAGTACGCTCGAAAGTCAGGCCCTTATCGCCGATGCCCAATATCCCGGAATCCCAGGGCTTGGCGCCCGGGGGAATCCGCAATTCGGCTCTCACCTTGCCGGCCTTCCGGTTGGCCGGATGGTAGGCGGTGGTGCTGTGGTTGTCCCCCAAATTGAACCACAGCACCGAGTCGCCCGGCTCCAGCCGCAGTGCCGGGGGATCAAAGCGGAACCCCCCATCGGCGCGCATCAGAACCACGTAGGTCCGCGCTTGACCGGCCTGACGCAGCGGCAGCGCGAGCTGCGCCGGCTGGCTCTCGGGCTGGAGCGAGGCCGGCGAGCGAGAAGCTCCGGTCAGCAAAAGCCAGCCCAGCAACAAACCGGCCGCTAGGGCCACGACAATCAGTATGCGAGTCATCGCAGTTCAAACCTAGCGCGAGTAGCCCGGGATGGGACGCGGCCCCGGCGGGGCCTTTTCCACAGTCACCTGGTTGAACATCAGATGGACCCAGACATTCTGGGGTGGGAAGTTATTGGGATCCGGGGTCATGCTATGGGCGACCAGGTGCAGTGCGGTATGGGTGGGATCGGTGAAGCCGCTCTCCGCCTTGAGCTTAGGGCTGTAGATCGTGCCGTCGTTCTTGCGCATCGTGCCGTCGGGGCGACGCGAGCCCTCGGTGAACATGAAGTGAGCTTCCAGCTTATATTTGAGTTTTCCATTGACGTAGAGCTTAACCGGCGCCCAGCCGGTAAGGTAGTTGAATATCCTGGGCATGATCGGCGTTCCGTTGCCACTGTCCCCATGCAGATTGACGTACTCTTGGTAGCGTGCACCGGGGGCATTGGTCTGCCAGACCAGCTTGATCTCGCCGCTGAGCGGCTCATCTTTGGCCATCACGATTGGACCACTCTCTTTGGTGGTGCGCACTATAGCCACGAAGCTGCCTTTTTTCGTCTTCGGATCTATCTTGAGCAGCGCTCGTCCTTGGAGTGGGCGGACGTTTTTGCCGTCATAGACGAAGTTGTTGCCGTAGCCGCCGATGATGCGTGCGTCGGTGGCCGTCAACGCCCAAAGGTCACTGCCGCCGCCGGACGAATGCGGCATGAACAAGAAGACCGCGGCCAGCACAGCCAGAGCTGCGGCCACGATGATGATCAGTCTTGACATAGGTGATTTGCCTCCTCTATTTCGATTGCCCACTTAATATTGGGGTAGATCGTCTCCCCCTGGGCGAACCTCTGAGCCATACTCTAACTGCCAGGCGCGTGGCAATCTGTAAGCTGGCTTACGGAGCCGGCGCGGCGTAGCTCAATCGGCCGCGCACCCAGGTCCGGATCGGCCAGCCGGTCAGCTCGAATCCCTCGAAGGGCGACCAGCCGCACTTGCTGGCCAGCCGCTCCGGCGCGACGGTCTGACGCCGAGTGGGGTCAACCACAACCAGATCGGCATCGTGGCCCACGGCGATCTGACCTTGCCCCTCCAGGCCGAAGCGCCGGGCTGGGTTAGTCGAGAAAACTTCCACCAGCCGGGCCAGAGTCAGCTTCTCTTTGGATACGGCGTCGAGCATCAAGGGCAGCGTGGTCTCCACCCCCGGCAGACCGTAGGGTGCCCGCTCCAGCGCTTGGGCCTTTTCTTCCAGGGTGTGCGGGGCGTGATCGGAGGCTAAGATGTCAATCTGCCCCTTGGCCAGTGCGTCCCAGAGGTACTCGCGATCGGCCGCGCTGGCCAGCGGTGGGTTCACCTTGAGCAGAGCCCCCTGCTGTTGGAAATCCTGCTGGGTAAAGTGGAGATAGTGCGGACAGGTCTCGATGCTCAGGTCCAGACCGTCGCGCCGGGCCTCCAGCGCCAGCTCGATGCCCTCCCGGGTGCGACAATGGCACAAGTGCAACCGGGTATGATAGCGATCGCTCAGCTCCAGCGCCGGCTCCAGGTCGGCCGCCTCCGAGCGGGACTGCGGCCGCTGAGCGTGGACGGCCAGCAGTTTGCCGCTCTCGGCCACCGCGGCGAACATCTCGCGCAGCGCGCCGGGGTCGCTCACGATCAGCCCACCGGTGGTCTGCCCCAGATAGAGCTTAAACGCTGCGACCTCCGGGGCTAAGAGCGGGATAAGCTCGATATTATTCTCAGTAAGTCCGCCGTAGAGCCCAAAACGCACGCCCGCTGCTTCGGCCCGCGCGCGTTTGGCCCGCAGGGTCTTGAGCGTGAGCGTGGGCGGGTCGGAGTTGGGCATCTCCAGCACGGTGGTCACCCCACCCTGCAGAGCGGCCCGCGCGCCAGAGGCCCAGGTCTCTTGGTAGGCTTGCCGGAAGTCGCGGAAGTGCACGTGCACGTCTATCAGGCCCGGCAGGACGATTTTGCCGCCGACATCGAGCGGCTCTGCCGCATCAAACTCCGGGTCGGAGCCGATGGCGCGTATCTGCTCATCGAAAAACAGATCAGCCTCTTGCAGTTCTCCCGCGATGAAAACCCGTCCGCCGCTCAAGCGCTGCATCTTGATCCTGACCGAGCTCCGGTCGAATTAAGTGGCCTGTGCGTGGCCCCTTCGTGGCAGAGCGCCAGGCGCTTCTCGGCCAGCCAGCTCAGGCCAAGTGATCCTCTAACACCCGCAGGGACCGATTTACCGTTGCTCCCTTCCAGGCCTGGCGGGGTTCACCGGTATACGCCGTAGAGGACTCAACCGTCAACGCCGCTTCTCCGAGGCTTTCCTCACGCTCTGGCCTCTGGGGAGACCCTTCGGCTTCGCTATAGCGGGTTGCGAATGTAGGGGACCGCTAGCCCCCCGCCTAGCACAGGCCGTGGCGGAGAGGGTGGGATTTGAACCCACGGCCCCGTTACCAGGGCACGCGCTTTCCAGGCGCGCCTGTTCGGCCGCTCCAGCACCTCTCCCAATGGCCCGCCAAGCATACTCCGCACCTGTCGGCCTGTCAAAGTTTGCTTGAACCGAGCGCCGCGCTTGCGCTATAGTTCCCGCGTCATGTCCATCGAAATTCGCCAAGCTCAGCTAGCAGATTATCGGGAGATCATCGCGCTGTGGCAGCGCGCCGGCCTGTCCTATGAGCCGCAAGGGCGGGACAGCCCTGAGGCGATCGCCCACCAAATCGAGGCCAACGGTCGCTTGATCTGGGTGGCCCAAGGCCGGTCGGGCAGTTTGCTGGGTGTGGTCTTCGGCAGCCACGATGGCCGCAAAGGCTGGATCAATCGCCTGGCGGTAGACCCGGCTCATCGTCGAGAGGGCATCGCCCAGCAGCTGGTCCAAGCGGCCGAAGCGGCCCTGAAGCAAGAGGACATCAGCATAGTCGCCGCGCTGGTCGAAGAGCCCAACCCGGCCTCGATGGCGCTCTTCAAGCGTTTGGGCTACAGTGAGCGCCGGGACATCATCTACTTCCGCAAGCCTTTCAAGGGGGAATGAATATGTACGAGATAGACCTCAGCGGCAAATACGGGCTGATCTTGGGTGTGGCCAACAAGCGTAGCATTGCCTGGGCCATCGCCCAACAACTGAGCCAAGCCGGAGCGCGGCTGGCCCTGACCTACCAGGACGACCGCCTCAAGCCCAAGGTTGCCGAGCTGGCCGGCCAGTTGCCCGACACCCTGCTGCTGCCCTGCGATGTGAGTGATGATACCCAGATCGAGGCCGTCTTCGCGCAGATCGAAAAGTCTTTTGGGCGACTGGACTATCTGGTGCACTCGGTGGCCTTCGCCCCACGCCAGGAGCTGGAGGGCGCTTTTGTTGATACCTCGCGCGCCGGTTTTCGCACCGCCCTGGAGGTCAGCGCCTATTCGCTACTGCCTCTGGCGCGAGGGGCCCAGCCGCTGATGGAGCGCGCCGGTGGGGGCAGCCTGATCGCCATGACCTATCTGGCCGCCGAGCGGGCCGTTCCCAAGTACAACGTGATGGGCACGGCCAAAGCCGCGCTGGAGCAGATCATTCGCCAGTTGGCCTATGAGCTGGGACCGTCCAACATCCGGGTCAACGGCATCTCGGCCGGCCCCTTGAACACCTTAGCCGCCCGTGGCATCGGCGGCTTCAGCGACATCCTCAAGCTCTACCCGGAGCGCGCGCCGCTGAAACGCAACATCACCCAACAGGAGGTCGCCCAGACGGCGCTCTTCCTGCTCAGCGGCCTCTCCAGTGGTATCACCGGCGAGGTTGTCTACGTGGATGCCGGCTATCACATTATGGGCTTTTAAGGGCGCAGCCGCGCGCCAGAGTTGAAACCCATCGTACCGAAGAAGGCGGCGGTCATGGTGGGTAGGATGGCGAAGGCCAACTCTCTGATCGTCCTTGCCGAGGGGCGTAAAATCTTAATCAGCGCCGGCAGGCCGCGTTTCAGATATTCAGGGGCGTCGGAGCCGGCCAGAGACTCCGCAGCCTGGCTGCTGAGTAGCCAATTGATCAAGTTAAACACGACAACAGCCTCCAGGATTCCTCCCCAGCCGCCCAGCACGCTGCCGATGGTCGCTCCGACTAGATTGCCCTCTACGCCGTTGACCAGGCCCAAAGTCCAGATGCCCAGGGTGGCCCCGATGGGGACGCCGACGGCTAAGATCTCGGGGCGAGCTAGAAAGTTGAACAGCTCGCGGCAGATGTCGGGGTCGGCAGCATCATAGCAAGTGGAGCCGATGTACAAGCTGGTAGCGGCCGGGCCGGTGAGCAATGCCCCCAGCGTCCCGCCGAGGAACTCCTCCAAGAAGAAGGCTTGTGGAGTTTGCGGCGTTTGGTTAGTCGGCGCCGGGGCCGCTTGGAGCAGGGTTCCCAGCGATAGCAGCATGAGCAGAGAGATAATCGCAGTTCGCATAATGATCCTCCTTACCGTTAAGGGGCGAACTATTCTACCTCACTCGGCGCGAGAGCGCACCTTATTGCTAATGGCAGCAACGCCATCCCAACCTTCAGAAGCAGGGTGCTTTTTCCTGATCTCATCCTGCTTTTTCATGGCCAGCCATGCCAGCTCGGCCCGCGTTTTGGCCTCGGCGCCGCCGAGCGAAAGCCGGGTGATCAGGTGGGGGACTTTGGGTTTAGGCATGGCTGAGCTGCTCTGCCGATGAGCCAGACCGGGGATTGAAATCCCCGGCTACCATTTGCAAACCCCTCCGGGGTTCAAAGTGGAGAAACATCAGGAATAGCGAAAGTTATGCGGCAGCTTGGGCCAACTCCACCTGTTCAATGCGGTCCAGAATTAACCATGCTTCTCTTCAAGCCAATTCTCAAATTCCAAGCCTTCTATTCTGCTAAAGTGCTTGGTGTTGTTGGTAACCAAAATGCTATCATTAGCGATTACAATAGCGGCAATAAGGATATCAGCGTCACTGATGAGCTCTCCATTGCTCCGTAGATTGGCATATATCTCTCCAGCCTTCTTCTCGGCTTTTAAGTCTAGATCCAAGGTCTCTGCGCTGCTTATGAACTGTTCCACTTCTTCTCTCCTATCCTCATCCTGCATAACGGCAACCCCTTTGTAAAGCTCATATATTGTTAATCCAGTGATTGAGATCTGGGTACCAGGACCCAATTGGTCCATCCTAGCGACAACCCTTTGATTACCTCGAAGGACCTCGATAACGATGTCGGTATCTAGAGTATAGCTAGACAAAACCAACCCTACCCTTACTAAAGCTCTCGCGCTCTTTTAAGATCCCGGCGAATATAGCCAACTGCGCATCCGGCATATCTCTCCAGGCCCCGGCCAATTCTAATATGTCTGTAATGTTGCCCTTGACCACCTCTTCTTTCCTGAAAATCTCCTCCTTGAAGAAGTGGATGGCCTTGATCATCTTTAGCAGATCAGACTCTGAAAGGTCTCGGATTTCCTTTAGAAGATCCTCTTCATACCCAAACTTCGTCGTCAATTTAGATCACCTCTCCGTATGCTACCTTTCAAGATAGCGCATCAAGGGTTAGATGGTCAAGTGCGCCAGCCAGGCTGGGGACTTCAATCCCCGGCTATCGTTTGGCAAACCCCTCCGGGGTTCAAAGTGGAGAAACGATCGGGAGTTGAGTTGTCTCTCGTTCAATCGGTTAGCCAACCGTCCGGACTTCCTCAAGCCCTGCCTCAACCTTCCGGATTAGCTCTTGGGTTGCCTCAACCTCCTCTTCGTCAAAGTACTTCTCTCCACATTGAGTACAAGCATAAGCTGGGATCTCCTTGATGAAGAGATGATACCCCTTTCGGTCAACGGTATATGTTGACTATCTCTTCTCCTTCTCCCCTCCACAGTATAAGCACTTCACTGGTCTCCCTCCTTCTTCTTTCGAGTTTTAAAATCGGCCTCCCACTTCTCCTCCGTAGGGACATAGGCGGTAATGATCCCTAAATAATCCTCCTTGGGAGCACAAACAATATGAACAGGTCTTCCTTTCTCTGTGAAGGCTAACATCTCTTCTTCAGCGTTCATCTTATCCAGAGCGTGCTCAGTGTAGATGATTCTCTTTCCAGCCGCTCTTCTAACTTCATGAGTGATGAGGGAAAAGTCCTGGGTCATCACCTTTTAGTCCTCCCTTGACTTGCAATCAAGATAATCTCTCACGGTCTTCCTCACAATGGACCACCTCATTCAGGGGTTCCTTCTTCAGTATACGTTGATTCTGACCAAGCGCGCCAGCTCGGCCCGTGTTTGGCCTCGGCGCCGCCGCGCAGCAGGTGGGTGATCAGGTGAAGGACTTTGGGTTTAGGCACGGCTGGCCTGCTCTGCCAATGAGCCAGGCCGGGGATTGAAATCCCCGGCTACCATTTGCAAACCCCTCCGGAGTTCAAAGTGGAGAGAGATCAGGAATAGTGAAAGCTATGCGACAGCTTTGGCCAACTCCACCTGCTCGATGCGGGAGCGAAGCGGCTGCATCTTCTTAATGATCACGTAGACGATCGGCTGGTTGGTCTCAGCCTGCGCTTGAGCCAGCCGGCGGCTCCAAGTGTTGAACTCCTGATCTCCTTCGACCTGAAGTGCGATGAGGGCCTTGCGGGGAATATTCTTGGCGAACTCGGGATGCTCTAAGATGTATTGATCGAATTCCCTGCCCAAAACAACGTTCTTCCATTCACACCGATTCATGGGTATTCCCCCTCCAAGAAACGACGGCGATAGGTTTCCCAGTTATCGTTGGTATCGCTATCGGCCAAAATTAGCGCCTCTTTATAGTTCAGCTCCAATCGTTCTTTCTTGCGCTCCTCCCGCAGGTTATAGCAATCCTTGTGGGCAAAGCCGTGAGCACAATCATAGCGGATGACCGGCTTCCAGGTCTGCTCTACTTTCACCTCCAACTGGACGACAAAGTCAACGACTTGGCCCCGCTCAGTCTTATGATAATGGCGTTTACGAACATCTTCACTCAAAGGGCGATCATATTCAACTTCAGGCATCAGAGTACCTAAATCTTATCGAGATTTGCTTCCGTTTGCCAAGACAGCCCGCCGCGCAGCAGCCGGGTGATCAGGTGGAGGACTCTGGGTTTAGGGGCAGATAGGTGATCGCGTTGCCGCATGGTTTGCTCTGATGCCTATAGTCATTGCCAGTAGTAACCCATTGTTTGAGGGACGCAGCGACGGAGGATC
>CAJXGD010000065.1 GCA_913053845.1 uncultured bacterium | reverse complement strand
AGAAGGGCATGTAAGCCACGAGGGCATTGCATCCCAAGGCCAGTTGACCGTCCACTATGCCGACGGCGTTAACCAGGGGCTCAGCGTGGCCGCGAATCCAATCACCGATTAAAGCTCTGATGACCTCCTGAAAGTCTGATCCCTCATCCATCGCCTGCAGCTGACCCCCTTGTTAAGCTAAGCTAAAAGCTCTAGGATTACATCATGGAATCCCCTATGGATCATCGAGATATTCTGCGGAGGAACTCGGCTACCGCTCGGTCGATCATCTCTGAGAGCGATCTCCCTTGGCCCAATTCGAGCAATTAAATCAAGCGCTCTCTTCTCTCCGAGCTGCCGGCGTAGATGGTCACACGGCCATACTTATGTAGTCCCTTAGGAATGCGGATGGGGCGATCATACTTCAGTTCTTCAGGCACACTGCCTCCTTGGGGTCAAGAGCTCAAGCTGTCTACGGACACCCCCCATAAAAGTCAGTATACATCATATCATATCCGTAGTGTCAAGTCTGGGCTGCTCAGTTGTTTGATGATCCCCTAACCTCCGGCCGGGCGAGCAGCGCCTGGATGAACTCGCCCAACTCCTGCAGTTTCGGCCGCGGCAGGTTGGCCAGCTCGTTGAGCAACCTTGTGTAATGCTTCATGGCTGTATCAGCAAGCATTATTGCCCATTTATTACACAAGGTAAAAACGACCAGCCTTGCATGGGTGAACATTGAAATACTACAATGCACCTGCTATGAGAACCACCATCGAGCTCAATGAGGAGCACCGGGCCTCGCTCTATGCCATCGCCGTCCACCGCGGCTGGCGTGGCTACTCCCGCGTTGTGGAAGAAGCCATCGAGTTCTATCTGAAACACCATGCTGAAGCCGAGGAGGCCTGCCGCGCTCTGCTGGGGCGCAAGGGTGGCTGGTCGGCCGAAGAGGCTCGGCAGACCCGCGCGGCCATAGAGGAGCTCCGTGAGCAATGGACAACGGAAACCACCACCGCGTCATCGTAGACACCGACGTCCTCATTGACTACTTCGCCGGGGTTTCCCCCTCGGCCGAGGCCGTCGAGCGGCTGCTGCAGGAGGACCGGCTGGTAGTGACCACCCCCACGTTCTTCGAGCTGGCCTGCGGCTGCCAAACTCCGGCACAGCTTCAGGATCTTGAGCTCTTAATGAAGGCCGCCTATGGGGTCGAGCTGAGCGGGACCGCGGCTCTGCGGGCCGGGGCCTGCTACCGGGAGTTGAAAGCCCAAGGACAGCTCATCGGGGTCTCCGACCTGCTGATCGCCGGCTGCTGCCTGGCGACGGGTCTGCCACTCCTTACCCGCAACGTGCAGCACTTCCAAAGGGTATCGGGGCTCACGCTTCTGGAGATCTCAAACCTGCTCAATAGCTGAAAGATCGGGCCTCCCTTGGACACTCGCCCGTCAGGGGGTATAATAAGCCGCCTTCTTGAGCTAAGAGTTGGGTCAGCATCTCGGGCGAGCGACCATGAGCGCTGCGCTGAGCCTTCATCAATCCTTCTCTATCTTCCCTTTCGCATCTGCATTTGCAATCATCTACCGATCCCATCAACAGGGGGTGAAGTCCACCGGGACGCCTGACCGTTCCGACTCAAGATGGCAGGGGCGGGGGCTCGGCGCTCAGCAGCAGGCCGGGCCCCTTAGCTCACTTCCCGGTGGTGCGGGATGGAGCTAACCTGGTGGCAGTGGCTGTTGGTCGGGCTGGCCTGGCTCACCGGTCTCTGGTTGCACAGTTGGACCTACCGGCATTTCCGTGATCTGCGGTGATTTTCTTTTCGTCCTTATTATAATAGTGATGATATGAATATCAAAATAATACCCGGAAGCACGCGGGCGATGATGACGACCATCGGCATGAGGCTCTGGCGCGCCGGACGGTTCGAGCCGCGAGCGCTACCGCTCTATCACAAAGCTCTGCGCGACGAAGCGGCGTTGAGAGCGCTCTTGATGCGCAGCTCTGTCGACGATCTGGAACCGCTATTTGTCTCCATCCTCAACGGAGATACGATCACGGTCGAAGGCCGGGTCAGTCCGCGCGGGCTCAAGCTGCTCCAGCGCCTGGGCGTACCGATCGAGCTGCCGGATACCCCCGAACCGAGAGAGCAGATCAGGTTCATTGATATGACGCCGATGCTGATGATCGGCGCGGCGCTGATAATGGCGATGAGGTACTTGGCTTTGGGGATGCACGACCGCGAGCTCTACGTGATGGCCGGGATCGGCTACGCGGCCTTCATCCTGATCAGAACTTTCAGCTATCAGCTCAAGCGGCCACGCAACGCACTTCCGCCGACGCTGTGAAGGTCCTCACCCACCTGGTGGCGGCCGAGGTGGTTTGGTTCGCGACTACTGCCATCTTCGAGGTTGACTATCCCGTCGCGGCCATCGGGGTGGCGGCCGGGGCGGCGCTGCTGCCGGACATTGACTATCCGGCGAGCTGGGTGGGCTTCCTCTTCAAGGCGTTCAGCGATCGCATTGCTTCTCGGGCCGGCCATCGGGGCTTCTTCCATTCCTTTCTCGGTTTGCTGGCCTTTGGGCTGCTGCTCTATCCGCTCTATCTGAGCCAATATCAAATCCTCTGGTGGGCGGCTATGGCGGGCTACTGGAGCCACATTCTAGTGGACATGATGAGCTTAGGAGGGGTGAAGTTGTTTTGGCCCTCACCGGTGCGGGCGATCTTTCCGGGGCGGGATGATTACCGGGTGCGCTCGGGCAGCTCGAGCGAGCGAGTCTACTTTTTCGTGGTGCTCGCTCTGGCCTTGCTCTTATATCCCCTCTCGCAGCGGGGGGTGAGCTCGCTCTTGTCCGGAGTCAAGGCGTCCGATCCGCAGTGGGTGCAGGTGGCGCGCGTGGTTGACGGGGACACGATCGTCATTGATCTGTGGGGATCGGAGACGAAAGTCCGGCTGATCGGGGTTGATACCCCGGAGACGGTGGCGCCCAACCGACCAATTGGCTGCTACGGTCCGGAGGCCTCGGCGTTCACCAAGAGGGTGCTGGGAGGCCAGGTCGTCCGTCTCTCCGGCTCGACCTTCGGCCAACCGCGGGACATCTACGGGCGGCTGCTGGCCTACGTGGCGCTCGATCTCGATGGGGACGGGCAGCTCGATGATTTCAATCTGGAGCTCTTGAAGCGGGGCTTGGGGCGGACGATGAGCTTTGCGCATGATCGGCGACGGGAGTATCTGAGGGCCGAGCGAGCGGCCAAGGCGGCGGGCGTGGGGTTGTGGGGGAAGTGTCGCTGACGGGTCAAGAAGCTGATGTAAACCAATTCTCCAGTGACAAACCTTCCATTCTCCGGTAGTGCTTTTGATTGTTCGTCACCAGTGAGCAGTTGTGGATCAGGGCCGTGCCGGCAATCAGCAGGTCGAAGTCGCCGATGATCTCCCCGCGCTTCGTCAAGTCCGCCTTGAGGTCTGCGAATTTCTCGACGATCTCCTCGGTGACCGGCAGCACCCGCGGGCCCGGCGGTGAGATGAACTCACGGACACGTTCGAGATTGTGCTCCACTCTTTCAGAGTGATATGCCCCGAAGAACAGCTCCCCCAAGGTGATGATCGAGATGCCCAAGCTCCGGACCCCCGCCCGGCGGACCTGTTCTTCAACGGAAGCGATATCGTTGAGCAGGTAGATGCAGGTATCCGTGTCGAGTAGGTAATGTAATGGAGTGCTGCGTTCTTTAGCCATCGGAGAGCTCGGTGCCACGAAGGCTGGAGCTGCGGGAGGCGTAGATCCCGGCGATGAGCTCGTCCGGGGTACGGACGTCCTGCCAGCCGCTGCACTTGCGGAGAAAGAGCTCAGTCTCGTCTTCGCCGTCGGTGGTCAGTGTTTTTTCCACCTCGGTGCGCAGCCGGCGGATCTCCTGCTCGATCTCTTCCAGTCGGTCGAGTACCGCGTTGAGGTGCATCGAACATCTCCCCTTGAAGGTTAGATCACCCAGGTATTATAGCAAAAGCTTTCCATCTGGCCATAGATGGCCTCGGTGATTGGCAGCAACTCCCGCTCCCACTGCGGGAAGTCTCGGACGGCTTCCTTCCCCTCGGCCAGAGCAGCCTGCTGGAGCTCCAGTAGGGGCGTATGGCCATACGCCCCTACCATACGACCTCACCGGTGATCTTGTCCCAGAAGTAGTCAGCCAAATCCCGTTGGGTCTCCATTGCGGTCGCGATCTCGTCTAGATCAGGCTGTTTCATGGGTAGAAAGATCCCTCCTCCTGTTGAGGGCTGAAAGTTATGTCTGCATATGCCTGCTCTCGAAGTTTCCTAAGCCGTTCACACAGAGTCTTCAAGACCTTATATCCTGGGCTGGATTTATCTGGGTATTCGCAGGGATCCTCTAGGATTGTCTCTAGTCCATCCACCAGACAATCTAGATCCCAACGGTAGAACCCAATGGGGCGTTTACCTTGGTATCTTTCGATGCGCCGATCGAGCCCAAAGGCGTCACCCATCATCCAGGTATGTTTCTTGAGTTCTTCCAATTCCAGCCCCATAATGCGGATTCGCTGCTGCCTGTCCCCTGGTGCTGGCTTCATCGGACTCCTCCTGATCCAGATAGTCGGTGGAATCGTGGGTCTCCCAGAACTCGGCGATCTGCTCATCGTTCCACCCGGTCATATCCGGCAGTTTGGCCGGCTTAGTGCTTGACCTGGGCCTAACCGCTTCTGCCATGGTCAGTTTCCTCCCTAGCCATGGGCTACAACTCCAGGGCTAGCCTCAGTCCCTTTTCCACCTCTCGCAGGTCTCGCGCGGTCAGTTGGCCCAACCGGTGACGGATCAGCCTGGGCTCTAGCGTGGCCAGCGACGCCTTCACCACCGAGCGAGTGGTGCGCCCTGCTCGCTGCCAGTCTTGCAAGGTGTAATCTAGCTCTCCCTGATGAGTGGTCACCTGGCTGGTGATAGCAGCCACAATGAGGTCCGGTTCGCGCCTATGATAGAGCGCACCGCTGACCACCAGCGCCGGGCGCACCTTGGTGGAGGTAAGGTCGGCAAAGGGGAAGGGCAGGAGGACCACCTCACCATGCCTAGACCTTCGGGGCACGCTGCCTCTCCCAATCGTCCCACAGCTTGGCGTCGCTGGGGTTATCCCAGATACGGTTGAAGGTCGCTACGGACAGCGCGGCAAAGGCCTGGCGATCGGTGATCTCCTTGAGGTAGCGTCGGACAGCCTCCCGGAAGAACTCGCTACGCGAGCGCTTTTCCTGCTGGGTCATCCGATCCACCTCGCTAAGCAACTCCTCGGGCAAGGAAATGTTGATCACTTTTGAGGCCATATCGAACCTCTCTCTCGGCTTTGGGTAAAGTTTACCCAACAATGGTAAGAGATGAGGCCGCCGCTGTCAACCTCGCCGGCTGGAGGACTCTCCGCAAGTCCCCACCTCGACATTACGATCTAAAACCGCCACGGGTTGGGGTGCGAGAAAGGGCCAAGGGGTGGGGAATGGGTTGTTGGTTACTCGACATAAGGGCTCTTCTGTCGAGTGTGGAGAGCTACTGAGGTCCCATTCTGTCCCACCAGCTACTTGCCTACCGCCTGAACCGGCGTTTGAGCGCCAAGCCAAAGAGTGCGATTTGCAAAATCCCTAAGACAGAGGCGGCCAACTCAGCCAGCTTGCCCCAGAGACTTTGGAAGATAATGCTGGGTTGGTGAAACAGTGTCATGGACTCTGCGCTGTAGATGAGGCTCTTACCAAAGTCCTTCATCGTCTCCCACCACGCAGAGGGCTCCCAGGTCAAGGTCCGGTGAACGGAAACCCCAATGCCCTTGTCGCTGAACCCAGCGAACATGAAGAGCAGACCGAAGAATAACACCATGCCTAGCAGCACGAGAACGGCTTGACCGTAGCGCTCGCCATATCCACTGAGGAAGCGATAGAGCAAGAATGGAATTTGCGCCCATTTGTCGCGCTGGAGGCGTTTCATCTCCATCTCACCATAGTAGAAATCGCCGGCTCGGCTGTAGTCACGCTGGTTTTCGTAGTTATACTTCAGGTGCCGATAGAGGCGCTCAACCCTAGCAATAGCTGAAGTCTTGTCGCCAGGCTTTAGACCATGTGTTTCGTCATAGAGAGCCAGGCGCACGCGCGTAGGTTTCCAACGCAACCTGAGTAGTTTCCATGACCATGCACGTGGAACATGCCATCTTTCGAGCCTTCGCACTGTCTTCCGCTTGGCAAGTATCCTGCGAAGTAGCAGAAGACTATCTGATTTTGTTCCCCACGAAGTCACATCATCAAAGTCAATACGGCGGAGATCTGTATCAAGAAAAGACCAGCGACTCAGGTCAAGGTGATGAAACTTGACTGATTCTGGTTTGTGGACGATTACACCTGAAAAAGAAATGGTGGCTGTTTGCCGGGTTTTAATCCGGAGGAAATTTGCCTCCTCAGAGAAGGTGGCTCCCCTGAAGTCCGTTTCCCCAGAGAAGGCAGCTCCCACGAAGATAGCCCTCTCAGAGAAGGCGACTCCCCCGAAGTAAGCCACCCCAGAGAAAGTGGCTCCCCTGAAGTCAGCTTCCCCAGAGAAGGTGGCATAATGGAAGAAACAATCTTGCCTAAGCGCTTCCCGTAGTCGCCTACAATCATATGTTTTTGGGAAGTAGCACCTTGAAAAGTAACACTGTCGATTTTCTTTCTCTGCTTTCTGGACGACTTCATCTATTGCTGTCTGAAACTGCTCCAAGTCCTTGTCTGGTAGCGGCGCGTGGAGAATGCAGCGCCCCTTCGCAGCAGGCTCCGCTAGGGCCTGACGATGGCATCGCGGAAGGACACAGCTATTCTGAGAAGCCGCCTGTGTTTCGGTTATGAGTTACCTCACCACCCTATGATCGCAGTTCTAAGCGCTCGGCACCGCATAGATGTAGGCCAGTATCGCCGAGGCATCGAGCACATAGCCGCTCATGGACTGGCCGGGCCTCGCCCTCCCAGCCGGCGATCTTCCTCTTTCACCCAGGCCCGCATCTCTTCAATAGGGCGCTTGGCCTTAAACATCCCCCGCAGGGAGTCCAGCGGGTCATCGGGAAGCCTAATCAAGACGATCTCGCCGTTCAGCTCCAGCACCTCCAGCTTGGTTCCCCTGTTCAGGTTGAGCTTCTCCCTGATCACCCGAGGGATCACCACTTGGCCCTTGGAAGAGACGGTCATCATCGGCATTGCCATTCACCTCCGTTCCCTACAACATGATAATATAGCTTACTAATAATTGCAAGAGTAGTGGATTGACTGACACTCGGAGAAGCTGGTAGACGCCGGCAGACTCTTATGCTATACTGATCACGCTACTTAAGTAGCAAGAGGCGAAGCATGGCCCTGAGATTTATCAACATCACCGAGCTGCACGACAAGACCTCCGAGGTCCTCCGCCGCCTGGATCAGGGAGACGTGGTGGTGACCCATCGCGGGAAACCCAAGGCCTTCCTGCGCGCCAGCAGCGAGGAGAACCTGGAGGATTATGCACTGGCCCACCACCCTGAGTTTCAACGCGCTCTGGAGCTTGCCTACCAGGACCTGCAGGCCGGCCGGGTCAGCCCTCTGGAGGGGTTGATCGCTCAGACGAGGGAAGAGCTTGGACTGGAAGGTTAAGCTCGCTCAATATGCCCAGGATAAGTTGGCGGCCCTGCCGGCAAAGGAGCGCCTGCAAATCAGCAGCAAGATCCAAGCTCGCCTCGGTCAGGCAACCGCTTCCCGATGGGAAGGTCACCGTGAAACTGACCGACGTCAAGACTCCGGATGGCCATCCGATCTACCGCTTGCGCTCCGGGGACTACCGCGTGCTCTACTTGATCATGAGGGGAAGAGAGGTTTACGTCTTGGATGTGATCTCCCGCGCCGAACTGGACCGTGCCATCCAGAGATTCAGCTAGCCGACCGTTATGATGATCCAACCCGCCACCCGCCACCATCCAATACCTCACCCAGGAGGAAGTTGCGCCACCTCTTGGCCGCGGTGTCCAACCGCCGCGACCTGGCCATCATCTACACCACCTATCGCTACGGCCTGCGCGCCTCCGAGGTCGGCTTCGAGGAGAGCGGCGGCGACTCACAGAAAAGAAGGTGCGGGTCCTCAATCACCTTAGAATCGAAAGTCAGGGCCGGGAGGCTGATGCTGATCTGCAGCGGGTTATCGTCCGGTCGGGCGGGGCCGATGGTGCGTTAATCCGTGATTAGCAGACATCGGTGGACTTGACAAATGGGTGTACTTGTACTAGTATCAACCCCTCATGTCAGACTACGATCTGGAGTTTGCTGCAATTAAAAAGGAGCTTGAGCTGGAAAAGGGCCAGGATTGGCCCGAAGTTCCTCCTATCCAGAGTCGGACAAGCGAACTTCAGAGAAAGATCCAGACCCTCAAGGCTACCCTCTCAGAGAAGGACATTCCTGTGGATGAGGCTGTTGAGCGTTTGGGAAAACTGTCCCGGAGCATCCGGCAGGCCGAACCACTCTACAAGGAGCTCGTTGAACTCTCCCGGCAGAAGCCTATCCTGCGCCATAGCGTTCAGCTCTTTGATGGAATCCTTGACGATTTGGATGATCTTAGTGAGGACATGCAGATCGTCATTGATTTAAATGTTCGACTTAGCGACTCATCAAAGGTCAAGGCACTGGGATGGGAAGAAGCGTGGGCGAGTATAGGATCTGCTTCCTAGATACTGCCATTAGGGATATTCATCACCTCCGCAAGAAATACCCGAATATAGAGCGAGATATCCGTAGCCCTCTTGAAGATTTACTAAAAGATGATCCTCACCCGGGGACCCCCATCAGGGGGGCTGGGAAGTACCGTAAGCTACGTATCGCAAGCAGCGATATCGGGGAAGGGAAAAGAGCAGGGTTCCGTATCGTGTTACAAGTATGTGATAAGTATTCCCGCATTTTGATCATCTTCGTTTATGCTAAGAAGCAGCGCGAGAATCTGTTACCTCACGACATCAGGGGCCGCATCCGCCGAGGACTGGGAAACATAGATTTATGCGAGCAATTTGCAGATTGTTAGCTGTCCGTTACTGCCCCAGTATCACGATCCTAAGTGCCCTGAGCCGCCTGATCCGCAGGCCTACGCGCTCCTGGGTAGGCCCCGCGGTCAAGGCCGGCACTTGGCCAGCGCCTCATCGAGCTTCACTTGCAGATAGAGCTTATCGCGCTTCAGTCCTGTAATACGGTCCTCCAAGAGCTGAATGATCCGCTCCGCTGACCCATCGCTCTCCGATAGCTTCCCCGTCGCTTTATCCGCTTGGGGTCGCTCTTCGGTGATGATCTTTACCGCCGTTGCCGTCGTGATGCCCTCCCGCTCCAACTGGATGAGTCGGTCGAAGAGCGCTAAGCCCGCATCGATCAAGAGTTTCGCGTTCTGCTTGCCGGTGATCAAGCACCCGTCAAGCACTCGATCTGTACCCACCTGCTCGACGCCGGGGCCGACGTGGGCTTCGTGCGCAATTGGGTGGGTCACGCCAATATTCAAAATACGCTGGTCTACGCTCAACTGCGAGATCAGACGCGCGACGGCCAGGCCCGGCGCTGGCTGGGCTCCGAGCGGTTGGTTTAGGGGGTCACAAGGTAGGTCAGCAAGCAGGCCAAGATGGTCAAACCGTCACGGCAACGGTATCATGATGACGACATGACGATCAATCAACAGGGAAGACCAGCCACACCAAGCGAGGCAGCCCAGGACCTGCTCAGCCTGTGCGTGGGACCGCTGCCCGGGCCTGAGGAACTCCGGCGAGAGATCGCCGAGGCATTCGTTACCGAGAGACTGAGACCAAAGGGTTCATTGGAGATTCAGAAAGAGCTCAAATGAAAGTCGGGCAAATGGTTAAGAAGCTTAGACGGTGGGCAGCAAAGCATAACACGAGACCCTTCCATGAGTCGCAAGGGCAAGGCCATAACTTGACTGCGCAAGATTGGGCTATTATACAAAGCAAAGAACCTACTCAACTTACTAATCTCGAGATCAGTGACTATGCCCAGGGCGCATTCCACGAACAGATGATGCTGTTCGGACATCGCTTTCACCTGCAGGCACTGAAATTTGCTTATGACCACCCTGGGAAAGTTTTCCCGGAGCAAGACTCAAATACCTACGATCGCATCATATCGACTCTTACAGTTGCTATAGTTGGTCAATTTTGTATGGCTGCCGAAACGGTTGGGGCCTTTTGCTGCGCGCTGGAGGCCACTAACGCTCAGAAGACTCCTCACGATAAAGTCCATGCCTTAAATCAATATCTTAGGAACTACTCACCTCATACTAATGTTGCAACAGAGCTCTATGAACTCATGCAAAAGCCCCTTTCAGATGCTGCCGTACAACATAAGGTGAGGGCTATTCTGAACTGCTCTGATCCTGGCAATTTGGATAAGATCAAGAAGCAATCCTGTAAACATCTCCATGAACAACTGGGGCGCATTGGACAGGAACATTTAGAGTTAACGGCTTTTTATAACGCGTATAAGCACGGGTATCGACTAGCTGAATGGGCCGGTCCCGGTATGCTTCAAGGACACCCAGGATTCTTCTATCCAGAGAAAAACCAAACTTCAACGTGGCACTTCCACGCTTTTAAAGAACCAGATATCGAGTATTACTATGAAGGTGGGCGGTATTGTGCTATGGTACACGAAGGATTTAGTAAAGGTCTTGATGAGATGATCGTATTAGGGCCAAAGGCAGGTAGTATCATCATCCAGGACCAAAACCCTTGGAAAGTCCGGAGCTAGACTCCTCCCCATCCTTGCCCGCCCACCCCTCAACCCCCATCATAGGCCCCGTCATGGAAGAGCTCGAAGGCACCCTGGAGCGCATCGTCTACGAGGCCGAGGAGAGCGGCTACTGCATCG
>CAJXGD010000064.1 GCA_913053845.1 uncultured bacterium | reverse complement strand
TATTACGCTTGATCCAACTCAGTACAGTTTTTATAATACATCAATTCAGTCTGAAAATCAATGGCGAGAGTTGCCCCATCAAACAGAATACTCGCAATCCTATCGCTGCCTCAACTAGGGAATGTACTCGAGCGGGGAGGGGACTTAGGGCTACCTACCAACCTGAGTCAGCCAGCAGGCAACAGGCAGTCGGGCTTGCCCCGTCCCCTGCGACGTGTTATACAGTGTCAGCTTACGAAAAAAGCGTGGTGAGTTTGTGCCATGGGCTGTCTCTGTAAATCGGCGGCAGCGCCGATCATGAATAGCACTGGTTCCGGTCGCCTGGACATTCCGGCGGTCATAGCCCGCAATGTCCAACTGCTGGAGAGCGGTGGGCAGCAACGGCGGCTGGCCTTCCCCGAGCTGCGCCGCCACTTTGGCGCTGCCCAACTGATCTCAACTTTCTCCCATCTCAACCCCAATATGTCCATAGACGAGGTCTATGGCAACTATGTCTTGGCGCAAATCGCCGACCGGTTGGGCTGGAGCGAGGAAGTGATCTTCAACTGCGCCTATGACAACATCCAGCCCGGCCATGACACCCCCAAGGGCCATCGAGTGCAGTATGTGATCGTCAATCCACCGCTGCTCGATCCGGAGCAGGTCATTCATCTGCAATCGGAGCTGCGCTATGACCCCCAAGCGGTGGTGCGCAACGGCCAAAATCGCATCAAGAGCGCCCCGGAGCAGCATATCGAGGAGTTCCGCCGCCGTTACGACGAGATAGAGGCCATTTTTATCCATCATGCCGGCCCCGGCCGGGTCTCGGAGCGGCTCTGCCACATTCGTGAGGATTTTTTGCGGCTGCTGGGCCTGCCGGTCCTGCGCGAGAGGCCCTTCTCCTATTCGCTCACTCGCATCATGGCCGACGTGCTGGAGTCGCTGGCCGACCAGGGCTATCCCTTCTGGGAGATGCCGGTGCCGGCCGACCGTGATCGCTATCTGGAACGTACTTTTCTCGTCGAAGGTGTGGATGCCCGACGGCACCGCCAGCCGGTCCGCTGGCAGAACGGAGTCTTCAGCTATGATTATGATCAATCCGGCCGGCGCGAGATCCCCCAAGATGAGGTCTTCGAGGCGTTGCGTCGCTATGAGCTGGTGCCGACGATGCCGCTGGTCATCCTGGCCACGGCCACCGCGCCGCAACTCCCGCACCTGGGTGGTCGGGTTTGGAAGAGCTATGCGCCGGTCCACGTGGACGCTCAGGCCCGCTGGTTGGGCATCCCGGAGACGAGCGAGACGCTCATCCTGAGCACCGAGGGCTATCGGCCCTTGCTCACCTATCATCAGGATAAAGAGTTCTCGGGTTTCCCGGCGATATATTTGACCTATGGCGCAGCCTGGATCCGCCGGGCCCTCCGTGAGGGATTGCAACTGCGCGCCGAGTTCAAGCGGGTGGTCTACGGTGATGACCCTGACGAGCCCTGAGCAGGCTCCGGCACAAGCCGTGCGAAGAGTGGTAGCGGGGAAGGGATTCGAACCCTTTACCTGTCGCTTATGAGACGACCGCTCTGACCAGATGAGCTACCCCGCTCTGCTGGGCTCTATCTTAGTCGCCGGCCGGCGCGCCGGCAAGTGGGGACAACTGCTGCACAGAGAGCAACTCAGATATCAACTATGCACTGGACGCGATAGCCCCGGGGCGTCTGTTTCACCGCGAGCCCTGAGTAAGTTGCGGCCTTGACATCGGTGCGACTCTCGTGTCGCACCGGGTCGAACCGTTCCCCCCAGGCCTGTCCTTCCAGGACGAAGCCATCTACCTGCCGTTTGATCTGTTTGATCTTGAAGCGCGAGAAGACCAGAGATTCGGCGTCTTTGTATACCAGCAACGCGCCCAGCCAGTCGGCGAAGAGCGTCTCCAGCGAGTCGGACCGGCAGCGCACCTGGATCGAAACCTCAGGCTGCACCCGCTCCAGATCGGTCATCAGGTTGAAGAGCGCTTTAGCCCCTTCACAAAAAGCCTCTTCCAGCGTCGCGCCCCGACCGACCGGCCAGGCCTCCGAGGGGTGCTCCAGATACTCATAGGCCATGATCTTGAGCTGAATTGGGGAATGCCAGCCGGAAGCAGGGCCGATAGACCGCTCCGGCCGGGGTGAGCCGGCTCTCCATCAAAGTCAGGCCGCAACTGTTGACGCGGTAGGCAAAGGCGGGCACCCTCTCCAGCTCCGGGGCGATCTGGGCCTGGCCGGGGCCGCGCTCCTTGACCCGTCCCAGGGTCACGTGAGTGGTAAACCTGCCGCGCTCAGGCGGGTAACCCAGCAGTTGCAACTGTGTCTCTAAATCAGCGTGCAGCACCTGTATTTCTTGAGGTTCACGCTGCGCCCCGGCCCAGATGACCCGGGGTCTTTCCGGTCGGGGAAAGCAACCCAGGCGATCGAGTTGCCAAGTGAAAGGGCTAAGCTCTGCCAGCAGTTGCTCGGCCGCGCTCTGCAGCCGCGGGAGGTTAGTCTGATCAACTTCGCCCAAGAAGTTGAGCGTCACGTGCAAGTTCTCCTCAGGCACCCAAGTGACCCGCGAGGTGATCCGGCGCTGCAGGCGCCCGATGATGCGGGCCAGCCCGGCTTGAATCTCCTCGTCCAACTCCAGACAGAAGAAGGCGCGCATCAGCTTAGGCGTACAGCTCGGCCTGCTCAGCCTGAACCAGCGCTTCGCAGTAGTGGCAGCGAAACTCGATCGGCTCCTCTCGCTCGCAGATGAAGAAGGAGCTCACCCGCTCATGGTCCTGGTTGCTGATGCAGTTGCGATTGGGGCATTTTATGATGCCGCGCAGCGCTCGGGGCAGGCTGATGTGATGCTTAGCCGTGATCTCGAAATCCTCGATGATGTTGACCGTGGCATGGGGGGCGATTATAGCGATTTTCTTCAGAGTTTCTTCATCCAACACCTGATTCTCGACCTTGACGATGTCTTTATGGGCCAGTGCGCCGGAGGGGACGTTCATGGCCACCACCACCGAGTGGGAGACGGCGGCACCGATGCCCAGGATGCGCAGCACGGTCAAGGCCATGCCCGGCCGGATATGATCTATCACCGTGCCCTGTCTGATGCGCGAGACTTTCAGCTCTTGGCTCATGCCAGCTCTCCTTTCAGCAGCAGTTGCAGGAGCGCCATACGCACCGGTATGCCCCCCTGAGCCTGCTGGAAGTATTTGGCCTGGGGCAGCGAGTCTACCTCGCGGGCGATCTCCCCCACCCGCGGCAGGGGATGCAGGATGATCGCTTCCGGGCCGAGTGCTCGGCAGGCGGCCCGGTCAATCACATAAGCCCCCTTGACCTTCTCGTACTCTTCCACGTCGGGGAAGCGCTCCTTTTGGATGCGGGTGACGTAGACGACGTCCAGGCCAGAGAGATCGAGCGCTTCCTGCTCTCGGTAGTCAACTAGGCCGCCCAGCTCGCGCAGCACTGCGGGTGGCATGGGCAAACTGGCAGGCGAGATCAGCCGCAGCTCGATCCCGTGGAAACGGGTCAGCGCGGTGGCCAAGGAATGAACCGTGCGACCATATTTGAGGTCGCCCACCAGGCCGATCTTCAGGTTATCCAGATGCCCCTGGAACTGCTTGATGGCATAGAGATCCAGCAGCGTCTGGGTGGGATGCTGATGGGTCCCGTCTCCGGCGTTGATCACCGGCACGGAGGCCGTGTCGGCTGCCAGGCGGGCGGAGCCCTCCAGCGGGTGGCGGATGACGATCAGGTCGGCGTAGCCCTCGGCCATGCGGATGGTATCCTGGAGCGTCTCGCCCTTGGCTTGGCTGGTGGTCTTGCCGCTGGAAAAGCCGATGACTTTCCCGCCCAGTCGCTCCATGGCGCTGGCGAAGGAGAGCTGGGTGCGGGTGCTGGGCTCGAAGAATAGTGAGGCCATGACCTGACCTCGCAGGGCATCCGGGTCAGGATGGGCACGGCCGGCCGCCTGCAGAACCATCTCTATCTCTTCACGGGAAAAGTCACGGATGGAGATGATGTCACGTCCCTGCCAGCTTGATCTCATGTGCTATACCCCCTCCTGCGTCAGGCGCATTATAGACGGCAGGACGGGCCGGGGGCAACTGGCAATCGCGGCGGGAGGTGAGTATACACAGATTGGCGCTAGACGCGCACCACCAGATAACTCAAGCAGGTTCAGAAGGGGGCATTGAGATGAAAGCCGAAGAGATCAAGCAGCTCACCGTCATCGGCGCGGGGGTGATGGGCCACGGCATCGCTGAGCTGGCCGCCTTGGCCGAATTGCAGGTGAGCCTCTATGACATCAGCGATAAGCTGGTCCAGCAGGGACGACAGCGCATTCAGGGCAGCCTGAGCAAACTGGCCCAGAAGGGGCTGATCACCCCGGAGCAGGCGCAGGGGGCGCTCGCCCGCCTCAAGCCACTCACCCGGCTGGATGAGGCCTTGCACCAGGCCGATTTCGTCATCGAGGCCGCGCCGGAGGTGCTACAACTCAAACAGGATATCTTTAGGCAACTGGATCAATTGGCTCCCCCGCGGGCGATCCTGGCCTCCAACACCAGCTCGCTGCCGGTGAGCCAGATCGCCCAGGTGACCAGGCGTCCCCAGCAGGTCGTGGGGATGCACTTTTTCAATCCACCGGTGCTGATGGCCTTGGTCGAGATCATCAAGGGCCAACAGACCGACGAGGCGACGGTGGAGGCGACGGTGGAGCTGGCCAAGCGCTTGAAAAAAACGCCGGTGGTCTGCCGCAAAGATGTGCGCGGCTTCATCACCAGTGCGATCTTCGAGGGCTTCATCGGCGAGGCGATGTGGCTGGTCTCGCGCGGCGCGGCCACCGTACGCCAGATAGACAGCCGGATGAAATATCATGAGGGTTTTCCGATGGGGCCGTTCGAGCTGGCCGATCTGACCGGCTTGGACATCAGCGATAATATCCACCGCGAGGCCGGCCTGGACAACCCGCCGCTGCTCGAAGAGCTGGTCCGCGCCGGCCGCCTGGGCCGCAAGAGCGGCCGAGGTTTTTATGATTATGCCTCAGGCGCCGGGGCGGACTATCGCCCTGAGGAAGGAGCGGACTTCGATCCCTTGCCGCTCTACGCCCTGATGACCAATATCGCTGCCCGGCTGCTGGCCGATCAGGTCACTACCGCTGCCGAGATAGACACTGCCATGCGTCTGGGCGGCGGGTTCCCTCTGGGACCGCTGGCCAAAGCCGATCAGATTGGCCTAGCTAGCATATTAAACTGGTTGGATGAGGCCTATCGGAGGTACGGCGACGAGCGCTACCGGGCCTCGCCTTTGCTGCGGGAGCTGGTCAGGCAGGGGCGAAGCATCGGTCATTGAGCCAACGGATGCTTCGCCCCTCTTATCGTTAGCGGGCGAGCGCGGCGGGACTGCTGAGCGGCGCAAAGCCCATCAAGCTGTCGAAGATCAACCGGCCCGCTGGATCTACCAGCGCGAAGCTGCTGAACGAATTGCCGCCCTGAGCCTGCCAGTTCAGCCGCAGGACCGTATCGCCTGTGGCGACCTGTCCAGCGCTCAGCCTGACCGGCGAGCTGCTAGCGGAGAGGTTTAGCTGCAAGGCCGTCTCTGCTGTGGCCATCAGCCGGGCCTGCCGTGTCAATAGCCTCGTCAAGCGCGCCCGGTTGAGCGCATTGACCTGCTCGAAGCGCTCGATTGAGATCAGCTCGGTGATGCCAAGGTCGTTGGCTGCGATGTAACGCTGCGCGGCCTGAGCGACCTGTGGATAGCTCTGCTCGGCGGGCAGTGCCTGAGCATTGGCGAGCGGATTGGCGGGGTCGCGCGGGCAGAAGAGCCCAAAATCCACGCAGAAGAGCGCGGTGATCTGTCGGTTGAAGACTATCGCTGTCAATACCACTCCGACGGCCATCGCCGCACCGACGGCCACCGCCGGCGATACTCCCAACTGCTCAAAGATGGAGAGCGGCTTCCCCACGTTCACCGTGACCGATTTGGCGGTGGTGGCACCCTTGTTGTCCGTGACGGTCAGCGTCACGGTGTAGGTGTTCATCTGCTGATAGGTGTGCTGGACGCTAATCTTATCCGGCCCGTTGAGCAGGGTCCCGTCGCCGAAGTTCCAGCGGTAGTCGGCGATGGAGCCATCCGGATCACGGCTGCTGCCGGCATTGAAGGTCAGCTTCTGGCCGGCGCGGGCCGGGCTGGGCGTGATGCTGAAATTTGCCACCGGCGGCAAGTTGGGCGGCAGGACGGTGACCGGACTGTTGAGGGCGATCACCTGGCTCTGGGCGCCGCTGGGCTTGGCCCGCGCTTTGCCGCTGATCACCAGCGTCCCCGCCTGGGAGGGTGCCGTGAGTTGGTAACTGTTAGTGAGTGTGTCGCCCGACTTGAGCCCCTGCTTGAAGGCGATCAAGCTGCCGCTGCTCAGGGTGAAGCCGGTGGGCAGGATATCGGCAATGGCCGCCAACTCCAGCGCGGTCTTGGCCGTAAGCGTCTCCTTGACGGTGAAAGTCTGGCCGGCTTGGACTTGCGCCGGGAGATCGCGTGAGAAAGAGATCAGGGAGTTCTCCTGGCTTTGGGCGGCGGAAATCGGTGCGCCTCGGCTGGCCAGCGACTGCAGTGACTGTGGCAGCGCGGAGCGCAGATCAATTGACCGACTCGGTTGAGGGATCGCCCCTTGGCGGGATGGCACCACCGGCTGGGGTACCGAAAGCAACAGTAGCCCCGAGGCCACAAGTGCGATGATGATTCGTGCTAACATAATCGGGCTAGTCTTCCCCCCCTTATTTCGTCATCAGCGACCTTAGTTATATACCCAACGTGCCCTGAAGACAAGTAGTGCTGCTTACAAACCGTGTTCTTATGATTAGCATAGCGGCAGGTGACGAGGGCCGAGAATGACGGGCGTACAATCGGAGGTGGACATCGGAGCTACCCAGGCGGCACGTTTGCTTCTGGGGCTGCCGATCGCTTATGGTCTGTCGGTCGCTCTAAGCAGAAAAGCAGGCGATCGGGAGGTACTCATGATTGATTTCAGTTGGCCGGAGGAGCTGCAGATGCTGCGCCGCAGCCTGCGCGGCTTCCTCACCCAGGAGTTGGCGCCCTGGGAACGGCAGTATCAGGCTTATTTTGGCGGCGAGCGCCGCCGGCTGCAAGATGACGGGCGGTTGGTGCCGGAGCTGCTGGCGCTGCTCAGGCAGGCGCGTCGGCGCTCCGGGGAGCTGGGCTTTTATGGCATGCAGATGCCGGCCGAAGTGGGCGGCGGCGGGATCAGCCGAGTGGGCGTCTTCATGGCCCAGGTGGAGGCGGCCCGTCAGGGCTACGGGCTCAATCTGGCCGTCATGGCCGGCCCGGAGGGGGCCAGCCCCATGCTGCTGCAACTGCCTGAGCCGCTCAAGGAGCGCTATCTCGGGCCGTTGCTGCGCGGCGAGCAGAGCACCTGCTTCGCCCTGAGCGAGCCGGAGGCCGGCTCGGACATCAAGCATCTCCAGACGCGCGCCCAGCGACAGGGCGATTATTACCTGCTCAATGGTCTCAAAACGTTTATTACCAACGCGGCATACGCCGATTCGGCCCAGGTCTTTGCCGTCACCGACCAAGAGCGCTACCGCGAGAGCGGCACCGTTGGGGTAACTGCCTTCTTGGTAGATAGCCGCACGCCCGGCTACCAGGTGGGGGCGATCAACCGCAGCATACTCGACGACGGCGCACAGGCCGAGCTGATCTTCGCAGATTGCCAAGTGCCGGCGGAAAATGTGATCGGCCAACCGGGTCAGGGTTTCTACGCTGCCATGAGCTGGATCGGCATCGGGCGCTTGAATCTGGCGGCCCTCTCGGTGGGCTTGGGCCATTATCTGCTGGAGCGCTCGGTAGAGTATGCCCGGCAGCGGGTGACCTTTGGCCAACCGATCGCCAAGCGCCAGCATATTCGGCGTATGTTGGCCCGCTCGGCCACTGAGCTCTACGCTGCCGAGCAGATGGCCCTCAACTGCGCCTGGCGGCTCGATCAGGGCCAGACGATTATGCAAGAATCAGCGATGGTCAAGCTCTACGCCACCAACATGCTCTATCGGCTGGCCGACCGGGCGATCCAGGTTCACGGGGCGATGGGAGTGATGCAGGAGCTGCCGTTGGAGCGCATCTGGAAGCTGGCCCGGGTGCTGCGCATCGTCGAGGGCACCGACGAGATCCAGCAGGAGACGATCGCCAAAGGGCTCGGCTTGGGCTAGGGGTGAATCCTGGTGATCGCCCGCCCAAGGTCCTCCAAAGCGAAAAGCACCTGGAGTCTAACTCAAGGGGCTTTTCATCCGGCTATTCCAATTCTTCTTCGCCTACGGGATGCTGATCGTCTCGCTCCTTACCGTCACGCTGCCCGTTGGGATGGCGATGTTATTGGCATCGCCCAGCACCAGCTTGCTGGTGTCTATCTTGACCGTGCTCGAGCCGATCCCCTTCTGGGCCAGCGAGAACTCGATGACCGACCCGGTGGTCGTCCCTCCGGAGGGATTGACCGCCGCGAAGGAGACCTTGCCGGCGCTATTATCAATCACGCTGGCCAGGACGGTGAAGCCGTGCAGTCCCTTGATGCCGGTGACGATGAACAAGCTGGGATCGAAGCTCATCCCACCGTTCTTGATCTCGATGGAGGCCAGGCCACCGTCGGGCATACCGGCGACGCCCAGAGTGAGCGTCCCGTAGCCTGTCTGAGCCAAGCTGGTATGGCTGAAGACGAGGACAGAGGTCGTAACGCCGCTGCTACAAGCGGTCAGTAACAGGCCGACGCCCATGAGCAGGGGCAGAATGAAGATCACCCGTTTGCGCAGCCACTTCATCGCTGAATTCCTCCTTTTGCGCACGAAGCCCACCAAGCCAAGCAACAGCATCGGCAGGGTGAAGGCCAAAACGCCGCTGCTGCTAATAAAGGCGGGCAGGCTACCAATCTGGCCGATGGCGAACCTGGCGATCTCCTGAGCATCTGCCAGAGTCACTTGGCCATCACCGTTCACATCGCAGGCCTGTTTCTGCTTGTCAGTCGGTTGGATGAAGCCCAAGGCAATCTGTAGACAGATGCGAGCGTCAGTCACGTTAATTTGTCCATCGCCGTTGACATCGCCCTTGTTTACCGTCGAGTTAAAGGTAGCCGTTACGGACCTGCTGACATTCATTGCCACGCTGCACTTGTTGCCTGCGACCGAATCACAACCAGACCAACTGGCAAATGTTGAGCTGGAATCCGGTGTAGCAGTCAGAGCAACCGTTGGGCCACCGGTGAAGCCGGCCGAGCAGGTCGGGCCACAGTTGATTCCAGAAGGTAAGCTGGTCACCGTGCCGCTGCCGGTTCCGGCCTTGTTGACCGTTAGGATAGGTGGCGGCACAATGGATAAGCCCTCGGGGCCATTCCCCACGCTCACGGTATCCACCACACTGTTGCTGGCCGTAGCGATCACTGAGACGGTGTTGCTGCCATAATTAGCCACATAGACGCGCGAGCCGTCGGGGGTCACTGCCACGCAATGGGGGCCAATCCCCACGCTCACGGTGGCCACCACACTGTCCTTGGCCGTATCAATCACCGAGACGGTGGCATCACCAGTATTTGTGATGTAGGCGAAGGGGGCAGCCCAGGCCGTCAGTGGAGCCAGGCTCAGTGCCAGGCCGATGGCTAATAAGATGACCGAGAGACCAAGAGACCTTCATTGTTTCTTACCTCCTTACAATACCCTTCCCTTTAAGATTACTATAACATCAGGACCGGACGGAAGTCAAATCAATCCAGCCGGCGGAGATGATCCCCTGGATAGCAGGCAACCCGGCGGCTTCAAGAAACCTCATCCAATGGACTAGCAAGCCGGATAGCAACGGCGAGCAGAGCGTCTGGCTTTTCTCATAACGCCCGGCCGGTTGATAGCCCTGCTGACTCAGCGTAAGCACCTCGATGCTCTTGGAGTCAGGAGCGGGCGTAGAGGGATAGGGCTATGATGAACGCGCCTCCCAGCAACTTGAAAGCCAACCGGAAGATTACCTCAATAATTGAAGGAACTCTTGTCGAGTGAGCTTGGCCTGCCGCAGAATATTATGCAGCGTGCCCCGTTTTAGCGTCTTTGCGTGCATAGCGATGTCCACCAAGATGGTTGGGTCATCTGGATGGCAAAGATGAATGTGACTGCCACGCGAAGAGGTGTGGCAAACATAAAAACCTGCCCTCTTGCGGGTGAGAGCACGCAGAAGCTGTTTGGGGGTCAGGGAAGGCAGTTTCTGGCTCATGCCACCGAGACAATCAGCCTAACAGTTATCTTCTCTCCTTGATAGACTTCGGTCTCTTCCGGCACGGGTCGTCCCAGCTTGAGGAGTGCCTCGATGTGCCCTTGGATCAAATCTTTCACCATGTCACGTGCTTCTTCCAGGGTTTCGCCTTGGGTGGTCGCCCCGTTTAATGCCGGCACCTGAGCCAAGTAGCCGCCTTCCTCTGCCGGTATATAGCGCACGGTGTAGGTGTACTCGATGATACGACCCTGCAAGGGAACGACCTGCATGGTGGACATAGAGCAAGACTAGCAGCTAATAGGAATTCTGTCAAGCGCTTTTACCCGCCTCTCGGGTATTCCCGATCCCCGGAGCAACTCACTACTCAAAAGCCAAAGCCTCCTGGTTTGACCCAAGGGACCTTTCCATCACGCTTGGCAGCCGACTGCTCCTCCGCTATACCATTGCACCTTCTCCAAGGAACGCCTAGAATGAAGACAGAAGAGAAGATTCTCATCAAACTGCGGGAGTTGCCTACAGATGAACAGGAAAAACTCCTGCAGCAGATTGACTCTCGGATCGGCGAGTGGGAGCATTCTCAAGTGGATAGCATCGAGCGAGCAGTAGATACCGTAGAGCATACCTGGGCACGCCTTACTTTAGATCCTCAAACTCTGCGCCAAGTGGCTGAAGACCCAGAGCTCGACTATGAAATTGACTGAGCTGATAGAGGGTGAGGCCATCTTTATCGACACCAACATCTTCGTCTACCACTTCGCCGGCCACTCGCTGCAGTGCAAAACCCTGCTCGATCGGTGTGCCCGCCGCGAACTGCTACCGGCTTGGTGATTATCTTAATGTTGTTTTTCTCTTCAAGTATAACATAAGATACACAGAGATAAAAGCCGGAAGCCCCTTGGTCTGACCCAAGGGGCTTTTCATCCGACTATTCGAATTCTTCTTCACCTACGGGATGCTGATCGTCTCGCTGCCTACGGTGACGCTGCCTACCGCGATGGCGTTGTTATTGGCATCGCCCAAGACCAGCTTGCTGGTGTCTATCTTCACCACGCTCGAGCCGATCCCCTTCTGCGCCAGCGAGAATTGCACAATCCCACCTGCGGTCGCTCCGCCGGACGGATTGACCACCGCAAAGGAAACCTTGCCAGTGTTATTGTCAATCACGCTGGCCAGGACGGTGAAGCCGTGCAGTCCCTTGATCCCGGTG
>CAJXGD010000063.1 GCA_913053845.1 uncultured bacterium | reverse complement strand
ACAGCATCGGCCTGCGGGCGAGCAAGCAACTGTAGGGGCGAAGCATCCGTTCGGCCTCCTATGTAGTGGATCTGTCTGGTCAAGCCCTCTACTTGATCAATCGTCGGTGCATAAGCGCCAGCGCCCCGTTCAGGGCCAGCAAAGCCACTACCGCCATCCAGAGGGTATCCCAGGCCAAGCCCCAGGAGAGCCGGCCCAAGGCCAGCGCGCGCTGCAGGCTCACCGCGTGAGTCAGGGGCGAGAGCCAAGCTAGAGCTTGCACCGGCTGGGGAAGTTGGCTGAGAGGGAAGAAGACCCCGGAGAAGAGGAACATGGGCGTGATCCCCAGAGTGATGTAGTAGTTGAAGGCATCAATGGCCGGGGCGATTGCAGTAAAGAGCATGGCCAACGAGGCGAACATCAAGCCCTCTAGCAAGGCGATCGGCAGCGCGACCAGCGCCCAAGGCGACTGGATGAGTCCGAAGAAGGCGATGATGACCAGCACACCGACCGCGGCGAAGACGGCCCGCGTCGCGCCCCAGAGGATCTCTCCCGCGATGACCTCCTCGATGTTGAGGGGGGTGGCAATGATGGCATCGAAGGTCTTTTGGTACTCCATGCGCACGAACGAGCCGAAGGTGCATTCAAACGAAGCGACGAACATCGCCGCGGTGGCCACGAAGGCCGGCGCGATGAACTGCAAGAAGGAAAGGCCCTCAATCTGGGTGACGTAGGCGCCCAACCCGAAGCCCATGGCCGCGATATACATCACCGGCTCGATGAAGGGCGGCCAGCTCTCCGTGGTCCATAATCTCAGGAAAGTGTCCAGATTGCGCTGCCAGACACGTATGGCCCGATAGCTGACTTGAGCCAATGGAAAACTCAGGTGCGCTTTCATGCTAGCTCTCCCCCAGGGCGCGACCGGTCAGTTTCAAGAAGACATCCTCTAGGGTAGCCTGCCGTTGTACCAGCCGTTGGATGCCGGTGACGCCCTCCAATTCGTCGCGCAGCAACCGACCATTCTGCGTGTAGAGATAGAGCGCATCACCGAGGTGCTCGACCTGTACGGGGAGCCCCCGCAGCTTACGATCGAGTTGTTCCTCTGCTCCGTTGGACAAGTACAGCTCAAAGACCTCCGGGCGCACGTGCTTGCTGATCAAGGCTTGCGGCGCTCCCCTCTCCAGGATCACCCCGTGATCCATGATGGCCAGTCGGTCGCAGAGCTGGGCCGCTTCCTCCATGTAATGCGTGGTCAGCACCAGGGTGACCCCCCGGGCCTGGAGTTGGCGCAGCTTTTGCCAGACCAGATGGCGGGCCTGGGGATCGAGCCCGGTCGTAGGTTCGTCGGCGATGATCATTTGAGGCCGGTTGACCAGCGCTCGGGCGAAGATCAGCCGCCGCTTCATTCCTCCGGAGAGCTCTCTGATGAAGGCCTCCCGCCGCTCCCAAAGTTGCAATAATTCCAATGCTTCGCGGGCGCGCTCGCGGGCTATGTTTTTGGGAATATCGAAATAGCGCGCATAGACCAGCAGGTTCTGCAGCACTTTGAGGTCGGGATCTAGGTTGTCCTCCTGAGGGATGACCCCCAGATGGTGCTTGATCTGGCGAATATCTCGCTGCACATCCCAGCCCAATACGAAAAGCTCGCCGGCGCTCACCGGCGAGAAGCCGTAGATCATGCGCATGGTGCTCGTCTTGCCTGCGCCATTGGGACCGAGAAAGCCGAAGCATTCCCCCGGTTGAATCGCAAAACCGATCCCCTTGACGGCGGTGAGCTGTCCGTAGTGCTTGGTGAGCCCTCGGGCGACGATGACCGGCTTCGTCATTGCGGGTTCTTCCTGACGACCAGCATGATGTTCTCATCGTCCCAAGTGATTCTATCGGGATCTGCGAAATCGCGCTTGAGCTTCTCCCGAAAGCCCTTTAGGGCCTCTGCGAACTCCTCTTGGTCATATAGATGAAATGTTGAGTAGTGGTGTCCCTCGGCTTGCCTGAGCAGCCATGTCAGCTCCGCTGTCCGTTTATAGCTGAAATTCTCGGTGGCTGCTAAGGCCAGAGGTGGCGTCTCCTGGATCATCGCTTGCAGTTCGTTGAACTCGTAGAGCCGTCTCTCTTTGTGATGGAATTGCGGGAAATACCTTCCCCAGATATTCCTCTCATTTTGGCTTCGCAAGCGAGTGTAGATGAATAAGAGCCCCTGGTTTTTTAGAACTCGTCCGGCCTCTTGGAGGAAACCCGCGAGGTGGAAGTGATGTATGGCGTTGAAGGTTAGGAGAGAGTCCAGAGAATCGGCCGGTAAAGGCAGCTCCTCCGCCGGGGCTTTGATCGTTTTAAACTCCTCTATCTTGTGTCCCTTCAGATTTCTTGCTAGCTCGTCCAGCATGCTCTCATTTTGATCGATGCAAGTAAGATGAAGCGCATCTCCTAAATATTCGAATAATTCTATATCATATCGTCCGGCACCGCAGCCGACATCCGCTGCTATAATGTGATGCAAACCCGTCAGCCTCTTTTGGATGGATCGAATGGGCTCCAGGTCCGTCGTCCTTAACGTTCTGTATTGGGGTGCGATCCGAGAAAAGTGCTGTTGAATCCCCATGATTAGCTCCGACCTCCATATCTCTTGGGTGTCCATCTACACCTCCATGGGATGTAGAAGATAAGCTCCTTATCGTACCAGTCAGTGGGGACGGCTACCACTGTGAGCGAAGATCCCCTCGATTCCCTGGCGCAACTCCTCCGGAAAGCAGAGCCGATCGCGCACGAAGGCCCGATTGCTGATCGCTCCGATCAGGGCCGAGTGCCGAGAGAGCTCGGTGAGTCGCAGCGCCTCATCGGCCAAGTAGATCCCCTCACCGGCCTCGGCTCGGTTCCGGCCCTGGGCCCCCAAGAGCAGTCCATCTATGTACGGATCGGAGACGGCAGTGTCTATCACCAAATAATAAGCGGGATCGAAACCCGCCCGCCGGGCGAGCGCGGTCAGCTTCGGCTCGCAGTGACGATAGCCGGCAGCGTCTACTTCCAGCGTCTTGAAGATCCGCCGCCGCAGGAAGCGCCGACAGAGATCGGAGAGAATGGAGTCGGCGCTCATTGACCACTGCTGCAGGGCGAAAGTCAGCAGCGGGTCGTCGAGCTGCAAGAAGGCATCACAGGAGAGATGAGCCGGGTCGAGCAGCAGTCCCTTCAGCGCCTCGGTGCAAAAGATCTCTTGGTCGGCCTGCAACAGCTCGGTGGCTCGCTGAAGTATCCCTCGCACCATGGCACCCGCGGCGCGGCTGGTCTTGTGATGATAAACCTGCTGGTACATGTAATAGCGCGCCAGCAGGTAGCTTTCGACGGCGCGCAGTCCCTTCTTCTCGTCCACGGCCACCTCCCAGTCGTCACCCTGCTGAACGAGCCGCAGGCTGTGCAAGAGCCACTCCAGGTCGAAGCGCCCGTAGCCGACGCCGCTGTGGTAGCTATCGCGCAGCAGATAGTCCATGCGGTCCACGTCGAGCTGACTGGAGATCAGCTTGACCGCGAAGGAAGGCTTAAAAGTCCGGGCGATGATCTGAGCCACCTGATCGGGATAGCGCGCGTCGGCCGCCCGCAACACTTGATGAACTTCACTTGCCGGGTCCTGAACCAGCTTGACAGTCCAGTCCTCGTGGTTTTGACCGATGAAGCCTTCTAGCAAGTGCGAGAGGGGAAAGTGGCCGATGTCGTGGAGCAGGGCCGCGGCCAGCAGCAGCGGGCGATATCTTTCCAATTCGGCTATCAAGGTGCGAAAACGGGGGTCAGCGCGGAAGCTGCGCATGCCGCTGATGACCCGTTTCATCAGGAAGGCCACGCCCAGCGAGTGCGAGAAGCGATTGTGATCGGCACCGGGGTAGACGACGTAGCTGACGCCCATCAGCTTGATATAGCGCAAGCGCTGCAGCTCGCGGGTCTCGATCAACTCCAGCACCAGCCGATCGCGCTCGCGGTCGAAGCCGATCAGGTTATGCACCGGATCGCGAAAGACTTTTTCCATGGCTAATTGTCCGCCTTCGACGGCCCGCGCAGCAGCTCCTGGACGTAGTCCGCTCCGCCGGTGTCTAGGCTTTTGGCTAGGGTGAAGTTGGTGCGAATTAGGGTGAGAGAGCCCAGCCCCACCGCTAGAGCAACCGACAAGGGGTCGGTGGGCGCGCCGTGCCGGGCCAGCGATGCTAGAATCTGTCCCTCTTTGTCGGTCAACGTTTTCATCTCTAAGCACCTCCTGCTGACTCTATACTATCGCAAAGGGGCAGCATCGTAAAGTATTCTCAACCGGGTTGCCGGTCGTAGCTTGACACCGGCACACCCTTCCCTTAAATTGGGCCTCACTCAAAGACTACTCCAGAAAAACGCTCAGGAGGTTCGCTATGCGTCGCCAGAGTTGGCTCAAGCTCGCCCTGCTGTTGCTAATATTTGCTGTAGCTTTGCCGGGGATCGCCGGGCAAACTCCGCCGGCAGTGCCGCAGTTCGTCGCCAGCTTCGGCCATTTGGGCCACGGACCGGGGGAGTTCCGCCAGACTTGGGGTCTGGCCATAGGCGTGAATGACCGGATTTATGTCGGGGATTTCTTCAATCATCGCGTGGAATATTTTGACCCCGACGGGAGCTATCTGGGCCAATGGGGCGGCGTGGGCTCGGCCGCCGGCCGGTTCATCAGTCCGGTCGGCTTGGCCACAGACCAAGCCGGCAACGTCTACGTCGCCGACTCCGGCAACACTCGCATTCAAGTATTCGATCCCGATGGGAAATTCCTGCGCCAGTGGGGTCGCTTCGGCCAGGGACCGGGACAGTTCAAGGCTCCCTGGGGACTGGCCGTGGACTCTCAAGGTCAGGTCTACGTGACCGACCTGCTCAACAACCGGGTGCAGGTCTTCGATCCTGCTGGAAAGTTCCTGCGCGGTTGGGGAGAGCAGGGCAACGGCGAGGGCCAGTTCGTCGGCCCCACCGGCATCGCCATCGCCCCCGACGGCAACATCTACGTCGTTGATTCGCTCAATAGCCGCGTGCAGGTCTTCACCCCCACCGGACGCTTTCTCTTCAAGTGGGGCAGCCTCTGCGATCAGGTTCTCGGCGGAGGCCGCGGCTGCCGCGACGCTAGCGGCGACGGTCAGTTCGCCTCGCCCTGGGGCATCGCCTTCGACGCCCAGGGAGATCTGTACGTGGTGGATACGGCCAACAAGCGCATCGAGAAATTCGACGCCCAGGGAAACTTCCTGCTCAAATGGGGTCACCGCGGCACAGGCGAGGGGGAGTTTGACAACCCCACCGGCATAGCCATCAATAGCGCCGGCCGGATCTACATCGCCGACGGGGTCAACAACCGCGTGCAGATATTCACCCCTTAAAAGCCTAAAGCCCCCAATCGGAGCGAGGGCTTTAGGAGGTTCGACGCTAGCAAGATTCTCTCCCGGACAGTCTAGCCGGCAGCCGGTGGAAAGGGAATGGCGACCGGGTGAAAATCCGGTCGCCGCTGCTCCGCAGGAGCGCTGGGCCCCAGGTGGGGCTTACTCTCCTTAGCTTGGCTCGTTCTTGCCGTCGCTGGCCATTTTCTGCTTGACATACTCAATGGCTGCCCCCACCGTGCTCATCTTCTCGGCATCCTCATCGGGAATCTCGATGCCGAACTCGTCTTCGATCTCCATGATCATCTCCACGGTATCGAGCGAATCGGCACCCAGGTCGTCGACGAAAGAGGCCTCCTCGGTTATCTCCTCACCATCAACCATCAATTGCTCCTCGATGATCGCTTTGACCCGCTGGGCCACATCGGTATCGGTCATAGTAAACGCACCTCCCTTGAATTAAGCTGAATCTCGGCTTTAAGCCATCACCAGGCCGCCATCCACATTGATGACTTGACCTGTTATATACGAGGCCCGCTCGGAAAGCAAGAAGCAAGCCACCTCGGCCACTTCAGGGATCTCCCCGAAGCGGCCCAATGGGATTTCTTTCAGATAGGATCGCTTGACCTGTTCATCCAACCGGCCGGTGAGCTCGGTCTGGAAGAAGCCGGGGGCCAGGGCGTTGACCCGGATGCCGCGGGCGGCCAGCTCCCGGGCGGCGGAGCGGGTGAAGCCGATCAAGCCGGCCTTGGCCGCCGAATAGTTCACCTGGCCGGGTACGCCCACCTGGCCGGAGACCGAAGTGATGTTGACGACCGCCCCGGAGCGGGCTTTGAGCATGTAGCGCGCCGCCGCCCGCAGACAGTGAAAGGCGCCTTTAAGATTGACTTCAAAGACCAAATCCCACTGCTCGTCGCTCATACGCACCAGGAGATTATCACCGGTGGTGCCGGCGTTATTCACCAGATAGTCAATGCGACCACGCTCGCGGTAGATCTGCTTGATCACCTGCTCCACGCGCGAGCCATCGGTCACATCGGCCGGATAAAACTTACAGTCCGGCTCCAAAGCCTGCTCGGCCGCCTGACCCCGCTGGGGATCACGGGCCAAGAGCGCCACCCAAGCGCCACGCTGCCCCAATGCTTCAGCGATCGCCCGCCCGATCCCCTGCGTGCCCCCGGTGACTATGGCCACTTTGCCGGAAAATTCACCGCTTGACATCAATAAACGATCTCCTCTGTGCCGTGGTAGATAGTTCGTACTTTTAACAGGTTGACGCGGCCAAGGCAAGTCAGTCGCCGAAGGCCTCGGCGAAGCTGAGCGCTTCCAGGCTGCGAACGATGCGCCGATTCAAACGGGTCAGCACCTCGCCCGGTCCGACCTCGATCAATCGCCGGGCGCCCAGCGCCTCGAGTTGCAGCATGTAATCGCTCCAGCGCACCGGGCTGGTAGCCTGCCGGAGCAGCAGGCGCCGGATCACCTCCGGGTCCTGCTCGGCCCGACCGCTGACCGATGAGACCACCGGGAAGGCCGGCCGGCGAAATTTGAGCCGCAAGATATCGGCGCTCAGGCGCTCCTGGGCCGGGCGCATCAGCGAACAGTGAAAAGGAGCCGAGACCTCTAGCTCAATGCCTCTGCCTCCTGCTGCCTCGGCCAACTCTTTGGCGTGCAGCACCGGAGTGCGCCGGCCGGAGATCACGATCTGCTGAGGTGAGTTCACGTTGGCGATCTCGGTGCCGGTCTGGGCGCAAATATCTTGCAGTTGCCGATAGCTCAGCTTGAGTATGGCTACCATAGTCCCTTGCCCCGCCGGCACGGCCTCCTGCATATAGCGGCCGCGCTGCTGGACCAGCCTGAGCCCCTCCTCCAACGAGAAGACGCCGGCGGCTACCAGGGCAGAGTACTCGCCCAAGCTGTGACCGGCAGCCCAGTTAGGCCGGATTTTCTCCTTGAGCAGCTCGTATTTGGCCAGACTATCGAGCAGGATGGCCGGCTGGGCCACCTCGGTCAGTTTGAGCTCAGCGGCGGGCCCCTCGAAGATCAGCTTTCGTATATCGAAGCCCAGCGCCTCGTTGGCCTGTCGGTAGAGGGGCTCCAGGCGAGCGCGAAAGCGTTGAAACAACTCCTGACCCATCCCAACTCGTTGCGATCCCTGACCGGGGAAGACAAAGGCGGTTTTCATGGGCAAGCTATTCTATTGAGGAGACCCGCATGGTCCCACTGAGCATTTACCCGCTTATCATCTGGGAGTTGGCGACTTCATGGCTTCACAACCCACAGGCCGGCCGGCCGGCCTGCATCCGGTTTGCGATAGTCACATACTCCGGTGGGGAAGATCTCCTTCAGTCTAGCTTCCTCCGCAGAGCCAACCTCAATCTTACCATTATAGTCTTCATCCGCTATCGCTTGGTCCACCGACTTCAACTGACACTTGAAGA
Organism: uncultured bacterium; assembly: GCA_913053845.1. Classification (GTDB taxonomy): domain Bacteria; phylum Bipolaricaulota; class Bipolaricaulia; order RBG-16-55-9; family DRJF01; genus DRJF01. Next base: position 3,742 of record CAJXGD010000063.1, on the reverse strand, counting down.
CGCTCCCCTCGATAGGTCCACCCGCTACGATGCGGGAGGTGGAATAGATGGGGAAACGCTTTGCACAGGTGCCTGTCGCCTTGTCATTTAGAATCCCATCCCACACGCCGGGTCCTGAGGCGATCACCGTTCCATCAGCGGCAAAACAGCTGTCTACGGCGGCGGCCGGCTTGCTCTCGGCAACGGTCTCTCCGGGATGGCTTCTCGCTTCTTCCAACCATTTATTTATGGTATCAATGGCCTTCACCACTATCTGGCCATAGTTCTGAGCTCCGTCTTGCTCCCAGATGATCTGGTTGTCTGCATTGCCCTCGGCGTCGATTATTCGTTGCCGTGACGCAAAGGACTGCTCTGTAGAGTGCATACTCAATTCGGCTTCCAGGTAAGGGTGAATATCGAGGACAGGGATGGAAATCCTTCCCGTAAAGACCTGTCCCGACAGATAGGCCGCATTCATAGCCTTGATGCTTCCTTCCGTCCTGAGAGCGGGGGTGACACCGCCATCCGGGCTTAGCATCATGTTCTCGTGATCCCAGGGATCGAAACTCGACTTGGGAGCAGTGGGATTCCAGGGGTAGTTTTTCAAGACCATGTCTTCCGGCTGCTTCCACCCGCCGACCTTGGCATTGATGTCCAGGAACTCCGCTACGGTAATCTTACCGTCTTTGAGGGCCTGCAAACCGTATTGCACACCGACGTTATCTACGGTATTCGGGGCAAAGCCATCCTTTTTCACACCATAGATATTGCGCAGATCATCCCAGTAGGTCCAATGGATACCCTTCAGCTCCGCAGGGGGCAGTTGGTCCAAACCATCAACAGTAGTGAATAGGGGATTGATGAACTCCGGTCCCGCTCCACGCCAGCCATTGACACATGTATCGTCTCCTGGCTTGCCGGTCCAGCCATTCTTCACAGTATTGCTCGCAGACAGCCCTTCGATCCATGACCTGTTTGACCAGGTAGCCCATTTGGGATCCTTGCTGTGGTCGAAGTAGTACTCCAGCAGTTCACAATCCGGCACGTATATCGCTTGAGTAACCATGTCCGAGTAAGATTGATCGGGGACGAGCCCATTGAGGAGACCGGGATGATTCTGGGCGATCACATACTGCTGAAGGGAACCACCAGAATCCCCCTCACCGATGGTATACTCCGGTTGTCCAAACTCCTTCACGAAGTGGCGTTTGACCATCATCGCCGTCTCTCCTGCCAACGTCAGATTATAGGAGGTCATGGTCACGTTCCCGGTAGACATGGCTATGGCGTAGCCTTTCTTTAGGCTGCTGATGACAATAGGTCCCTCCCATTCATGGGAGTCCGAGCCCATCCGCAGTTTCGTAAAGTCCAGAAAACCTAATGCAAATGGGGCACCTTGCGAATGGCCTAGGCCTCCACCTCCGCCAAAAATATAGAGCAGTTTCTTATTCCATACGGAGTTGGGGCTGTATGAGGAGGCACTAAAAGGTGCCAGCAGGGCAATGGCATAGATAAACCGGTTGATGGTCCCTTTTTCCACCCGGATAATAAAGGGGACAGTCGCCCCTTTGATTTGGACAGTGGCCAAATCGGCAGGGCGTTCTGCACGGTCCTTCAGCGGTTTAAAGCCTGCATTGGGATCTGTGGAGTAATAATAATAATCCACCCGAGTGAGGATACTGCAATCCTTACTGTACCCTACGATCGTCTTGGTTTTCTGTCCCGAGCTATCTTCCTGATAGACGGGAACACCCTGTCCACTGTGGTTATCAACGAGTGGTTGTCCCAGACCCGCTTGTTCTGTCCGGCAAAGAAAAGGATATTGGTGAGGTCCCGAGAAGATCGGGCCGATCGGGCCGGATTCACCAATCCCGAACGGGAATCCTGTAAAAGCAGCCAACCCCAGGATTAACACCGTTATGGAAACAAACCGCACTGACTTAGCCCAATTAAAGGCACGCATTTTTTCTACCCCCTTATTGATAGATCGGTCTTATTGATAGATCGATTTTGTTACGCTGCTACATACTACCACAAATCTTTGAGAAGTCAAGCCCCATATCTCGGACCTAGAGTTTGGAACCGTGTCCTTCGCCTCTGTTGCCCGGCTTGGATATCCAGCTAGATCAGCTCTTCTGAAACTCACCTGTCTGCGCTCACTCCCATAAGGAGGACAACAACTGAGCGATCAGGGGGCTTAATTCCTTGAGTTTGAGAACCATTCCTATATTTGCCCTTGACATTTGAGGGCATCGTGCTATAATAGCATAAAAGGGTAGGTACCGTAAAAAGCACACCTGTCGTGAGGCAGGGTCGCGAAGTTTAGGATCTCTCCTCCAGAGAGATAACATAACGCGCCAACGGGGAATAACGCAAGAGGGGGCGTTAATGGAGATGGGCAGTAGAGTTATCTCTCGCTTCTAATGTCAAACCTACATCATCTATCTTTCGGTTCCTTATCGCTTTGTACAAATTTAGTAGGTCTCTAGTAGGTCATAGTGGTATAGTCGTTGAGTCGTGTTGGATTGGGGCTGCTTCCGCTGCCCAAGCTGGTGAGAGGAACAGCATGGCCTTCAATAGCTGGCAGTTATCAAGGAGATAAAGACAGAGGGGTGCGAGCGCGTGACAGGCACCATAAAACCCGTTGGCGCGGAAGTTTATGGTTGTTCCAGTCCGTCCCAACACCCCTCTGTTTTTTATCTTAACAAGAGAGGGCGAGCAAGTAAAGGACAAAGGTTAATCAAATATCGGGCGATGTGAATAGGAGGGCAGCGTGGCAGGCACCATAAAACCCGTTGGCGCGGAGTTTTTCACTAGCCATCTAGCTGTACCTCCTGAAGAGACGAACAAAATACAATCTCGTAAGGAGGTCGGTAAGATGTTCAAAAAGCTCAGCACAATCGTTGGGGTGGGGCTGTTAGCCCTATTGATCTTCGGTGCGGTTCCGGCGTGGGGGGCTGGACCCATTTGTACTGTACCAGGAACCTACGGGACGATTCAGGCTGCGGTCAACGATGCGGGCTGCACCACCATCAACGTGGCCGCGGGGACGTATACCGGGAATCTGACCATTCCTAATGGGGTCATCCTGCAATCGACCGCTGGCGCTGCCAGCACGACGATAATGGGAACAGGGAGTACTGCTGCCGTAACAATCAGTGCGGACAACGTTACAATTGACGGGTTTACTATTACGAACCCTTCAGGCACAGAAGGGATCCACGCTGCAGATCACAGTTACCTCACCATCAAGAATAATACGGTGACCAATTTTGATGGTAGTGCCTCCGGTTATGGCAACTCAGGAATCGTTATCTTATCCAGCAGCTCTGCCATCACAGACATTACCATCGTAAACAACCAGATCAGTGCTATTCGGCACACTACCTCCGGCCGAAGTGCACATGGAATCTTCATTGGCGATTCGAACGGGTCAAAGAATATCACGGGAGTTGTAATTCAAAACAACACCATCTCCGATGTCACTGCTAATACGAGCGCTTGGCCAACGGGACATGGAGCCTACGGCATCCTGATCAACCATAACCCAACAGTGGGCGTTCAGGTGCTAGACAACACCATCAGCAACATTGAAGGGCTCTGGGCACATGCCATCGGTCTGGAAGGAGACACGCCCAATGCGTTGGTCCAAGGGAACACCATCAGCAATGTAGTTGACCATCTGTCCCCTTCGGATGCAGTGGGCATACATTTTGAAGACAATCTCAGTGCCAACACGGTCACCATCAGTGGCAACAGCTTC
>CAJXGD010000062.1 GCA_913053845.1 uncultured bacterium | reverse complement strand
GTCGGACATTCGATCGGTGACATGGGTCAATGCCGTGAATCCTTCGCCCTCGACGATATACTCAAAAATGTCATCTCGCAAGAAGATTTTGAGCCGAACCCTGTCCGACCCAAACCATCGTAGGGTTCTCAAGAGTCCTCGTAGCGCTTTCTTTTCCGTTTCGGAGCGGCGCGTAAATAACTCGTCAAGTCTGTCAACCATGAGCCAGAGTGACAGTTTGACTTGTCCTAGTAGTTGTTCTAGGCTTGATGCCAGTGCATCAATGTGTGCGGGCATTCGTGGATCATCATCTGTCATTTCCCTTGCTGCCATCGGAGAGGATTCTAATCCCAATGACAGTTCAAGTTGACCGACATCTCCTGGCGGTGTCCATTTTACCGTTGGCTTCAGTTTGCGTACCACAGCAAGGGACCACGCAATGATCTCCTTTAGTGACTTACTGCCCTTGAAATCAGGAATACCGGCTTTACGATACGCATCGCGAAATGCGCGGATTGCATCTTTGTGAGGCTTCAAGAGTTCCTTAAACCTTAGATTCTTGATGAATTGCTCGTAGGCGAGTGATACGAAGTATATGCACCAAAAATCGACGAAGTCCGATTCGCTCATAGCGTCAAACTGCTGCTTGTAGGCCAAGAAGATGGTATCTTGCCGTTGTTGCACGCCGTGGGCAATTACTATACGGCGCTTCTGAAACATTAGATCGGGAAGAAAATCGACAAACATCCGATAGAGTGCTGTCTTCCCAGAGCCTTTGGTACCTGGAATCAGGTCGACACGATCGGCCAAAAGATCATCAAAAACAGATGTCTCAACACGGGCAGACTCCAGCAGGGTATCGTTCTCCGCAACCGATGACCCGAGTTTCAGGTTTGCGAGGAGGCGTGCTGCGTGTTCCTTTGATATTTTCATGACCCTTTTATTATAGTTAAGATAGGGCTATTCTCTGTTCGGTCTCACGCCCGGGATCAACCGCCGCGAGTAACGGTTAGTTGCATCCCGTTGTTTGGAGCAGACTATGCAGTGGAACACAACGGTTCCAACTGATCAATCTCGGCCGCCTTATCGCTTCGCATGGCATGCCAGAGATCCCAATCTTGCTGGAGCCCGAGCCAGAAGTCTGCCGGCATTCCCAACACACGAGCCAACCGCAGCGCCGTGTCCGGTGTCACCGCGCGCTTCCCACGAATGATCTCGTTGAGCCGCGTGAATGAGACCCCCAGGCGAATCGCAAAGGCAGACTGACTGATCCCCAATGGCTTCAGGAATTCCTCTAACAGCATCTCTCCCGGATGCGTAGGGGGACGCTGTTGAGGCAACCGTCTCGCCACAAGCTCCCCCGCAGGAATCCGCGCCGAGGCCTCCCCCTTACGCTTAGTGATAATCTGTGATTTCAACTTGGTCGGCATAGCCACGCTCCCAATGAAAGCAGATGCGATACTGATCGTTGATGCGAATGCTATATTGTCCACTCCGGTCTCCCCGCAACCGCTCAAGGCGGTTCCCCGGGATAACTGCCAACTCTCGGACGAGCCGCACTCGATTGATTTGATCCAACTTACGCCGGGCGACCGGCCAGATGGCCCTGGGACAGGTCCGCCGAGCAGCCCGCGTGTCGGATCCATCAAAAATGTTCGCGCTCCCGCGATCCCGGAATGAACGGATCACACATCATGTTATAACGAACAACGATATAGCTGTCAAGTCGCCCCCTTGCCGCCTAATACTAATTTCAGTTATGAATGTCATGTTTGTAAGGTCTTCCGCCACCTTGGCTAGCCTCCTCCTCAACATCTTCCACACCTGCTCTACCGGGTTCAACTCCGATCGGGAGAGGGAATTTGCTGGCTCGGCCTCTTCGGTGGAGCGTCTTAACCCTCGACTGCCCTAACCCCCTCCAGGCTCTGCATCTGCACCAGCCGCCAGTAACGCCCGCGCTGACGCATCAGTGCTTCATGCGTCCCCTGTTCGACAACCTGGCCGGCATAGAGCACCACGATCTTGTCCGCCCGGCGGATGGTGGACAAACGATGGGCGATCGCCAGGACGGTCCGCTCCCGGCTGACCCGCTCGATCGCCTCCTGAATGTCCCGCTCCGTCTCGGAGTCGAGGTTGCTGGTCGCCTCGTCTAAAATCAACAGTTGCGGATCGGCCAGGATGGCGCGGGCGATGGCGATGCGCTGCTGCTCGCCCCCGGAGAGGCGCACCCCCCGGTCGCCAAGGAGCGTATCATACCCCTGCGGCAGCTCCATGATGAACTCGTGCGCGTTGGCCAAGCGGGCGGCTCGTTGGAGCTCCTCCTCGGTCGCTTCTTCCTTGGCGAAGCGCAGGTTGGTCGCGACCGTATCGTTGAAGATGAAGGTCTCTTGACTGACCACCGCGATCCGCGAGCGCCAACTGTCCAGCTCCAACTCCCGCAAATCGACGCCATCAACCCTGATCTGCCCCTCTTGGGGGTCGTAGAGCCGGGCCAGCAGGTCCACTAACGTCGTCTTGCCCGCCCCGGAGGGACCGACCACCGCGGTCATCCGGCCCTTGGGGATATCAAACGAGACAGCTTGGAGCACCGATGCCTCGCCGGCACCGTAGCGGAAGGTCACGTTTTCTAAGGCGACTCCCTCGTTAAGATCGCTGAAGTTGATAGAGCCGCTTTGCAGATAGGTCTTGTCCTGGCGCTGGAGAAAGTAGAGCATCGAGCGCATGGCGGGATAGAGGCTGGCCACCTGAGCGCGCACGTTGTTCAGCGCAGCCGCCGGGGACATCAGGCGATACATGATGATCAACAGCAGCAGCATTAAGCCCATCCAGTCGCCCACCTGCTGCGGCAGGACCAAGGTGCTGGCGATCAAGAGCAGGCTCAAGACCACCGCCACCAAGGTGGTGAAAAGCGGGCTCATCAGGCTGACCAGTTTGCCCCGCCGGTACATCTGGTCCTGATAGTGCCTTAAGGCCTGCTCGAACTGCTCCTGGCTCCGCCGCTCGCGGGCAAAGAGGTGGATCAGCTTGATCGCCGAGAGGCTCTCCATCCCGATGGAGTTGAGCCGCACCACCGCCTGGTTGACCTCGCTGCCGGCCTGGCTGATTTGGGCCGAGAAGCGCTTCCTGATCACCATGAAGACCAAGAAGAGCAGGGCGAGCGCGAGCAAGGTCAGTTGCCAGGAGACGATGAGCAGTGCCGCGGCGTACATCAAGACGGTGAAGAGGCTGAGGAAGGCCCCGGCCACCGTGGCGATGAGAGTTCCCGTTGTGGAAGTATAGCTGTTCAGGATCGTAAAAAGATTGCCGATCTGCTCACGGTGGATAAAGCGCAGCTCGACATCGAGCAATTGTCGGAAGACCTGCGAGCGCAGACTCCGATCGACCCTGATTTGCAGCAGCATGGAGAGGAGCTGACTGGCGTAAGTAAAAACCCCTTGGATGAGGGTGATGATGATCAGGGCCACGGCGACGAAGCGGATCTTTCCCACGGCATCCATATGGGCGGCCAGCTGTCCGAAGTACCCCAGCAGCGGCAGATGGCTCAGCGAGCTGGCACCCGATTGGGCGCTCTGCAGGATGGGGATCACCAAGCCGATCTGCAGCACCGAGGCCAGGGCGGCCACGATGGAGACCGCGATCAACGAGAGCGAGACAGCCGGATACTGCAAGAGCAGGCCGAAGACCTGGCGATAGACGGTCAGCCGGGTCCGCCAGCGCGCTTTGAGCGAGGGAATAACGGTGCCCATGGAGATTAATCCGCTCGTTGCACCTGTTGGATGGTACTCACCACGTACTCTCGCTCCTCCTCGGCAAGCTCGGGGAAGATCGGCAGCGAGAGCACCTCGCGACTGGCCCGCTCCGCCTGAGGAAAATCCCCTTCGCGATAGCCCAGTGAGGCAAAGCAGGCTTGCAGATGCAGCGGCAGGGGGTAATAGATGCCGGTCCCAATGCCGCGCTCTTTCAGGGATTTTCTCACTTCATCCCGCCGCCCCCCCAGCACTCGGACGGTGTACTGATGATAGATATGCGTCCGCTCCGGGGCAACTGGGGGTGTCTCGATGCCCGGCAGCTCGGCGAGCGCCCGGTCATACCCGGCAGCGTGGGCTGCCCGTGCCGCCGACCAGCGGTCGAGGTAGGGCAACTTGGCGCGCAGGATGGCAGCTTGCAGCGCATCCAGTCGGCTATTATAGCCCACCAGCTGATGATAATACTTGGGCCGGGAGCCGTGGACCCGCAGCAGCCGGAGCTTCTCGGCCAGCTCATCGTCGTCGGTGATGATCATGCCGCCGTCGCCGCAGGCCCCCAGATTTTTTGAGGGGAAAAAACTGAAGCAACCCAGCCGGCCGACCGTGCCTGCCTTGCGACCGCGATACTCGGCCCCGATCGCCTGAGCAGCGTCCTCTATAACGGTCAGCTCATATCGGCGAGCGATCTCGCTGATGGGGTCCATCTCGGCCATTTGACCGTAGAGATGAACCGGAATGATCGCCTTGGCGCGCTCTTGCAGATCTGTGCTCGACTCCAAGGCCTCGGCCAAAGCCTGAGGAGAGATATTATACGTTTGGGGCTCGATGTCTATAAAAACCGGCACGGCGCCCAGGTTCCAGATTGCGCCGGCGGTGGCGAAGAAGGTGAAGGGAGTGGTGATCACCCGGTCGCCCGGTCCCACGCCGGCCGCTCGCAGGGCGAGCAGCAGCGCGTCGCTGCCGGAGGCCACGCCGATGGCATGTTTGGCCCCGCAGTAGGCTGCGACTTCGTTCTCGAACGCTTCCACCTCCGGGCCCAAGATGAAGCGGCCCGATTGCACCACGCGAGCGATCGCCGCTTCGATCTCAGGCCGGATGGCCCGATACTGACGGTTAAGGTCGAGCAGAGGGATATTCACCTAACCTCCTCCAATAACTTGAAGTATCGTTCACGGCTAATGCCGGCCGTCGTCAAGTTGGTCCGAATATGCGTGACTGGAACATCATGCCGACTGCACTTGATCACTATAGGGCGCTTTACCCCTGGTTTTGTCATAATGAGATGATCTCCTCGTTGTCGTTTGACAATGAAACCCTCTAATTCAAAGACCCTAACTAACACTCTCCAAGCGATCGGTCTGAGACGCTGGGAAGGGGACATTCTCGACTAGCTAGATGTCACCAGTAGCTCTTCGCTGATGGGCCTGCGAGAGACCCAATTACCATCTTCCAGGACAAAGCCTGACTCCTCGAGCACCTCATCCAGAGTGCCCAGCGACTCACACCCTTCTAGAAACGCTTCTACCGCTTCTTGCAAAGATCGTTGTGCCGTCGGCACGTCCTCCCCAAAACTGGAGACACCCAGCTCTGGGCAGAGGGACACATAGAGCTCTCCCTCCTGAAAGACCTCGGCGCGAAAGACGACCCTTCGTCTCATCTTCAAACACCTCACCGTTCTGCAAACGGATGAATGGCCTGCCGATCTTCCTCCCTGATGAACTGGCGGCCGCAGTGTGCGCAGACTGCCCGCTCTACCGAGAAGCTCAATTTCGTCCCGCACTGGCAGAGCCAGCCATGCAGGCGCGCCGGCACCCCGTAGACCAGCGCATAGTCGGGCACATCGGCGGTGACCACCGAGCCGGCCCCGATGAAGCTGTGCGCCCCCAGCGTATGGCCGCAGACGACCGTGGCATTGGCCCCGATGCTGCAGCCCCGCTTCACCAGCGTCGACAAAAAACCTGCACGCCCGCGCAGGTGAGCCGAGCGCGGTCGGTCTACGTTGGTGAAGACCATCGAGGGACCGCAGAAGACGTCGTCCTCCAGCGTCACTCCTTCGTAGATCGAGACGTTATTCTGAATGCGCACGTTGTTGCCTATCGTAACCTCGCGCCCGATGAAGACGTTCTGGCCGATCACGCAGCCCTCGCCAAGGCTCACCCCGCTCATCAGGTGCGAAAAGTGCCAGATCTTCGTCCCCCGGCCGATGGTCACCTCTGAATCGATGTAGGCCGATTCATGGGCGTAGTAATCCTCGCTCATACTGTCTCCTCCTCGAGGTGAATGGGCGTCCCGCCTTGGCTGAGCGACCGCTGGGCCGTCTCGAGCACCTTGAGCACCCGCAGGCCACTGGCCCCGTCGGTGAGCGGCTGCCGGCGCTCCTGGATGCAGGTCAAGAAGTGGCCGCACTCCAGCTTCAGGGGCTCGTCGGGCGGCAGGTAAAGCGTCGTCTCCGCCACCTGTCTGGGTCGGGGCTGCTCGTCCACCCACTCGATGCGCTTGTCATAGATTTTCAGCTTGCCTTCCTTAATCACATCGTCGAAGACGGCCATCTTACGGTCGCCGACCACGACCAGCTTCTGCTCCTTATAGGGGTGCAGCCAACTGACGAAGATGTGCGCCCGGATATTCTGGGGAAAAAGGAGATGGGTCACGGTCACATCGGCGATCTCCGCCTGCAAGTAGGCCGCCCCTGAGGCGCTGACTTCCAGGGGCATGGTCCCCACCAGCCGCAGCAGCACGGCGATGTCATGTGGGGCAAAGCTCCACAAGATATTCTCTTCCCGGCGCACCTTTCCCAGATTCAATCGGTTAGAATAGATGTAATTCAGCGTCCCTAGCTCGCCCTGTTGGACCAGTTCCTGCAACTGCACGACGGCCGGATGGTACTCCAGCAGATGGCCTACCATCAGAATGGCTCCCTGCCGCTCGGCCAGCTCGACCAGCTCTTCTCCCTGGTGATAATTTAGGGCCAGTGGCTTTTCGATGAAAAGATCCTTGCCGGCTTGCAGGGCCTGCCGGCCCAGCGTGGCATGGGTCTCGGCCGGCGTGGCCAGCACGATGGCTTGTACTTTGGGATCGTTCAGGGCCGCTGCATAACTGCCGCTAGCCTGAGCTTGGGGATATTCGGTTTGAAAGCGGGCCAAGCGAGTTGAGTCAGCCTCGCAGATCATCTGTAGGGCGCGCAGTTGGCTGAAGACGCGCACCAGGTTCTTGCCCCAGTAGCCGCAGCCCACCACCGCCACTTTGGGAATTGTCAAATGCTCTTCACCTCCTTAAGCTCGCCTGCTCGGTTGAGCTATATGCCGACTCACGTTCATCACGTCATGTTCACCGTGGGTAATCCCCCAACCATTTCACCCACTGCAGCACCTCCGCTACAGCGTGGTAGAGGCGATGGTCCGCTGTCCAGACCTCGCAGCCAGCCAGTTGGGCAAGCGCTAGATAGTAGGCGTCGTAGGCCGTTGGTCTATTGAACCGTTGAGCTAGCGCCCAGGCTCGCTCATGCAGCGGGGCAGGGCGCACCAATCGAATCCCCTGCGCTTGAAGGGCCTCAAAGGCCAGCTGACCCGCTTCAGGACTTATCTCCCTACGGTAGACATGATGTCTGATCACGGAGGTTACCTCAAAGGCTAAATGGCAGGGAGCGATGGCCTCAATATCTTCGACCACCCAGGATACCCAGAGTGCCTGGGCCTTGTCGCTGTCCTCCTCATCCAGGACCAGCTTGAGGGCTACGCTGGCATCAATGCAGACCTGTGAGCTCACGCGCCCGCTCCTCCCGGAGCTTGGTTAAAAGCTCTGCAGAGTCCGGCAGAGATACTCCTTCTCGCTCTACTCGAATGCGGTGTCGAGAGCTGGCAGCCAGAATCAGAGCTGCCTGTCGCTGGTCGCGGGTCGGAGTTGCTCCTTGGCCCAATGCCTCCAAACGGCGCAAATCTTCGATGCTAATCCAGGCCATCATGGGCTTGTTTCGACGCATCACAATGATGCGCTCTCCGCCGTAGGCTACCCGCGCCATGAGGTCGGAGAATTTCGTTCTCGCCTCAGCTACCTTAATTGTGTTCACACCTGCCCCCTATGAATCTTGCTGATCATCATCTACATATTCTACCAACCCTTATCACGGAGTTCATTCATGACCCACCCGGTGATAACGGTCCTCCAAGCGCACGATGTCGTCCTCCCCCAAGTAGTCGCCGGACTGCACCTCGATGAGCTCTAATAGCTCATCCCCGGGATTCTCCAGCCGATGGACTGCCCCCAGGGGAAGATAGGTCGCCTGATCTTCTGCCAAGATAAAGACCTCCCGGTCGCGCGTCACCTTGGCCTGCCCTCGCACCACTACCCAGTGCTCGGCGCGATGCCGGTGCTTTTGCAGCGACAGGGCCTCGCCGGGATTGACAGTGATCCGCTTCACCTGGTAACGCTTCCCCGCGTCCAGCACCTGATAACTGCCCCAGGGTTTATCAACCTTCTGCTCAGCTTGATTAGCTATCACTATCATCTCCTGGATTAGCAATGCCGTCAAGCGAGAGAAGCTTCACTTCACCTTGGAGACCGGTTGGTCGGGGTGGGCCGGGTTGGGTATCAGGCGCTGACTCTGACAGTCGACCCACAGATCAAGCTTCTCCAGGGCGGTCTGTCCGATCAGGATCTCGTCCCCCAAGATCAGCGCTTCTTCGGTAGTCAGCCGACCCAGGATCTCTAGGATGAAACCCTCGGTGAGATCAACTTCCTCAAGCCGCCCATCCGCATATTGAGCCGTGTACCGCGTCACACGGGCCAACCCCAAGCTGTCGGCCACGAAGGGGGGTAAAGTACAGCGCACCGCACCGGTATCCACCAGCGCTTCCGCCTCATAGGTCCGCACCTCTTCCGGCTTGAGCAGACCCCGTCGCACCAGGCCTTCATCTATCGCATTGGTCAGCTTGGCTTTGACTTTGACTTCGCCCATCACAATCACCCTGCTCGATTATACCCGAGATTCTCCCCAGCGTCCCTCATGCGCTATTGATCAGCCCCTCCCGCTCCAGATATAGCAGGATGCGATGGGCCGCCTCTTCGGAGCTCATCTGCGAGCTGTCCACTGTGACCTCCGGCTTTTCCGGTACTTGATAGGGATCATCTATGCCGGTGAACTCTTTGATCAGGCCGGCGCGGGCCTTGGCGTAGAGCCCCTTGCGGTCCCGCGCCTCGCAGACCTCCAGTGGCGTAGCCACATAGACCTCGATGAACGGGCCGTACTGGGCGATCATCTGCCGCACCTCGCGCCGGGTGGCCCGGTAGGGCGCGATGGGGGCACAGATGGCCACCCCACGGTTCTTGGTGATCTCACTGGCCACAAAGCCGATGCGCCGGATGTTCAGATCGCGATCGTGCTTGGAGAAGCCCAGCTCGCTGGAGAGATGCTTACGCACGATGTCCCCATCGAGCAGTGTGACCGGGCGGCCCCCCAGCTCCATCAGCTTGGCCATCAGCACCTGGGCCACGGTAGACTTGCCCGCCCCGGAAAGGCCGGTGAAAAAGACGGTAAATCCTTGGCGAGCCCGCGGTGGGTAGGAACGGCGCAGCTCGGCGATCACCTCCGGATAGGAGAACCAGGCCGGCACATCCAGCCCGGCTCGCAGCCGGCGGCGCAGCTCGGTGCCCGAGAGTGAGAGCAGCCGCGCCCCCGCCGGCGCCTGGGAGCGGGGCAGATACTGGCCCCGCTCTTCCGCGTAGACCATCTCCTCGAAGGCCACCAGCACGATGGCCAGTTCGCTCTGGTGCGCCTGCAAGAGCTCTTGGGCGACATAGGGCGGATAGAAGGGCTGGCCATTTCCGTCCTTGCCCGGGCTGGCATGGTCGCGGCCGACGATGAAGTGACTGCAGCCGTAATTTTGGCGGATGATCGCGTGCCAGAGCGCCTCACGCGGCCCGGCCAGACGCATCGCCAGCGGCAGCAGGCTCAGCAAGGTCGTCTGCTGCGGATAGTGCTGCAAGACGGCCTGATAGCAGCGCACCCGGGCGAAGTAGTCCACGTCGCCCGGCTTGGTGCGTCCCACCACCGGATGGAGCAGCAGGTTGGCCTCGGCCTGGGCCGCCGCCCGCCGGGTGAGCTCCAGGTGGGCCCGGTGCATCGGGTTGCGCGTCTGAAAGGCCACCACCCGCCCCCAGCCGCGCTTGCTAAATAGACGGCGCAGCTCGGCCGGAGTATGCCGCAACTGAGGATAAGTGTGATGGGGCGGCAGCTCTATCCCCTCCAGCCGACCTCCTAGATAGACCGGCCGGCTCTGCTGCAAGAGCCCGAAGACGCCGGGGTGCGACTGGTCACTCGTGCCGTAAACCTGCTCGGCCTCCTGCGCCAGCTCGGGCCTCCAAATGTCGCTTACGGTCAGGATGGCCAGTACCATGCCCTCGGGATGGCGCAGGGCTACTCGGTCCCCTTGAGAGAGAGACGAGGCGAACTCTTCGCCCACGTCCAATGTGATGGGGATGGGCCAGAGTGTCCCGTCGCTCAGGCGCATCCCTTGGCAGACGGAATCGTAATCAGCTTGGCCCATGAAGCCTGCCAGCGGCGAGAAAGCGCCGTTGAGCAAGAGTTCAAGGTCCCAAAGCTGCCGCCAGCTCAGGTCCCAGGAGGGTAGATAGATGGCCTCTTGTTTGAGCTGTTCCCCTTGGGCCGCATCCCGCACCAGCTCTTGGAGCAGGCCCCCGTGCGGCGGAGTCAGCTTCACCAGTAATTCTCCCTTTGGAGTTGGCAGATACTGCCAGTGCCTCCAAGAGCTGCAGCTCGCGCTGCTGTGCCGGTCCGATCGCTTTGCCCATCTACCCCTTCCATTTGATCGTGCAGCCCACCGGGGGCGTCTCCTGGATCGCCGGGGTCCCTTTGGCCAGCACTGCCTCCAAAGCATCTTTGAGATAATGCTGGCTGACTTGGTCAGGATCTTCGTAATTATCGTCCGGCGCGCCGTGATAGCGCAATTTGAGCTCGGCATCGAGCAGAAAAACTTCCGGCGTGCGCTGCGCCCCGTAGGCCCGCGCCGTCTGCTGCGACTCATCACGCAGGTAGGGGAAATTATAGCCCTTTCCCGCCGCGCGAGCGATCATCTGCTCAAAGCTATCATCCGGATAGGCCTGAGCGTCGTTGGCGTTGATGGCGATGAAGTGCACCCCTTTGGCAAGATAATCGCGCTGCAGGCCGATCAAGCGTTCCTCCCAGGCGTGCACATAAGGACAGTGATTACAGGAGAAAAAAACCACTGTAGCCTGTCCTCCCCGCAGGTCTCGCAGCGCATGGCTCTGGCCGTCAATGCCCTTGAGTTGGAACTCCGGAACCGTACTGCCAATCTCTACTGTCATCTGCGACCTCCTCTGGCACTAGGCTAGCTCTAGGGCCATGATTATAATCGGGGTGGGTCTTCCCGGCCACTTGCCCAGCAGTTTACCGAAGCGTTATAATAATATCCCAGCAGGAGCAGGGAGGCTAGGCGATCATGGCGCAAGTGCAGATCGAATACTGCGTAGAATGCCTTTATTTGGCCCGCGCGCTGGAGACGGCCCAGGCGCTTTTGGAGAGCTATGCCGACCAGCTTAGCTCGCTCGAGCTCCTGCCCGGCTCGCGCGGCGTCTTCACCGTCACCTTGGACGATCGGGTGCTCTACCGGATGAAGGAGGGCGAATGGCGTCTGCCCAGCCCTGAATTGCTCAAACGCCAGGTGGGAGAGGCGCTGAGCAGCGTCGTCTGAGCGCCATGAACCCAGCGGAGGAGCAGGGGCGATGAGCGAGCGACGGGCCCTCTTCTTGGGCCGCTTTCAGCCCTATCATCAGGGCCATCATCAGATGATCAAAAAGATCGCCGCCCAGGTAGATGAGCTGATCATCGCCGTGGGCAGCGCCCAGTGGAGCCATACGCCACGTGATCCCTTCACCGCCGGGGAGCGAATCATGATGATCACCAGGGCGCTGGCCGAGCTGCCGCTCACCAAATATGTCCTGCCGGTCGAAGACATCGAGCGCAACTCGCTCTACGTGGCGCACATTCGCACGCTCACCCCCCCCTTTAGCCTGGTATACTCCAACAATCCCCTGGTGACGCGGCTCTTTGCCGAGGCCCAGATTCCGGTTCAAGCGCTCCCCTTCGTGGAGCGTGAGCGCTTCTGGGGCACCAATATCCGCCAACTGATGATCGCCGGGGACGACCAATGGCGCCGCTATGTGCCCCCGGTGGTAGCTCAGCTCATCGACCAGATAGACGGCATCGCCCGACTGCAACAGATCCATCAGACCGATCACCTGGAGCGCAAGAGCTAAGGAGGCAGG
>CAJXGD010000061.1 GCA_913053845.1 uncultured bacterium | reverse complement strand
TAGATGGTCTTCGCATCGAGATTGTGCGTAGCGAAGAGACAAGCACGTAAATCCAGCAGCTCGTGGAGCATCCCTAGCAAGTAGGCTCCACTCCCACACGCCGGATCGCAGACGCGCAACCGCTTTAGAGCTTCCAGCATGGCTTCGGGGTCACTAAGCTTGCCGGGATTACGCTCCTTGAGGAAGTGATCTATGGCGGTCGCAGATTCCTTCGGCATGGCTTCCTTGAGATAGCCCTTGAGGGACTCCTGGCACATGAAAGCGACCACGGGCTTGGGGGTGTAGTAGCTACCCGTCTCGTGGCGCCCCGTGACCAACTCTTCGAAGATCTTCCCCAGCATCTCTGGATCAACGGCCACTTCGATGTCGAGCGGTGTGCTCTCGGTGACCGTGAAGTTGAAGCGATAGAACAGTTCCACAAGTATTGGCTCAATGGCTTCATCGGGAATGACGATTCGTGGGTCTTGGTCATCGGCTTCTTCCTCGAATAGACCACCGTTTAGGTAGGGAACATCTCCGATGAGGGTCTTTAAGAAACCACCTCGACCAATGTCGATGAGGTTCACTTCGTTTGAGGTGCTCAACCCCAGGAAGAACAGTGGTTTCAGTCGCTCACGGTAGAAGTTCGCTTCGGGATTCTCTCGCCTTTCAGCCTGATGGCTTTCCCATAGAGCGCGCAGATAATCTCTGCGCCCGCCCATGGCAAGCCAGCCCTTCTTCTCCAGAAAGCGCACGAACATCAAACGGTCGAAGAGCTTTTGGACGAAGAGACGCTTGGCCTCGCCTTCGATGCCACTGACTTGGCTCTCGACGCTTTCGAATATCCGGCGATACGCCCTGAAGAACTCCTTTGTGACTCTCTCGACGTTAAACGCTTTCCGCCACTCTTTGAGCCACCCCTCGACGTCACCGGGATCAGCGGGGAAGCGCAGCGCTTCGAGATTGTACTCGCAGAGTGTGCGCAGCGCGGTCTCGCCTTGCTCCCAGCTGAAGGTGGTCAGCACCGCGCGCGGGGCCTTCTCGCCGCGGAAGTACGCGAACGTAAAACGATCGTAGTTGCGGGTAGTGCAGATAAACAACAGGTTTTCCTGATTCCAGCTCGGCAGATGTGAAGCCTGATGGAGGTTGGGGACCAGGCCACGCAGGATCTGGCGCAGGGAGGTGACATATATGCGAGGTGTATTGAACTCCACTAAGAAGATCCCCCACGGTTGTCTCGTTTGGGGGAAATCACGTAATTGATATACAGCACCATCTTTGAGGCGCTGGGCTGCCGTGTCGCTGACCCGAAGCTCGCTGGCGGACCACTCAAAGGTTAAGTCCTCCTGGCCCCATTGGGATTCCAGTGGCCAGTCGAGTTCATCGTGCAACAGGCTCAATAGCGATTCGAGACTATCAACCTCATGGACGGCTTGCTCCAAGGACATCTCAGCACACCTCCATCCAGCAGACCAGCGTTGGCTTGACGCCCATCGGCGCATCCAAGTCTCTCAGATAATGGGCTACCGGGCCACGCTCGATCTCCTCTCGCCAGCGCTTCAACTCTTGAGCCGACGCCTGGGTGACGCGCAGCGTCTCGGCGCCAGAGCGGATCGCCTCGGTGATCTCCTCCAAACGCTCAGATCTCCAGATCTCCCCGGTCTCGGCCGCGCGGAAGTACCAGCGCACGTCTCCTCGTAGTTCAGCGGCCTTCTCCGTACTCATTAAAGGTTCCGCCTCTTGTAGCAGCGGGACCTTCTCAACTGCCCGTTGAACGACGGGGAAGCGATAACAGCAGAACACTCCACGAATCTTATTTGAATTGGCACGCTTGCCGCTGAATATCCGTTTGGGATAATGGGGCAGTTTCTCAAAGAGCCCAGGATGCTCCCGTTGAAGTCGTTCGAGCTCCAGGTGCAGCTCTTCCTCGATGCTGCGCTGGCCCTCGTACTTCTCGTTGAAGAGGCGAATCGCCTCGAAATCGTCCTCCGGGGTGAGCACCGGGGCCTCGATGCCGAGCGTCTTGCTGATGCGCAGCAGTTTGCCGCTGACGCGGCGATGTAGGTTCAGGAGATCTTCGAGATCTTCGGGGGGCAGGAAGTTGAAGACGTGGACTTTCACGGGATTGGATCGCCCCAAGCGCCGCTCGATGTCAGGATTGAGCCGCCGGTCCACGCGCCCGATGCGCTGCATCAGGCGCACCGGGTTCCAGTGGAGATCGTAGTTGACAAGCAGGCAGGCATCCTGAAGGTTGAGCCCTTCGGAAAGCACGTCAGTGCTGATCAGGACCCGAATCTGATCGTTCACGTATTTGGGTAGTTCATTTTCATCGCAGTTGTAGTAGGGCGCAAAGCGCTTGATCACCTGCTCGCGGTTGACCTTGCGCGTGCTGTCCAGCTCTTCTAAATCACTGAACCCTCGGGCTTGAAGCTCCTTCCATAAATAACGAGCGGTGTCGCGGAACTCCGTGAAGATCACGACCTTTTCGCGCTTCAGCAGGGAATTATCCTTGAGCACCCGGAGCAGTTGTTGGAGTTTGTCGTCGGCGCCAGGGGAGAGATGCTGATAGACCTTGGAAAGCAATCCGATAAGAACCGCCATGTCCTCCTCGATAGCGGCAAGTAGAGCATCCAGCTCGTACTCGCTGGTAGATTGATCGAGCTCAGTGGTTTTCACGTCGTCGAACTCGTTGCCCTCTTCCTCTTCGGCTTCGGGGTCTTCGGCCTGACTGCGCTCCTGCTGGTGCCTTTGCACGATCCACCACTGAGATTCATAACGGGTGCGCCAAGCCTCCCAACGCTCTGGAGCGTATTGTGCAACGAAAGCGGCCATCTTGCGCAAGAGGACCTCCAGGCTGCCCTCGAAGGCCTGGTAGGAGCTCTCCAAGCGCTTGAGCAGCAGCGTGCGGATGAGGCCGATGACCTGGCGGTCTCGGTTGAGCAATTTCTCATCGGGCTCGGGGTTGTAGATCGCCAAGCTCAACAGGGGATTGTCTCGATCGAAGGCCATACGCAGCTCGGCATACAAGCCGGCATAGACCTTCTTCAGTGAATAGGGGATCACCTGGGGCTTCTCGCGCTCGGGGAAGACCGGGGCTTGGGCGTTTTGCCGTTCGGTCTCTTTCACATACGCTCGACTACGCTGGATGACCAAGGCCTTGAGCAAACGATCCTTGCGCAGAAAGTCGGCATCCTGAACGGCTGTGACCAGATCGGCGCTGCCATCGGCTTGGGCGATGAGTTCTTCCATATTTCGCTCGGCCTCCCTGAAGTATTGACGCAAGTTCCGAATACCCAGCGAGGCGAAGTGTTGCAAACGATCTTGGGCAATGTAGTTGATCAAGTGATACAAATCGCGCAATGAGTTGTTGATCGGGGTGGCCGTCAAGAAATAGAGGAGCTTTTCTCTACCTCCTTTGCAGAGCGATCTCAGAGCCTTGCTGCGATTGGCCGAGGGGGTCCGAAAATGATGGGCTTCGTCCACTAAGATAACGCGATAATAGTCTCGATAGTAATCCAGCGTTTGCTGGGAAATGCGGCCCTCTCGTTCGAACTCCGTGTGAGTGCGAATCTTCAAATTCTCTTCGAAAGCCACCGGATAATGCGGACGCAGGTAGCGGTTCAGCGTGCTCATCCAGACGCTCTCTTTGGCGGAGTGAGTCACGATGAGCAGGACACGATCGCCACGGCACAGATGGTACTCTAATAGCATCAGCCCTAGGAACGTCTTGCCTAAGCCAACACCATCGCAGATAAGTGCGCCGCCCCAGCGCTCCGCGATGGCCAATGCGGCGCGATAGCCATCTTGCTGGTACTTGTTCAACAGCGGGTAGATCACCGAATCTTGTTCTTCCCAACGGGTGACCGGCTTCTCTCGCCCCAGGAAATATTCGTAGAGGGCCTTGGCCCAGACTTCCAGTGGGGTGAAGACCTGCAAGTGGCGCTCGATGACCCTTAGCATCGCTTCGTTCGCTTCTTTGGCTTCTTTCCAAGCGCGTGCAAACCATTCCCACAGGGCTTCCAGCTGGTACTGCTCGCTGGTTAAGAGGTTCAACTCGACGTTGGTCATGAGGCCGGAGGCCGTAAAGTTGCTGGAGCCGACCAGGCCAACGTTGACCAGCTGCGGCGTCCGCGTGCGCATCAGATAGCATTTGGCGTGGAATTTGGCCTGATCGTACACCCGCACGCGAATGTGCCTCTGCCTCAAGGCTTGACGGACGGCTTCCAAACCTGTCAGGGAGTCATCACGCTCTTTGTAGAGTTCGATGCTCTCGTCGGTTTGTTTGGAGAGTTCCTCCAGCAGCACTCGGCGGGTCCGTCGTGAGGTCTCATCCCCCATCAGGATGCGGATCTGAGCGACCCGCTGCCAGGTTTCCCCTAAAGCCAGCAGCGAGCTAAGCTCGAAGTAGCCGGTAGCGATGTCCAGATGGGACGTCTGCGGCAAAATCTGAGCTAGCACCTCACGCACCGTCTGATTGCCGGAGTTATCAACGATCGTCGAAATCTTCCCCTGCACTAGAGCCTTACTTGACATCTCGGATCACCGAACTGTAGCACAAATAGCCAACCAAGCCAAGCAAGGCTTCCACCGAAGGAACGTAGCCCCTACCCGCCGATCAGCTCGGCCAGTTTGGCCGCCGGGTCGGCGGACCGCATCAGCGAGCTGCCGACCAGAAACGCATCGGCGCCCGCGGCGCTCAAGCGCTGGATATCTTCCCTCGTCTCGATCCCGGAGAGCGCCCAGACCGGTCGGTCTTTCTGGGCCTGGGCCAGAATAGCGCCGGTGCGCCCCAGGTCAACTTGCAAGCTGGCCAGCTCCCGATTGTTGATCCCGATCATCTCCGCTTGCGTCTCCTGGGCCTGGCGATATTCTTCGGGTGAGTTCACTTCGAGCAGCACTTCAAGCCCGCGATCATGGGCCGCGCCGATCATCTCTGCCAGCCCTAGTTGGGCATAGCCGCGATTGAAAAGCGTGAGTATCAACAGCGTGGCGCTCGCGCCATAGGCGCTAGCCGCATCAAGCTGCACGGGCGCCAGCAAGAAATCTTTCATCAGGGTGGGCCGCCCGCTCCTGCCGGCTTCACGGAGGTTTTGCAATGAGCCCCTGAAATAAACCGGCTCGGTCAGCACCGAGAGGCCTGCGGCACCGGCGGTGCCGAGTTGCCGGGCCAGCTTCGCAGTATCGGTGCTGACCCGTAGCGACCCGCCGGAGGGCGAGGCCGGCTTGATCTCGGCGATGATCGCCAGACGACCGGCCTCGCCCCTATTGTGAATGGCCTGCACCAAGGAGCGCCGCGGCCGATCCGCCAAGGCGCTGGGCCTCACATGGTCATAATAGCCGGAGGCGATCGTCTCCAGCGCCGTCTGGGCCAGCCGGTCTAGCCAGTCCATCGCCCGCCGCCCAGCTCGATCAGCCGGCGCAACTTGTCATAGGCCGCACCGCCGGAGATGCTCTCCTCGGCCTGAGCCAGGCCTTCCTCCAGCGAGGCGGCTCCGCCGCCGACGTAGATACCGGCCCCGGCGCCCAGCAGGAGCATCTCATAGTGCTCGTCCTTGAGCCGGCCGGAGAGCAACTGCCGGGCCAGCTTGGCGCTCTGGGCCGGCGGCAGGGCGCAGATTTGCTCCTGCCGAGCGCGGCGCAGGCCGAACTGCTCCGGCGTGATCCTGTAACTGCGCACTTGGCCCTCACGCAGCTCGCCGATCAGCGTTGGTCCCAAGGTAGAGAGCTCGTCCAGGCCGCCTTCTCCGTGGACCACCAGCGCTCTGGCAGTCCCCAAATTGCGCAGCACCTGGGGGTAGGTTTCCACCAGGTCGGGGCGAAAGACACCCAAAAGCTGCGCCTGGGCGTCCGCCGGATTGGTCAGTGGCCCCAGCAGGTTGAAGACGGTGCGCAGCCCCAGCGCCCGGCGCACCGGCGCGGCATGGACCATTGCCGGGTGGAAGTGAGGCGCAAAGAGAAATCCTAAACCGATCTCTTCGATACCACGCTCGATCGTTGTCGGCTCGGCCAACAGATCGAGTCCCAAAGCCTCCAGCAGGTCGGCGGAGCCGCAGAGGCTGCTCACGCTGCGATTGCCGTGCTTGGCCACCGGCACGCCCGCCCCGGCGACCACGAAGGCGGCGATGGTCGAGACGTTGAACGTCTTGATCGGCGCCCCCCCGGTGCCGCAAAGATCGGTCAGTAGGGGCGACCGGCCGGTCGCCCCTACATGAATTCGGGGCCGGATTTTGACGCTCTTCTCCCGCATGACTTGGGCCAGGGCGGTGATCTCCGCGATCGTCTCGCCCTTGACGCGCAGGCCCATCAGGAAGGCGCCGATCTGTGCCTCGCCGGCCTGCCCTTCCATGATGGCCGAGAGTGCCCCCATGGCTAGCGCAGCGTCAAGATCACGACGCTCGGCCAGCCGGGCCAACGCTTGACGTAGAGGCGCATTGGGCATGGTTTGCACGCTCATGGGGCACCCACCTCCCACTGACGCGCCGGCTCGCTCAGGCCTAAGAAATTGCCTAGCAAGCGATGGCCGTATTCGCTGAGCACAGACTCCGGGTGGAACTGTACACCCTCGATGGGCAGTTCCCGATGGCGCAGCCCCATGATCTCGCCATCCCCGCTGCTGGCGCTGATCTCCAGCTCCGGGGGCAGCGAACCACGCATGACGGCCAGCGAGTGATAGCGCGCCGCCTGGAAGCCGTTGGGAATGTCGCGAAAAACACCGCGCCCGTCATGATAAATCCGCGAGCGCTTCCCATGGAGCAGCCGCCGGGCCGGGCCGATTTGCCCCCCGAAAAGCAGCGCGATCCCCTGCAGGCCCAAGCAGACGCCCAAGGTGGGCACCTGAGGTGAGAATTCACGCAGCACTTCAGCGCAGATGCCGAAGTCACGCCGATTGGCCGGGTTGCCCGGTCCAGGCGAGAGCAGGATGCGCTCTGGAGCGAGTCGGCGGATATCGGCCAACTCGATCCGGTCGTTGCGGGCCACCTGCAGCTCAGCGCCCAGCTCGCCCAGGAACTGGACTAAATTGTAAGTAAATGAGTCATAGTTATCAATGACTAGCACCCGCATGGCAGGCCTCCTTGCAGCACGCTGAGCAGCGCGGCCAGTTTGCCGTCGCACTCCTGCCACTCGCGCTCCGGCTGCGAATCGGCCACGATCCCCGCTCCGGCCCGCAGATAAAGCGATTCGCCCTGGGCAAAGAGCGTGCGGATGGCGATTGCCGTATCCAGCGTGCCGTTCAGCGAGAAATAGCCCACCACGCCGGCGTAGGGACCGCGCGGGCTCTTTTCCAGACGGGCGATTAGCTCCATCGCCCGCAGCTTGGGAGCGCCGGAGACTGTGCCGGCGGGAAAGAGCGCGGCCAGGGCATCGAAGGCGTCCAGCTCCGGGCGCAGCCGTCCTTCCACCCGCGAGACCAGATGCTGCACGTGACTGAAGCGTTCGACCCGCATGTATTCGGGCAATTTGACGCTGCCGAACTCCGCGATCCGACCAATATCGTTGCGCGCCAGGTCCACCAGCATCACATGCTCGGCCCGTTCTTTCCGGTCGGCGAGCAGCTCACCGGCCAAGCGCGCCCGCTCGGCCTCGCTCCGGCCCAAGGGGCGCGTGCCGGCGATGGGATAGGTAATAACTTGGCGACCGCGCAGCGCGACCAGCATCTCCGGGCTGGAGCCGGCGATGGTGCGCCCCTCGAACTGGACAAAGTACATGTAGGGTGAGGGGTTTACCTGGCGCAGTGCCCCATATCCGGCCAGTAGATCGCCGTGATAGTTGGCCCGCAGCCGCTTGGAGAGCACCACCTGATAGACCTCACCGGCTCGGATAGCTTCCTGAGCCTGCTGGACTCCAGCGATGAACTCCTGGCGCGAGATATCCGATTGGAAGGGGCTGCAGATCAGGGGTTGTTGCTGAGTTGCCCCGGCTTGGTCGGCCAGCGCTTCGCGAACGGCCTGGGAGCGATCCTGATCATGGGTGAAGTAGTAGACTGCGCGCCGGGCATGGTCGTAGATCACCCCGTCGAGATAGAGGCCCAGCTCGAAGTCGGGAAAGCCAGGCTCCTCTACCGTAGGTCCGGGACGCTCCGGCAGCGCCTCCAGCCGGCGCACGAAGTCGTAGCCCAGATAGCCGACCAGGCCGCCGAAGTATTTGCCGAAGGGAGCGCCCAGCTGAGCCATGCGGTAGCCGGCCAGCGTGTCGCGCAGCGCGCCCAGGGGGTCGTCCAGCGGTCCCTGATCACTTTCGTCTATCGAGAGCCGTCCCTGGCGCAGGGCCAGCCGCCGATGCGGGGCGAAGCCGATGAAAGTATATTCGGCCAGGCGCCTCGGACCTGGAGCGCTCTCCAGGATGAAGCTGGTGCGATAACGCCGGCGCAGGGCGGCATAGAGCTTGAAGGGATCGTGCTCAGGTAATTGGCAAATCCGCAGGTGGCTGTGGCGCTTTTGCCGGTGCTTAAACTGAGAGATTGAGCTTGACGATAGGTCAGGTGGGGTGGTTAGGTCAGGAGGGAGTAGGGCGGGCCCAAAGCCGATCACCCTTGATGATTTCATTCATTGCGATCACCTCTCCTTATGAGAAAGTTGGGCTATTATAGGCGCTCGGTGAGGGGCTGTCAAACCAGAGAGTTGTCTCAGGCGAGATGAGCATGAGCGTGAGGTAACGACTCACATCTTCATGCTCATCTCGCAATGGGAAAAGACTGTGCTCGCAGCGCCCGTCCTGAGCTGAGCGGCCCATTTGCCGACTCGGCCCGCGGTTGCTATGATTAGGATGATCCGGCTATGAAGGCTCAATTTGCTCAGTTGTATCATCATATCAAGGGGCAAGAGACTTTTGTGCAGTACTATGCCAGTGTGCATTATCTGACCTGTGCCGACTGCTTGCGACATCACGGTGAGATCAGCCTGCCCCCTGCCGAGCGGCCGCCCTGGCATCCGGGTTGCCGCTGCCATCTGCTGGAATTCCCCCTGGAGCAGCTCCAATACTACCACCAGCAAGGGGCACGGATGCGTGAGAGGGCCGCTCAAGAGCTGAGCCGTCGGCGGCTCTTCCGCCAAGCTTGCCGGCAACTGCTCCACCATCCCCTGGAAGCGGAAGAGCGCTTTCGCCAAGCGATCGACAGCGAGATCTATCTGGAAGAGATCGAGGCGCTCTGCCGGGAGCAGGCCGAGGCCTTGAGGCACCATCCCCAGACGGCACGTCGCTTGCGTGATCTCTTCATCGGTGCCTATCGCTATAAGCACGACCTGGACAAATATCACTTCATTCCCGAAGGGCTGTGCGTCGAGTGGCGCCAGGAAGGGTTGAGCCGCATCAAGGAGTGCTTCGGTGCCGTTCTCACAGGCTGACGGGCGGGCGCTCCTGCTGCTGGGCAGCCTGGCCTTACTGGTCGCTGGGTTGTCCCTACTGCTGGGGGGAGCGCCCAGCGTGCCTCGCCAACCGGCACCGGTCGAGCCGGCCGGCTCGACTATCTGGCTCAACCTGGCCTCGGCCCGCGAGTTGGAGAGTCTGCCCGGCATCGGCCCGGTCATCGCCCGGCGCATCGTCAGCTATCGGCTGTTGCATGGCCCCTTTCGCTCGCTAGCCGAGCTAGAGCGTGTGCCGGGAATCGGCCCCCAGACGCTGACAAATATTAGGGCCCAGGTGCGCTTCGATTGTCCTGCGGCACTCTGTTAGAGATATTTAGAGCCAGCGGAGCAGCAGAGTACAGATCAGCCAAGCGATCGCCGCACAGGCCGGCAGGGTCAGGGCCCAATTCAGCGCGATCTGGCGGCCGACTCCCCAGCGGACGGCCTTGAGCCGCTTGGCGGCTCCTACTCCTATCACCGCCGAGCCGATCACGTGGGTGGTGCTGATTGGCAGCCCCAGGTAAGAGTTGATCAGGATGACCGCCGCCGAACTGGACTCCGCTGCAAAACCATGAATGGGGCGCAGGTGGGCCAGGCGCATCCCCAGGGTCTTACTGGCCCGCCAGCCGCCGAAGCCGGTGCCCAAGGCCATGGCCGTCGCCGAGAGGAGCATCACCCAGAGGGGCACGCTCAGCGAGGGCAGCAGGCCATAGCTGAAAAGCGAGAGGGCGATGATGCCCATCGTCTTCTGCGCATCGTTGCTGCCGTGGCTGAAGGCCAGCGCCATGGCGGAAACGATCTGTAGCTTGCTGAAGACCGCCGTCACCTGCACCGGCAGCCGATTGAGCGAGAACATGAGCAAAAAGCCCAACCCAAAACCGATCAGCGGCGAGAGCACCAGAGCCAAAAGTATCTTTCCCAAGCTGCCCCACAGTATGATCCCTAGCCCGCCGGTGGCGATCCCGGCACCGACCAGGCCGGAGAGCAAGGCATGGCTGGAGCTGGTGGGCAGCCCCCAATACCAGGTGATAATATCCCAAGATATCGCCGCCAGCAGCGCGGCGACCAAGGTGATCTGGTCCACATGGTCGGGGGCCACCAGGCCGGAGCCGACCATCTTGGCCACCTCGGTGCTGGAGAGCGCGCCGAGCAGATTGAACCCCGCGGCCAGCAGGACGGCGCTGCGTGGGGCGAGCACCCTGGTGGAGACCGAGGCAGCGATCGCATTGGCTGAGTCATGGAAGCCATTCAGGAAGTCAAAGATGAACCCCAGCAGGATCACCGCGAGCAACAGACTGAGATATAAAAGCATTGATCAGCTTTCAGGTGTGCTCGAGCACGAGGCTCTTCAGGATGTTGGCCACATCCTCGGTGCGATCGGTTGCCTCTGCCGGATACTCATATATATCCTTCCGCATCGGACCTCCCACTGTTGAGAAAGTATAACGCGCCCTCCCCACCGACGGGGCAACTTTTGGCCCGCTCGGCCCTAGCGTCGTATAATCTGGCCATCACCGCTCGAGTAAGGAGCGCTATGTGCCAAAACCATGCCCGCCGGAGGGGTTTTTTATTAACGCTGGGCGTTCTGCTCTTGTTGCTGCTCACCGTGCACTCTGCCTATGCGGCCGACACTCATGAGCCCTGGTTCGGCGTGGATAAGGCGCTGCACTTCATGCTGAGCTTCGGCGCCGGAGCGGGCAGCTCGCTGCTGCTGGGAGTCCTGTCCCCAGGTATCCCTGCCGATCTGCGCTTCGCCCTGGCCGGCGCTCTGGGCTCGCTGCCGGGACTGCTCAAGGAGATCCGTGACCAGCTTCACCCCCCCGATTATTTCTCCTATAAAGACTTGACCTACGATCTACTGGGCGCCTTCAGTGGGGCCGGCTTCATCTATCTGCTCTCCGGCTAAACAGACTTAAATCTGATAGGTATCGAGGATCTTCTTCTCCGGCCCGGTGATCTCGGCGCGGATCTCGAAGTACTCTTTGATGCCGGAGTTTTGTAATTTGGGCTTGAGCAGGTTGTCCAGCTGAAATATGCCGGCGGAGTTGGACATCTGTATCTCGATGCAGACCGGCTTCTCCTTGCCGGGGCGCACCTGGACGCGCTCGATGGCCATCGCCGAGACGGCATGGATGCTGGGTGAGCCCTTGGAGAAGGGGATGCGCGCCCGTCCCTGCTCCATATCCAGCGCGTCGGCCACCTTGAGCGTGCCAGCCTCGACGGTGAAGGGTTGGATGTACGTGTCGTGGGCGACGATGGCGTGCAACGTCTCGGCGGTGATGATCGCCTGCTCACGCTCCGCATAGAGCCCCGTGAGCAGCTCGGCCAAGAGGGCCGGCGCCAGGGCGATAGAGTACTCCTCATGGTGGTCGCGATCGACGATGTGGCCCAGATCATGGAGGCAGGTAGCCAGTAGGACGATGATCTCGGCGTCCTCCTCACTCAGATGATAGTTGACGCAGACGCTGGGCCGTACGCCGGCCTGCCCCAACAGGCGCAAGATGGTGGTGGCCAACTTGGCGACGATCTTGATGTGGGTGGGACCGTGATCGTTTAAGTTGAGCCGGTCTATGGCGTTGACGTTGCAGCACTGCCAGTAAGTCTTGAGCTTGACACAGTTATCAATGCGCTCTACCAGCCGCTTCAGCCGCGGCCGGTCGCCGATGGCAATGTCTAGGGTCACCTCAGCCTGCCTCCTTAGCTCTTGCGCTCCAGGTGATCGGTCTGATGGATCTGTTGCAGT
>CAJXGD010000060.1 GCA_913053845.1 uncultured bacterium | reverse complement strand
TCTCGGACAACCTGCTCTCCGGGCTGGCGCTGAGCGGTGAGGCGCAAGCCCAGTTGACGGACGCTCAGCTCTCCGGCAACGGACTCAACGGCCTGAGCCTAGGAGATTCAACCTCGGTGCGCCTGACCAACGCGCAGCTCTTCGCCAATGGCTTCGACGGCCTATGGATCGGAGGGAGAGCGCGAGCGGCGCTTTTCCAATCCAGAATATTCGCCAACTTCATCGCCGGCCTGCAAGTCGGCGGCCAGGCTCAGGTGAGCTTGAGCGATTCCGACCTCTCGCGCAACCGAAATGCGGGCCTAGCGGCCGGCGGTCAGGCCCAGGTGCGCTTGAAGAGCAGCCAGCTGAATCGCAACGGACTGGTCGGTCTCGCCGGCAAGGACGCGGCCAGGGTAGAGCTGTCCCATGTGCAGTTCTCCGGCAACTTCAATGGCCTCTCGCTGCGCGACTCGGCCCAAGCCAATATCCAGGCCAGCAGTATCCAGAATAACAGTTTTTGCGGTTTTGATGTCCTCTCACCACAGGCCAAGCTGGGCGGGTCGCCGAACCTGATGAGCGGCAATGGAGCCGACCTCTGTGGCTTCGCCCCTGCGCTAGTAAGGAAGCCTTTGACTCCTCAGACGCAGCGCACCCAGCTCCAGGTGCCGGGAGATTATGACAGCCTGCAAGAGGCCATTGATGCCATCGCTCCCGGCGGGACGATTCATATCGGGGCCGGCAGCTATCCGGTAGGGCTTACCATCTGGAAACCGCTGACGCTGCAGGGGGTCGGGACGCCACAGACGGCCTTCAAGCCGCTGCCCGGCCGCCAGTTGGTAGGGTCAATCACCGCCGAGGGTCAGGGGGTCCGGCTGGAAAAGTTGGCCATCACCGGTTTCCTTCATGGCGCACTGGTTGGACTTTCGCTCTATGGGGCCTCTGAGCTGCGCAACGTCCAAGTGCTGGGCAGTTTTTCCGCCGGACTCTCGATTGGCGGCTCAGCCAAGGTGAGCCTGACGAGTGTGCAGGTCTTAACCAACGGGTTTGGCGGCATCTTGGTGGGCGGTGCGGCCCAAGTAAACCTATCAAATTGCCAGGTAAGCGGAACACTAATCTATGCGTTGCGGATCAGGGGTACAGCCACCATGAGCCTCAATAACTGCCGGCTGGCAAGCAGTATCGGCACCGGCTTATGGCTAGGAGGTCTGACCCAAGTCACGATCAACAATGCCAAGCTCTCCGGCGCCGTTGGCGCGTTGGTGATAGGGGGAGCTACCCTAGCTATCATCCAGAATGCTCAGCTCTCCAGCAGAGCGGATGGCCTTGATGTGGGAGACACCGCTCAGGTGACTCTCGAGAGTTCTGAGATCGCCCACAGCTCCGATGGTCTAGCGGTCGGTGGTGCGGCCCAAGTGCGCCTGCTAGGCAACTCTATTCACGATAATGACCGGTTCGGGATCACCGCGAATAGCCCCGATAATATAGCGGAGTGCCGGGGGAATAAGTTGAGCAAGAACGGTGCCGACTACAACCTAGCTGCGGCCCAGGCGTGCCGCTAGGTGATTTTGCTCTATGCCCGAACTGCCCGAAGTAGAGACGATCCGGCGTGCTTTGAGCGCCGAGTTTCTGGGCCGCGAGCTTCGTAAGCTCACAGTTAAGGAGCGAGTTCATCTTCTGAAAAACTGCGGTGCCCGCCGACTGCGCGAGCGCTTGCTCGGCCGGTCGCTGGAGACGATCGGGCGGCGAGCTAAATACCTGCTCTTCGGCTTCGGCTCGGAGACGCTGGTGCTGCACCTACGGATGAGCGGGCGGCTGCTGCTGGCCCCCGCCGGCCATACCAGGCTGGTGCTGGAATTTGCACCTGCCAAGAAGCTCTACTTTGATGATACCCGGCGCTTCGGAGCGCTCTATCTGCAGCCGACCGCTGAGCTGGACCGGTTGGTGCCGCTGGCCCGACTGGGCCTGGAGCCCTTCCGGCCGGAATATACCCTGAAGGGCTTCAAGGGTCTCTTGGGCAGCGGGCAGGAGATCAAGCGGCTGCTGCTCGATCAACATAAGCTGGCCGGCCTGGGCAATATCTACGCCTGCGAGGTGCTTTATCTGGCCGGCATTCACCCGCAGCGGCCGGCCAAGAGCCTTGCGCCCGCGGAGGCTCGCCGGCTCTACTTGGCGATCCCTAAAGTGCTTCAAGCAGCTATCAATGCCGGTGGCAGCTCGATTGACTCCTATCGCCATCCTGACGGGGCACTGGGCGGCTTTCAAAACGAGTTCAAGGTCTATGGGCAAGCGGGTCGGCCTTGTATGGCCTGCGGCACGCTCATCGAGCGCATCGTGCAGGGCGGGCGGAGCAGCTTCTACTGCCCAAGCTGCCAGCCGCGGGGGTTATAGACCACGCCTGTAGCTTGAGTTGTCCAACTGACGAGCAATATGCTAGTTTAATTTACACCATGAGAAAAATCCTGATCATCGCCAACGGCGCTTGGGAAGAGTCGGCCGATGGGCTGCTGCGCTCGCTCGCCGCACAGGCCGATTATCGCATCGCCGCCGATGGTGGCTGGCGGCTGGCCCGGCGCGCCGGCCTCAGGGTTGAACAGGTTATCGGCGACGGCGATTCTCTCAGTCTGGAAGAACGAACCGAACTGCTGAAACTGGGCATTTGGCAGCGGCATCCGGCCGACAAAGATCAGACCGATCTCGAACTGGCGCTGGCCGAGGCCCTGGCACAACACGCCGATAAGATCACCTGCGCCGCCCTGCTGGGCAAGCGGGCCGATCAGGCCTTGGGCAATCTCTTCACGTTAGAGGGGCCGGCCCGCGCCGGGGCCCAGATCGAGGTGGTCACGCCGGAGGAGCGGCTCTATTTGGTCCGGGACGAGCTGCAATTGACCCAGGCGCGCCTGGGCGATATAGTCTCGCTTCTGGCTTTGACTGACCGGGTGAGCGGCCTGGAGACCCAAGGGTTGCGCTGGCCGCTGCGCGGCGAAGGGCTGAGCCGAACGGCTACGCGCGGCATCTCCAACCAAGTCATCTCGCTGCCGGTGGTGATCCAACTCTTTGAGGGCCTGCTCTGGGTGATCCATCGGTCTGAAATCTAAGTCCAACAAGGAGGACTATGATGCTGGAAAAATTCTCGCTTTCCGGGCAAGTGGCGCTGATCAGCGGCGGCGGACGGGGCATCGGACGAGCGATCGCCTTAGCCCTGGCCGAAGCCGGAGCCGAGGTGGCCCTGGCCAGCCGCACCGTGGCAGAGATAGAACAGGTTGCTTCAGAGATTGAACAACTGGGCCGCCGCTCGCTGGCCCAGCGGGCGGACGTGGCCGACCCGGCTCAGATAAAAACACTGGTCACTCAGGTGCTGGAACGCTTCGGCCAGATAGACATCTTGGTCAACAATGCCGGCATCAGCCCGGTCTTCAAGCCGATGGCAGAGGTGACGCTCGCAGAATGGGACCAGGTGCTGGGCGTCAACCTGCGCGGGGCCTTTCTGCTCAGTCAAGAAATTGGGCGGGCGATGATCCGGCAAGGGCGCGGCTCAATTATCAACATAGCCTCGATCGCCGGCATGAGGGGGGTGAGCCATATCGGGGCCTATGCGGTCAGCAAGGCCGGCCTGATCCAACTGACGCGGGTGCTGGCCACCGAGTGGGCTGCCCAAGGGATCCGGGTGAACGCCATCGCGCCTGGCTGGGTGGAGACGGCGATGACCCAGCCGGTGATGGCCCAAGCGGAGCTCTATCAAGGGCTGCTGGCCACGATTCCTCAGAAGCGCTTTGCCGCGCCGGAGGAGATCGCCGGCCTGGCGGTCTATCTCGCCTCGGAGGCGGCCAGCTTCGTCACCGGCCAGGTCTACGTGGCCGACGGTGGCCAGACGATCTAGACGTCCGTCTGCGGCAGCTATCCTGCGATTATGGACTGCGCTCTACCGGGCAGGTATACTAGGCTATAACAGTTCCACTCCAGGGGGGTCTATGACCTGCACAATCCGCGAGTTCTCGCCCGACGACTATCCGGTGGTCAATGAGATCAGCAACGCCGTCTATCCCGAATACCCGGGCACGGTGGAGGAACTGCGCTTCAATGACGAACATCACGATCCCAAGTGCAAATGGCGCCGCTGGGTCGCTGAGCGTCAAGGGCAGGTGGTAGCTCATGGACACTACGCGCAAAATCCTTGGATCTACCATCCGCGCAAGTTTTCCATCGGTATCACGGTCCATCCCGATCAGCAAGGCCAGGGCATCGGCTCGGCATTGTATGAGCGCCTGCTTATGGCGCTTGAGCCCTTTGACCCCTTGGCACTGCGGACCCACGCCCGCGAGGACATGGCCCGCGGGGTGCGCTTCCTGACCGAGCGCAGCTTTCAAGAGAAGATGCGCGACTGGGAATCGCGCCTCGATGTTGCCACTTTCGACCCCAGTCCCTATGCTGGTCTGGAGGCAAAAATGCGCGCTCAAGCGATCGAGATCAAGACCCTCAAAGAGCTGGAGGCCGATCCGAAGCGTGACCGCAAACTCTACGAGCTGGAATGTGAGCTCGGTCAAGATGTGCCCGATTTAGATGAGCCGACCCAGGTCAGCTACGACTATTTTGCGGAGCACACGCTGCACAACCCCAACCTGCTGCCCGAAGCGTACCTGGTGGCCGTTCGTCAGGGGGAGTATCTGGGCACGAGCGCCCTATGGGGCAGCAAAGCCAGCGATGAACTCTATACCGGCCTGACCGGCGTAAGGCGCCCCTACCGGCGCAAGGGCGTCGCGCTGGCACTAAAAATACGCGGGATCGCCTACGCCAAAGCCCACGGACATCCGCTCATCAAGACCTGGAACGAGGCGAACAATCGGCCTATGCTCTCGATCAACGAGCGCTTGGGCTTCGTCAAGCAACCCGCTTGGATCAGCTTCGTAAAAGTCCTCCAAGCCTAGAGCCGATGAGTTTGCCAGTTTTGCATCTGAGCGGCACGCCCTATCAGCAAGGGCTCCAGCACGGTCAAGTCCTGCAGGATCGCATTGAGCACAATTTGGCGCTCTACTTGGAGCGCTTCCAGCGGGAGGGTCAGCTGGCCCGTCCGGAGCTGCTGCGACGGGCCGCCAGGTATCTAGCAGCCCTGCAGGGGCAAAGCGCAGAGTATTTTGAAAACCTGCGCGGCGTGGCCCAGGGTTCCGGCTGTGATTTAGTCCAACTTGCTGCGCTCAACGTGCGCTATGAGCTGCTTTACTACCAGTTCACTCAGATCGCTCTGGCCGACGGCTGCACCGCCTTGGCGCTCACCCCCGAGGTCACGGCAAATAAACACCTGCTGCTAGCGCAAAATTGGGACTGGATTCCGGAGGTGCAAGGCGCACTGCTGCATACCTGCGAGCCTGGGGGCCTGGAGACGCTCAGCTTCAGCGAGGCGGGCATCGTGGGCGGCAAGATCGGTCTCAATTCGGCGGGGTTAGGGCTGGCCATCAACGGGCTGACCAGCAGCGATGACGACTGGTCGCGACTGAGCCGGCCCTTTCACCTGCGCTGCTATGATATCTTGCGCTCGCCCCATCTGGAAGCGGCGCTGCAAGTCGTCACCGCAGAGCAGCGCTCCTGCTCCGCAAATTTCCTGATAGCTCAGACTCCCGATCGGGTGGCCGATATCGAGTCCGCGCCCGAGCTAACTCGACGCTTAGGCTGCGAGCACGGCGCTTTGGTGCATACCAACCACTTTTTCGTGCCAGATCTGCTGGGGATAATCGAGCCGCCCAATGATAAGCTCCCTTACTCTATCGCGCGGCTGAGCCGGATGCGCAAGCTGCTGGCAGCTCAGCGTCCCATTTCCTCGGCCGAGATAGAAAACCATCTGCGCGATCATCGGGGGCACCCCTATTCCATTTGCCGTCACCTTGATCCGGCCAAGCCGCCGGAAGAGCGTTATGCCACCATCGTTTCGGTGATCATGGATTTGCAGGCCAGGACGCTACAGGTGAGCGATGGTCCGCCTTGCCAGAGCGAGTATCAGCAAGTTTCGTTAGGCAAGTAGGGGGTGGTGGAGCCGACGGGATTCGAACCCGTGACCTCTTGAATGCCATTCAAGCGCTCTCCCAGCTGAGCTACGGCCCCCGGTACTGGGAAATATCCTACCAACTCAGCCTGAAATTATCAACTCACCAGTACGCGCGGGGCCTCAAGACAGAGCCTCTACGCCAGCTTGGGCCACCCGCTGATCGTTTTCGACCGTGCTGCCCGATACCCCGATGGCACCGATGACCTCTCCGGCTCCGTCGGTGAGCGGCACCCCGCCGGGAAAGCTGATCAGACCGCCGCTGGAGCCCTCGATCTGATATAGCGCGCCGCCCGGTTGGGACAGCTTGCCGATCTCGCCGCTGTTCATGTCGAAGAGGCGGGCGGTGCGGGCTTTCTTGATCGCTATGTCAATCGAACCCAACCAAGCCCCATCCATGCGGATAAAAGCCTTCAGGTTAGCCCCGGCATCTACCAGGGCGATGTTCATCTTGAGATCCAGCGCTTTAGCTTGTTGCAGCGCGGCGGCCAACGCCGTCTGGGCCTGTTCGGTAGTCAGGTCGTTCATGGGTTTCCTCCTAGTTTGTGGGCCAAGTCTAGCTCACGATCGCGGTCGCGATCAAGCTGTTCCTGGCCCAATCTGATGGGCACCGAGGTTGCGCTGAAGGTGCCGGAGCCACGGGCGATCAGCCGCTCGTCAACGCTGCGCACCTCCATTTCGGCCACGGCCAGGCGCTTGCCAATTCGAATGAGCTTTCCGGTGGCTCGCAGAGCTTGCCCGGTGGCGGGTTCTAAGAGCCGGACATGAAACTCCACCGTGGCGATCCAACTGCCATAGTAGGGCGCCACGGTGAACCAACCGGCCGTGTCCAGCATCATGGCGATCACTCCCCCATGGGTGCCGCCCAGGGCGTGGTCAAACGCCGGATTATAGGGCAGCTCGACCACCGCTTGCTCATGGTCATCGTATCGCAAGGACATCCCGAAGGTCTTGATGATCGGCGCGCTCTGGAATAATTCGACAAAAGTTTTCCTTCGCTCGGCCAGCAGTGCTGGATTTTCGGTGCTGACAAACTCCATCATAGCTCTCCTTTGAGCTTTTGCAAGAGGTTGAGCGCCTCAAGCGGCGTCAGGCTGTTGACATCTATCTTTTTGAGCGCTTCGATTACCGGGTGCGTTTCTCCGCCGAAGAGCGTCGCTTGCTTGAGGAACTTGGGACCCTGTGGGCGCTTGCCCTCGATGGCCTCTAAGGGGTTGCCTCGCAGGATTTGAGCCAAGACCTGGGCGGCCATCTCGGTGACCTCCTGGGGGAGACCGGCCAGCTTGGCCACCTGCACCCCGTAGCTGCCCTGAGCTTTGCCCCGCGCCACCTGGTGTAAAAAGATCACCTGATCGTCGTATTCCTGAACCAGCACGTTCATGTTGACTACCCCGGCCAGCTTCTCCTCCAGCAGGGTCAGCTCGTGATAGTGGGTGGCGAAGAGCGTCTTGGCCCTGATCCGCTGCACCAGATAGTCCACCACTGCCCAGGCGATGCTCACCCCGTCGAAGGTGCTGGTGCCTCGGCCCATCTCATCCAAGATCACCAGGCTCGCCGGAGTTGCGTTATTGAGAATATTGGCCGTCTCCAGCATCTCCACCATGAAGGTCGAGTAGCCGGAGGCCAGCATGTCAGACGCGCCCACGCGGGTGAATATCTTATCTACGAGCGGCAGCTTGGCCGAGCGCGCCGGCACGAAGGAGCCCATTTGGGCCATAATGCAGATCAGCGCCGTCTGTCTGAGGAAGGTGCTCTTGCCCGCCATGTTGGGCCCGGTCAGGATCACCAGGGTCTCATCGCCCTCCAGGCACAGATCGTTGGGCACGAACTCCTGGCCCGCCTGCAAGCGCTCCACCACCGGATGACGTCCGGCAACTATCTCCAGCTCGCGACCCGCGGTGAAGCTGGGACGCATGTAGTGATAACGCTTGGCCGTCTCGGCCAAAGCGGCATAGAGGTCCAGCTCGGCCAGAGCCGCGGCCAACTCTTGCAGCGGGCGCACCTGAGTGCTCACCCGCTCGCGCAGTTGGCAGAAGAGCTCGTACTCTAGCTGCCTAGCGCCCTCCTGAGCGGCGAGGATCTTTTCCTCATACTCTTTGAGCTCCGGGGTGAAGTAGCGCTCGGCTGCCTTAAGCGTCTGCTTGCGGATGTAATCATCGGGGACTTTGGCTGCCTGGCGCCGGCTCACCTCTAAATAATAGCCAAAAACGTTGTTGTAGCCGACCTTGAGCGTCGGGATCTGGGTGCGGGTGCGCTCGCGACGTTCCAGTGCGAGGATCTTCTGCTTGTAAACCCGCTCGCGCTCCTGACGTTCATCAAGCCCGGCCGAGTAACCGGCTTGGAAGATGCTGCCCTCCTTGAGCGTGAAGGGCGCATCGTCGCGCAGGGCACCGCCCAGCTCGCGGGCCAACTCTTCTAAAGTCCTGTTGGTCAGCGCGCGGCTCAGACGAGCCAAGGCCTGAGCCTGATCCAAGGAGCTGCTCAGCTCAGTTAGTAGGGAGCGCAGCGCGGGCAGCCGGCCGAGCGACTGGGCCAAAGAGAGTAGGTCGCGCGGGTTGGCCCGCCGGGCACCCAGCTTACCCGCCAGCCGCTCCAGATCATAGACCTGGGCTAGAGCGCTGCGCAGCTTGGCCCGCAATATCTCCTGCTCGGCGAGACGCTCCACCGCGTCCAGGCGCGCCTCGATCTGATCGCAACCTAGCAGCGGCGCGCCGATCCAGCGGCGCAGCAACCGTTCGCCCATCGCGGTGACAGTACGATTGAGCACGCCGAAGAGCGTTGCCCCCTGGAGATTGCCGCGCAGCTCCGTGACCAGTTCCAGATTGCGCTGGGTGAAGGGATCGAGCCCCATCTGCTCCGAGGTGGTATAGCAGCTCGGCGGGCGCAATTGGCCCAGGCCCTCTTTCTGGGTCTGGCGCAGGTAGTCCAGCAGGCCACCGGCGGCGCGCCCGGCCCGCTCGCTCAGACCTAGCCCAGCGAGCGAGATGAGCCCGAACTGCTCGGAGACCACATTGGGGCGAAAGCAACGAGCTTCGATCTCGGTGAGGGCCGTCCGACCGCTGAGCCCAGGCTCAAGCTCCGGGGGAGGCCGGCCCTGAGGTAGGAGCAGCTCGCTCGGCCGGAAGCGGGCCAACTCCTGGTGAGCCGCAGCCAGGTCGGGCAGGTCGGCGGCGCGAAACTCGCCGGTTGATAGATCGGCCACCGCCCAGCCCACGCCCTCCGCCTCAGGCAAGATGGCCGCGATGTAATTATTGACCCCCCGTTCGAGCAGCTCATCGTCGAGCACCGTGCCGGGGGTGATAACCTGGACCACATCGCGCTCCACCAGCCCCTTGGCCTCTTTAGGGTCCTGTAATTGATCGCAGAGGGCCACTTTGTAGCCGCGCTTGAGCAGTCTGGCGATGTAGCCGCGGGCCCGCTTAAACGGCACACCGGCCATAGGGGCTTTGTCGCGTTGGGTCAGCACCAACTCCAACTCGCGGGCGCAGAGCTCGGCATCGTCATAGAAAGTCTCGTAGAACTCGCCAAGCTGGAAGAACAGAATTACGCCCGGATGCCGAGCCTTGAGCCGGAAATACTGCTGCATCATCGGCGTCTGTTTGATGGCCATGTTGGTCGTGCACTAACAGTCCTAGGCTGGGCAGACACAGAGGTCTGCCCCTACATGATAACCCGTATGCTAGCATCAGAGGGGCAGATGGACAACTCCGCTGGCAAGAGACAGCCGTCCGATCTGCGGGCCGCTCGGTTCTATCCCGGACGGGCCAGAGTCCGTTCCCTAGGGGCCGCCATTGCACTACTCTTCAGCCACAGGATGTTAAAGCTAGTTTGGCGATGAGAGATACCAGGAGGAGACCATGAAGAGTTATCTGAAATTATTGATGCTGCCTCTGCTGCTGACGCTGCTGGCCGGTTGCAGCAATATGCCCGGCTGGGAGTCGGCCACGCCCCCGCCGGATGTCCCCCAGGTCACGGTGGCCATCTCCACCCGGTGCCCCGATTGTCTGCAAGCCCAGTCCGGAGCCAAGCCCTTGGGTACGGCCCCCTTGGCCATGACCTTTCAGGCCAACGTCACTTTGGCCAACCCGGCCCAGGAGAGCGTGATCGTCTACAACTGGGACTTCGGCGATGGCACCCAGCAGGAGGGCTTCCGCCTCTCCCATACATTTAAACAGGTGGGTATCTACCGCGTGCAGGTGCGAATCGTCACCTCCAGTGGGGCCCAAGCCCAGGACAGCTTGACCGTACGGGTCAAGCCTCAACCGGCGCCCCCGGCACCCGAGATGCAGATCGACACCGTGGAGGGTGAACTGTGCTCCTTCACCAGAATTCTGCCCCCCCAGGTGCGGGTCGGTGATCAGTTCATCGTCGAGCTGCAAGTTCAGGCCAAAAAAGACGTCCAGGTTGCAGTAGTCGAGGATAAAGTCTGGTTCTCCCAGTTCCATGTGCTCGATAACCCCGAGGCCATCTGGTTGCAACTGAAGGCCGGCGAGAGAAAGATACTCAAATATCGGGTCAAACTGCTCTACCAGCCCTCGCAGACCTGGATGGAGGGGGAGCTGAGCTGCAACGCCGGCGGACTGGGCAACTCGGAGGTCCTCACCCTCAAATCGGTCGTCAATGTGGTCCAATGACATCGTTGGCAAGTTGGCCGGTGGGTTGTGTACAGTAAGGATACGTTACTCAAGCAGCTATAGTTGGTGCGCCAAGAGATCGGCTATGGTCGCAGGACGGCTCAGTTGGAAACTGTGGCAGAGGTAGAAGTGCCCCAAGTCTTTGCCTTATTCCCCCCGATCACCCTTGACCCTATCTCCACCGACTGGCTGCTCGGCCCTGGTAACCATCTCTTGGCGCACTAACTAAGGTCCATTGACAACCCCCGAGCGATTCTTTAGAATGGGATTACCATGTCTTTTGAGCTTGAAAAGATATTACAGAAAAACATTGTAGTGCTTTATGAGGCTCTTGATATTTCGGCTATATCACGTGACGGAGTCCGAAAGATCCTTGATAACGCCGAACCCTTACTTAATGAGTTTCCAGGTGCTCTAATAGTTACGTACCAGCCGGCGAATATACAATGCATATTTGCGAATAGGCGCGTTCAGATCACTGATTTTAACAGTACGCCGCCTACTGAGTCCTTGATCCCTAAACTCACCAAAAAAGTCGCCGCGCTCATCAAAGATGGCAAGCTGGTCGCGTATGGGTTCAATTTTATCTTCAACTTTTCGTCACCCGATGTCGAACAACCCGGCCTTTTCCTAAAAAAGGTTTTCTTGCCTGAGAGTAAGGTAATAGAGCAAAAACTCACGGGGACCATTAAGGAGTTCAGTCCGACATTCAAATTCCCTCGAAAAGACGTCATCTATACTTTTACATTGGTGCCAGAAGAAGCCGACTCTACAGCGCAAGAAGGGTCAAAGTCCAGCACAATCCGGGCTCAGTGTAACGTGCATTATGGAAAGAAGAAATTACCTTCAGCAATTAAACAGCTACAAAAGGAATTTGAATGCCAATTTGATTTTCTGGTAGACTTAGGCGAGAAGCTACTTAAAGGTTAAACCATGAACCTACAGACCATCACAGTACCTAAAAAGTCAAAGGTTGCGGAGGACACAGAATTTTGGGATTTTGAGGAAGGGAGCAAGTTGCAAGTGTCTCCTTATGATTTTGTTGTTAAGGAAACACTAGGTAGCGCCGATACTACTCCCTATATGGCAGCATCACTTACACGCTGCTGGCTCGGGTTAACAATGCCTAGCACCGATGCTTCAGCAACGATTTTTCTAACACCTGCGCAAACGAGGACACCCTGGGAAACTACGAATCTACAGAGCTTCTTTGACTTGCTCCTGGAAGGGCTTGGGGAAGATCTTAATACACCACTTGAGCAACTGGCAACTAGCTATCAAATTGAGAACCCTCCTGAAGTTGAGGCTTTTCTTAAAGACTATAGCTTCCTGATTCCGCTCCTGCGGGAGGCAGCACCCCAGGTAAGGCTAATCTTTGGGACTGATGTGAGGTTAACCTTGCAGGTAGTGCACGACCCTGAAGTAGCCGGCGAAAGTGAACTGACCATCTACATTTGTACAAACCTTCCTGTGGACGAGGCGATGGATAAGCTATCCAGGCTGGACGAAGAGTGGTTTCTCGATCAGCTACATTGTACCCACGGTAAGCTGAATTTAGATATCCAATTTACTTAGTCTATGAGCTTCAACTGGTCCGATTATTTAACATTAGCCAAAATTCTCGTAAAGCAGAAAAACAGCCTTCTGCTCTCAGATGAGGCATATAAACGAACAGCGATTAGCCGAGCCTACTACGCTGCTTTTCACTCAGCCTTGGACTTTGCCAGTTCCTACGAAGGATTTAGCCCTACTGGCTACGGGGAGGATCACGGTAGGCTTATTCGCCATTTTGAAGACTCTACTGACCGTTCCAGGCGATCAGCCGGCATCAAGTTAAGACGCTTGCGGGGAAACCGCAACCAGGCTGATTATGACAATATAGTGCGC
>CAJXGD010000059.1 GCA_913053845.1 uncultured bacterium | reverse complement strand
TCCGCCGGCCACCAGTCCTGTGAGTCGGTCATCAGTGCCAGGAGATCCTTCTTCAGGGCCTCCAGGTCGAGTTTCTTGAATTCCTCAGCGTAGTTGAACTCTTCACCCATCGGGTTGCTCATGGGACAGTTCTGATGAAGAATCTTGAGGTTCAACTGGTTCGGCCACCAGTCCCGGTTTGACGTGCCACTACCGGCAGTAGTACTTCCAGGAACAACTCGACCCTTCTCATGCTTCTTTACGGCCATTTAGTTCTCCTTGTCAAATTTAGGTGAGATGTAATACTCAACGCTGTATAGCACAACTGTTAAGTTAGTCACCGCATAGGATATCTCTCCATTTTCACTGATTGCTTTGCTTCATTGCTCTTCTTCATCGCGCGAACGCTGGCAGTCGGGACACAATCCCTCAAAGAGGACATGAGCGCTCTCAACCTGGAAATCGGTTTCGCGCCTGACTCGTTTGAGGAGTTGCTCCAAATGTGGCACCTTGTAGTCCAGCACCACGCCGCAGCGGCGACAACAGAGATGGTCATGACGATCAGTACGCTTGTCGTATAAAACTGGACCATCACCTAGCTTCACCTCACGGACTAAGCCTGCCTCGCGCAGGTAAGCTAGTGAGTTGTAGACCGTGCCATAGGCAATACCTGGCAGCCGCTGGCGCACTCGGTGATAGATCTCCTGGGCGGTCAGATGCTTTTTGGCTTGCTGGATGGCCTCCAACACCGCCTCTCGTTGCCTCGTCCAGCGTGTTGATCTAGCCATGATATCCCTAGATTTTGGCTTCCTCCTTTCTAGTTTAGATTTAGACTTGGTCTAAGTTCGAGATGAAGCATAACTCATCAGAGAGAGATTGTCAACTGTGAGCCTACCTGACACTTTGACCTTGGCAAGTTGCCAGCAGCAAGCTAGTTGCGCTATATTCGGGAGCCGAGCCTACAGCTCAGAAACAGGAGATGTTGTGAGATTGAACGAGCTGAAGAATACCACTGTATCGCTGACGCCCTTGCTGGTCATCCAGCACCTACCGGCCGAGGGACCGGGCCGATTGCAAGCTAATTGGGAAGCGACCGGCCGGCCAGCCCACGTCACACGCCCTTATGCTCAAGATAAATTGCCGACCTCGCTGGCCACCTACGGCGGACTGATCGTGCTGGGCGGGCCGATGAGCGTTGGGGATACCGAGCGATTTCCTTGGCTGACAACGGAGATACTCCTGATCCAAGAGGCGCTGGGCCGAGAGCTGCCGATCTTGGGCGTCTGCCTGGGGGCACAGCTCTTGGCCCGGGCACTGGGTGCTCCGGTCTACCCAGGGCCTGGGCCGGAAATCGGTTGGTATCCGTTGCAACTCACCCCCGCAGGCCGGCAGGACCGGATATTTGGCCGGCTACCGGAAAAGTTCATGGCCTTCCATTGGCATGGAGATACCTTTGATCTGCCTCAGGGTGCTATTTGGCTGGCCCGTTCGGAGCGCTATCAGCATCAGGCCTTTCGCTACAACAACGCCTACGGCCTGCAATTCCATCTGGAGGCCACCGGGGAGATGATCGAGCGCTGGGCCCAGGCCAATGAGCGCGAGTTTCGCGCCGCCGGCGCCCGGCCGAGCAGGTTGCCAGTCCGGAATGAACGCTACACGCCTGAGCTGGACCGGCAGACTCAAGATGTGTTCTCCGGGCTGTTCGGCCGTTAGCAGGTGCTCTCTCATCCCGCTCTCGCTGGCTTGATTTATACAGCATACTGATGTATGATCGGAGCCCAAAGGAGTGATGGCGATGAGAGCATTATCGCGCAGAACGTTCTTGCGGGGATTAGCAGGCGGCGCAGCGCTGAGCCTGCTGCCTTGGCGGCTGAGCGCCGCGGCCGAACCAATCATTATTGGCCATCAGGCGGACCTGACCGGCGTGGCCGCGGTCTTTGGCTTTTGGAACGACCGTGCCGCCCGCGCGGCCACCGACCGCATCAACAATGAGCTGGGCGGCATCGCCGGGCGGCCGGTCAAGCTGGTCACCCGTGACACCCAATCGAGCGCCAACACCGGGATTAACGCCTTTCGCCGGCTGGTACTGGAGGACGGGGCCCAGTTCGTGTTGGGCACCATCATGGCCGAGATAGCTAAGCCCACCGCGCCGCTGGCCCAACAGTTCAAGGCCCCCTACTTCCCCTCGGACGATGTGCCGGCCACCCCCAACGACCCGCCCGGCACCAATAACCGCTATGTCTTTCGGCTGGGACACAACACCCGCATCAAGGCCCAGGTGTCGCATCAATGGGCCCTGAATAAGTTGGGCAAACGCTGGACCTTCCTCTCTTCCGATGGCAGTTGGGGCCGCTCGCAGCTGACCTATTTCAGGCCATTCATCGAGCGGGCGGGCGGCCAGATCTTGGCTACCATCTTCGGGCCCATTGGCACGCAGGACTTCTTGCCGCTCTTCAACCAGGTTGATCTAGCGCACACCGAGGTGCTGTATTCCTCCTTCTTCGGCTCCGATGCGGTCAAGTTCTTCGGCCAAGCTAAAGGGCTGGGGATCTTCAAG
This sequence comes from uncultured bacterium, assembly GCA_913053845.1. GTDB lineage: Bacteria > Bipolaricaulota > Bipolaricaulia > RBG-16-55-9 > DRJF01 > DRJF01. The sequence goes on along the minus strand of CAJXGD010000059.1, from coordinate 10,863 downwards.
CGGGTCAAGTCGTTTAGCTCGCTGGGGATCATCGAGGGCCTGGCTACCGAGCCGCTGGCCGAGGTACTGGCGGGGGCGGCCTTCGTGAGCGAGTTCCCCCGCCGCATGGAAGAGATTCCCCAGGCGCTGAAGGTCTTCAATGCCGAATTGCGCCGGCGGGTGGGCGTAGATGACGAAGGCCACCAGATCGGCGGTCCCAATACGATCACCGGCGAGCACTACTTCGTCCCCTGGGAGAATCTGTACATCTTAAAGCGCGGCATCGAGGCCAGCGGTTGGCAGGGACCTGGCGACACCCCGGCGCTGATCGAAACCTTGGAAGGGATGTCCTTCCAGGCCAGCTTGGACTTCCCCACCGGGGATTTCTTCATTCGCCCCCAGGATCACCGTGCCTTTCGCGATTATTTCATCGAGCAGGTCCAAAGTGGCAAGCTCTACGTAGTGGCGCACTTTCCCAAGGAGCAGGGGCTCTATCCGCCGCCGATAGACCTGACGCAGATGGGCTTTTAATCAGGGACCCTTGACCTGGCTAACCTGGCCGGTAAAGAAGTTGATCAGCAGGGAAACTCGATTCTGACCGTGATAGCTGGTGAAATCCTTCTCGCTGGCGTAGGCTAGTTGCACCGGAAGATCGGTCGGTCCGATCGGCCGATCGTTGGCATCGAGTGTGGTCAGTTTGCGCTCCAACTCGATGATCGTGCCCTGCTCGCTCTCGGAGCCGGCGGCGGCGAGAATATCGTTCGTGCCGCCCAGCTTGATGTCAGAGAAGTGATTGGTAGGCAGCGAGGCAAAATCGTCGCGTACATGGACTTTGCCGCCTTCTACGTAGCCGATCAGTATATCTCCCCCCAGCATCTGCGGTCCGATCGGCGCCAGGGAGATCGCTTCCCAACCATGTGCTGGGCTCTTCAAAGCCAAATAAATCCTATCCTGAACTATCTTCCAATAGAGATCCATGCGGATCCGCTTGTCGTAATAATGATAGCTGTACTCGTGCGCGCCGATATGGCCGTCTAAAATGGGCACTTGGGCCAAGGCTTTGCCGCCCGACTGGGCCATACGTTGCGCCCGGCTCTTGAGCTGGAAGTCCACCACCAGCACCAGCCCCCCGACCAGCACCAGCAGAAGGGTGATTCCGAGTAGCGCCAGGCGTCGCGTGCGCCGGGAGAGCGGGGGCGGCGGGCTCATGCTGCTCACCTCAGAGCAGGTTCTCTCGCAGCGTGACCCGGAGCGGTTCCGTCAAGCTGGCCAGCTTCTCGCGATCGTGGATGTAGATCTTGTGGCCTTCCAACTCGATTAGCCCCTGATCCTTGAACTGGGAGAGGGTGCGAATGGCCGTTTCGGTGGAGATGCTGGCCATCTCGGCCAGTTCAGCCCGGCTGAGCTCCAGCCCCACATAGATCCCTAAAGGAGCAGGCTCGCCGTAAGTCTTGGCCATCAGCAACAGCATCCGCGCCAGGCGCAAGGTGCTGTTCTGATAGGCCGTCTCTATCAGCTTGCCCTGAAACGCTTTGAGCTCCCGGGAGAGCTTATCGAGCAACTTGAGCGCCACCTCAGGATGCTGGGTCAGGAAATCTATAAAGTCCGCCCGCTCGATGAAGTGCAGCTTGGTATCCTCCAAGGTCTTGGCATAAGCGCTGTAGACCTCATGGTCAAAAGAGCTTTTCTCGCCCAAGATCTCCCCCGGTCCCAAGAGCTTCATAATCTGGATCTTGCCCTCCGGCGAGCGTTTGGCCAACTTCACCTTGCCCGTGCAGATGATATAGAGGCCAAAGGCCGGCTCACCCTCCTGAAAGATGATCTCGGCGCGGGCGAAGCGCACCGAGCAGATCATCCGGTGCAGCTCCTCCCAAGCCGCCACGCCGAGCCCTGCAAAGAGCCACGAGCATTCACCCCGACACACGGCTGACTTGCCTTGAGGCACAGTTATCCCTCCTTGCTCTGGCCGACGGCGATGGTCAGCTCTTCATAACAACCCATCCGTTGGAATTTCTCTCCCCGCCGAGCCAGTAGCTCCGCTTGATCCAGTTTTAGCAGTTCTTGTAGCTGGCGGTCAAGTGCCTCCTTGAGCGCTCGCGCCGCCGCGTCAGGATCATGGTGAGCTCCTCCTGGTGGCTCAGGGATGATCTGGTCAATCACACCGAGCTCTAACAGATGCGGAGCGGTCAGCTTGAGCGCCTTTGCCGCCTCTGGCGCTTTGGTCCGATCGCGCCAGATGATCCCGGCGCAGCCTTCAGGGGTGATCACGGAGTAGACGGCATGCTCCAACATCAGGATGCGGTCTCCCACCGCCAGCCCCAAGGCGCCGCCACTGCCCCCTTCGCCGATGATGGCTACGATTATCGGCACGGGCAGTTGGAACATCCGATAGATGCTCTCGGCCAGCGCGCCGCCGATGTTGCGTTCCTCAGCGCCGATGCCGGGATAGGCGCCGGGGGTGTCGATCAAGCTGAAGATGGGAAAGCCAAAGCGAGCGGCCAATTGCATTACCCGCAGGGCCTTGCGATACCCTTCGGGATGGGGCATGCCAAAGTTGCGCCGTTTATTCTCTTCCAGGCTGCGACCGCGCTGGGTGCCCACGAAGACCACCGTTTGGCCGGCAAAGCGCCCCAGTCCGGCCACCACCGCCTGATCATCGCCATAGAGACGATCCCCATGCAATTCATAGATATCTTCCATGATGCGGCTGAGATAATCCAAGGGATAGGGACGCTGCGGCTGGCGTGCCAGCTTGACCGTCTCCCATTCCGGGGTAGCTTGAGCCGGGAGCAGACTGCGGCGCAAGTCGCGCAAGCGGGCCTGCAAACACCCGATCTCCTCGGAGAGGGCTAGGCCCTCTCGCTGGCCTAGCTCGTTGAGTTCCCCTACCTTGCGCTCCAGCTCGGCAATAGCCCGTTTAGCGTCCATTTTGCCTCGCTGTCGGCCCACTCGGCACCCGTTTCATTTTGCCTGAGCCAGGAACGAAGAAGCGCAGCAAGCGCGCGATCTCGCCCCTCATCTCGGCGCGGCTGACCACCTGATCAACTATGCCATGTTCCAGGGCAAATTGAGCCGTTTGGAAGCCGGGAGGCAGCTCCTGATTGATGGTAGCCTTGATCACCCGCGGACCGGCGAAGCCGATCAGTGCACCCTTCTCGGCCAGAGTCACGTCACCCAGGCTGGCGATGCTGGCCAGCACCCCGGCGGTAGTGGGGTAGGTCAGCACCGAGATGAACGGCACAGCCGCCTCGGCCAATAAATGTCGTGCTGCCGAGACCTTGGCCATCTGCATCAGGCTCAAGATCCCCTCCTGCATGCGCGCTCCCCCCGTGGAGGAGACCAGGATGAAGGCCCGCCGCCGCGCGGCGGCCCGGTGCAGACCGTGGACGATCTGCTCGCCCATCACCGAGCCCATCGAGCCGCCGATGAAGCGCAAGTCCATCACGGCCAAGATCACCGGTAGTTTTTCGATCTTTGCCCGCCCCAAGACCAAGGCCGAGGCCAACCCTGTCTCCTGCTGGGCCTGCTCCAGGCGCTGAGGGTAGGGCTTGAGATCAACGAAATGCAGTGGATCAACCGCCACCAGCGGCCTAGCGATGTCCCGGAAAGACCGCTCATCTACCAATGATTTAATCCTCTCTCTGGCGGTAAGAAAAAAGTACTCGCCGCACTTGGGACAGATATTGCGATTCTGCTGCACCTGGCGCTTGAAGACCAACTGGCCGCAGGATTTGCACTTGAGCCACAGGGCTTCGTCTTTGCCGCGCTCCTCCGCCTCCAGCTTGACGCGGAAGTACTGCTTGTTACCGAAGATGGGCATGGGAGACGCTCATCTCCTCGCCGGCATTATCAACGTTGGCGGTCGGGCGGCTCCGGGGCAAGGAGATGCCGCGCGACATCACCATGCGCAGCCCTTCCTCCACCGTCAGCTCCAGATACATCACGTCCTCGCGAGGGGCAATCACCCAGAAGCCGCTCATGGGGTTGGGCGGCGCCATGATGAAGACCGAGACCATCTGCTGGGCGAACCGGTCTTGGATCAGCTCTCCCACGCTCTCGTTGGTCAAGAAGCCCATGTGATAGGCTCCGCGGCGCGGGTACTCTACCAGCACCACTTTCTTGAAGACCGACTGCTGCGGATCGAAGGTCGCCTTGGTGATCTGCTTGATCGTCCTGTAAAAAGCGCGCAGCACCGGCACGGAAAGTATCATCTGCTCAAAGGTCTCATAGATGCGGCGGCCCAGATAGTAGTGGGTCACCAGACCGACCAGCAGGATGATCAGCAGGGTGATCAGTATGCTGAGCAGGGTTACCGCCAGCTCGATGCCAGGAAAGTTGATGCCCAAGCCGAACAGGGCCCCGCGCAGCAGTTGTCCCATCAGCGTGGTGGGGCCGATCACCTGAACGATCAGTTGGTAGAGCAACACAATCACTAACGCCGTCACCGTCACAGGCAACAGCGTCAGCAGACCACTGACGAAAATAGTGCGTAGATTCTTCCACATAGCGAATCCCTACCGGCAAGAAGATGATACCAGATTATGCTTCAGCGCACCAAGACCAGCCGGTGCACGGCGCTCTGAGTCTGCCGGCCGGCTGCCGAGCGCACCCTGATCCGGTAGAGATAAACGCCGTTGGCCAAACGCCGGCCCTGGGCATCGAGGCCGGACCAACTCAACTGAGTCCCGCGCAGCTCCCCGCTCCGGAAGACCCGCCGGCCGGCCAGATCGAAGACCTCCAACTGGAGGGCTGCAATGCCCTGGCCCTGGACTTGGAAACGCAGCACCCCGGCCAGCCGGCTGAGCCTGATGCGCCTCAAGCGCAAGGGCGAGGGTGAAGGTGTCCTCCGGTATGGGGTTGCTGCCCGGGGTCCAGGGAGGCTGCCCGGTTGCGGGGCGGGAAGCCGGGCGAAAAAGATGTCCGGGTCGGGTCGGGCGTAGCCCAAATTGCGACAATTGAAGGCCTCGTTAGCTCCGGCCTCTCTCACCGCCGAGGCCAAGCTGCCTCCGATGGCATAGACCACCTCTCCGACCAGAGCGGCCCGGATGCCCAGCCGCGCGAACTTGGGGCTGGCCACGCTCTGCCAGTGGGAGCTCAGCGGATCGTAGAGCTGGGCCGTGCGGCGGTTGGCCGAGAAGGAGCGTCCGAAACCGCCGAAGAGCAATATCCGATTGCCACAGACGGCCGCCGCCCCTCCGCCGCGCCGATAGGGCATGTTCGCCCGACGGGTCCAACGGTCGCGGGCCGGATCGTATACCTCCACCGTGCGCAGCGGCGCGAGCAGTTTGAGATTGAAGCCACCGAAGACGTAGATCTGCCCCTGATAGACCACCGTGGCCGTCAGGTCAGTGCGCGGGGTGGGCATGGGGGCTGCCGACGACCAACGCCCGCTGCGCAGGTCATAGACTTCGACTGTGTCCAGCGAACGGCCACAGGCGTCCGAAGAGCAATCTTGGCCTCCGATGGCATAAATCTTATCGCCCACGGCCGCCGCGCCCAGGCCAGAGCGCGGGGTGGGCAGGGGGGGGAGTTCTTCCCAAGAGTTGGTCAAAATATCGTAGCGCTCGAAGGCATCGGAGGCTCCGCCAAACTGAGAAGCGCTGCCACCTAGAACGTAGATGGAAAGTCCCACCGCGACCGCTGCCGCGCCCGCCCGCGGGGTGGGCAGGGGAGCTAAGTTCACCCAGCGGCGGCGCTGCACCTGATAGGCCTGGTTGGCTCCGGATTCTCCGAACTGGTCGTAGCCCAGCTTGCTCCCACCGAGGACAAAGACCGTATCGCCGACCGCCACGTTGGCCGTGGCCTCGCGCGCCGTGGGCATGGCGGGCTCGGTGCGCCAAGTCAGGCCTTGATCGCGATTGTCTCCCCAGGCCAGATAAAAACTATCTGCATCGGCAGTGATCCCGATGTAGTCGCCCATATAGCAGGGACGACCCAGATCGAAGTTGGGGTTGAGCGGGGGCACCGCTGATGACACACTGCTGACCCGCTCGTTGGGTCGGAAGCTGCGTCCGCCATCGGTCGAGACGGCCCGATAAACATTAAACTTGAGGTTATCCGGATCACCACGGCGGTCATACCAGATGATGCTCAGCGAGCCGTTGGCCGAGGTGGAGATCGCCGGCATAAACTGGTCATTGCCGCTGCGGTCGTCGTTGACCCGCACCGGCTGGCTCCAGTTATGGCCGCCATCGGCAGAGCGCACGAAAAAGATGTCCGACTGATCGAGGCCCGGCGGGTTGGAGGCGTAGACCAGATAGACTTCGCCATTGGTGGGATTGACCGCCAGGGAGGGGAACTCGAAGGCGGCGTCAATATAACCCTTGAGGATGCGTCGCCCGGAGCAGGTGGCCGGCGCGCCGGGTTGCCCGATGGGCACCACCCGGGTAACCAGTTTATTGCCGATCCCTTCGGCGCCGAAGCTGCGTCCGCCGTCTGTAGATTTGGAGATGCGGATGCCGGGGGCCAGCATATCCTCCCAGGCGACGTAGATCTCGCCCTCCGGTCCGACCTGAGCAGTCGCCCCTTGGGCGAATCCTCCGGCCGGGGAGAGTGGGATGGCCGGCTCGAAGCGGCGCCCGCCGTCGCGAGAGCGCGAGAAAGCGATGATCCCGCCCTGGCTGGAGATGTTGGTCCAGGAGACGTAGACGCTTCCGTCGTGAGGACCGCCGCTGGCGTCGCTGGTGATCCACTCTTTATCTTGAAAGCTATTACTGCTGGTGATGCTGCGGCTGGCGTCCACCGGCGGGTCAAATGTTTTGCCTTCATCGTCAGACTTGGCCACTCCCACAAAGGCTTGGCCCTTGCTATTGAGAGAGATCTGGGCGAAATAGAAGTTTCCGCGGCCGTCCACGGTCAAGCTGGGATCCCCCAGGTTGACCCCGCCGAAGACCGGGGGGATGACACCGGCGTCTTTGAAATGCTGACCGCCATCCTCGGAGTAGCCGTAGCCGGAGATGCTGCCGGTGCGGCGCAGTTGGCCCAGATCGTTCCAGCCGACCACCACGTGCGAGCCGTAGACCGCCACGGTCGTCTCGCTCTGGGTAGTCAGCGAAGGGTTTTTATCCTGTGTCGGATCGTTGAGGCGCTGATCCTGGCCCCTCAGCCGTTCCTGGGCCCAGCGACGGGCCGGCTGCTCATACTTGAGCTGCAAGAAGGTCTCGGCCGCAGGAGAAAGATAGCGACGGAAAGGCGAGTGCAGCAGCCAGCGATAGTTATTGCCCGGCAGGTGAAATCCGGCGTTGTCCTGGAAAGAAAAGCCCAACGCGCCGGACAAGAATAGGATCAGCAGCGCAGCCAGCAGGCTCCTACGGATGCTGAGCATCTAAACTATCTAGGCCTCTCCGGTTCCGTTGCTGTTCAGATGGGGTTTGATCCGGGCCAGCAACTGTCCCTTGGGCATGAAACCGATCAGCCGCTCCACTTCCTGGCCATTCTTAAAGAGGATCAAGGTGGGAATGCTCTGCACGCCGTATTTGAGGCTCAACTGCTGCTCGCTATCCACATCCAGCTTGGTGACTTTTAGTTGGCCGGTCAGCTCGGTGCTGAGCTCCTCGACGACCGGCTCCAGCGCCTTGCAAGGCCCGCACCAGTCAGCATAGAAATCGGTGAGCACCGTGCCGGGGGCTTGCAGGACCTCTTGGGCGAAATTCTGACTATTAACATGGATAGGCTTGCCCATCGTTATCGCGCTCCTTTGCGAATCATTGGCTTTCTGGCGCTTATTGTACCCCATTATGCCTCGGAGTCAAACCTCTTGACGACCTAGCCGGCGTTAGGCTACCATGCGACACTTTGATGCAGCGTAACAAAAGGGGTGATTTGATGAAGGCGATTCGGATTCATCAGTTCGGTGGGCCGGAGGTCCTCAAGCTAGAGGAGTTGCCGGAGCTGATGCCCGGTCCCGGCCAGGTGCTGGTGCGAGTGCGAGCAGCGGGGGTCAATCCAGTGGACGCTTACATCCGCTCGGGGACCTATGCTATTAAGCCGGCACTGCCCTACACCCCCGGCCACGACGCGGCCGGCCTAGTGGAGGCCATTGGAGCAGGGGTCAGCGGACCAAGGGTGGGCGATCGGGTCTACACGGCCGGGACGCTTAGCGGCGCCTACGCTGAGTTGGCGCTCTGCGAAGCTTCGCAGCTCTATCCGCTGCCGGAGCGGGTCTCCTTCGCTCAAGGGGCAGCCCTGGGGGTGCCGTATGCCACGGCCTATCGGGCCCTCTTCCAGCGCGCCGGGGCTCGGCCGGGGGAGACGGTGCTGGTGCATGGCGCCACCGGCGGGGTGGGGAGCGCGGCAGTACAGTTGGCCCGCGCCGCCGGTTTGACCGTCATTGGCACCGGCAGCAGCGAGAAGGGCCGCAGGCTGGTGGCCGAGCAAGGGGCAGATCAGGTGCTCGACCACAGCGCCTCCGGCTATCTCCAGCTCATCCCGGAGCTGACCGGGGGGCGCGGCGTGGATGTGATCCTGGAGATGCTGGCCGATGTGAACCTAGGACAGGACTTGACGCTCTTGGCCCCTGGCGGGCGGGTGGTCGTCATTGGCAGTCGCGGGACGGTCGAGATCAACCCTCGCGACGCGATGAGCCGCGATGCAGCCATCCTGGGCATGGTGCTCTTCAACACCCCGGAGGCCGAGCGCAGAGCTATCCATGCGGCGCTGAGGGCTGGTCTGGCAAATGGTACCCTCCGGCCGGTGATACGCGAGGAGCTTCCGTTGACCGAGGCCGCTAGAGCACATGAGCTGGTTATGGCCCCGGGAGCGTGCGGCAAGATCGTGCTGATCTCCTAACCGATAGAGGGCAATGATTCGGTGGGGACCTAATCGCATGCCGTGGAAACGGGAGAATCATACGATCCAACTCGGACTTCGTCGAGGAGCTTTGGTTGTCGGGTAAAGCCACCCGAAAACCCTACCAATATATTATTATCAGAGTAACATGGCAAGTGAATCAATGGTTGGGCTGACGGAGCGTGACCTCAGACTGTGAGAGAAACGCGAGTGACCGCCTCTAACGGAACATCGGTACTCAGGACATGCTTCATTTCCGCACCTGCCGGTGCGAAGCTGGGTGCGCTCCGCGCCTCTCTCGAATCCCGGGGGCTCCGCGTGCTCGTGCCTCACGATCTCGCTGTGGGCACCGATTGGGCGTCCGAGATTCAGAAGCAGCTCTCTCAAGCTGACCTCGTCATCGGTGTCCTTACCTCGGAATGGCAGTCGGCTTGGGTTCTTTTTGAACTCGGCCAAGCGTCTGCACTAGGTCGTCAAATCGTACTCATAACTCCGCCGAAAGCCGACCCTATCCCCTTTGCGCTACATCAATTCCTCGTCCTTCGGATCAACTTGGACAACCAAGAAGCCATCGGATTCGCTCTGGACCAGCTGCTGTCTGCGCCTGATCGACCGAAAAGAGGCTCTACTCCACCATCCACGCCCCTCGTTGGACTTGGGACCAAAGCAGATGACCTGATGGCTTCCTTGGAGCGCTCGCTTGCGGCGAGTGACTGGCGGTCTATCGAGCAAGTTGTTGCTGACGCGCTTCGCTCTTCTGGTGCTGATGTCGTTGTAACGTCACCGACACGCGATGTCGGCGCTGACTTTGCTGTGTGGTCAGATGTCTTGGAGCCTTTCGTTGGGAATCCGCTTCTAGTTGAGGTGAAAGCCAGAATCCGAGGCAAGGCCGAAGCGAGCCGCGGTTCAACGGCTCACGTCATACCTCGGCGCGTCAGGCTCTCGCTGGGCTCTCCTGCTGTATGGCGACGGCCCCGATCCAGAGGGTGAGGCGTGGGAAGGAAGTCCACCCAATGTGCTGGTGCTCTCGCTTCGGTCACTCCTTGAGGCCCTGCGGACACGAGCGTTTCCAGAGCTGGTGCGCGACCTCCGCAATCGCCGCGTCCACGGATCTAGTTCGTGATGCCCGCGATCTCGCGAGCTACGGTTGAAGCCTACGTCGAGACTGGCACGACCGCCGCGACGACCGCCGCTCAGGGCCGCGCGCTAGAAGACCTGATCTGTTATGTTTTTACCCAGGTACCAGGCATTTCCATAACGCGGCGCAATGAGATGAACACCTTCCACACGGAGGAGATCGATGTTGCGCTGTGGAACGATGGGCACGCGGATGGGTTCTTCTTCTTGCCCAATATCATCCTCGTCGAGTGCAAGAACTGGTTGGGCAAGGTAAGCAGTGCAGAACTCAGCTGGTTTGACACGAAACTTCGGAGCCGTGGTCTAAACTTCGGCGTTCTGGTGGCGGCGAATGGGATAACAGGAGACAAGGCAAACCTCTCCGCCGCGCATAGCATAGTAGCTGCAGCATTGAGGGAAGGTCGGCGTCTGGTGGTGATTAAAAGCGACGAACTCTTGGCACTGACAGACTCGCCCCAACTCGTGCGCCTGGTTAAGGAGAAGTTGTGCGATTTGGCGGTGAACGGCACGGTCACGTGATCAGTAACGAACTGGCAGCCCAACAACAGCATCAGCAGACGGGGTGCGGGCGGCCAATCCGATCGAGCAGCAGTTGGTGGTAAGCTATCCGGGACGGGGGGGAGGTGCTCTACGACTTGGGCGATCTGGTGATCGCCTACGCCATCACGGTACACAAGGCGCAGGATTCAGAGTACCGGGCCATCGTGCTGCCCTGGCTGACGCAGCACTACATCATGCTGCAGCGCAATCTGCTCTACACCGCGGTGACCAGGGCGCGGGAGCTGGTGGTGATCGTGGGAACCAAGCGGGCGCTCTGGCTGGCGATCCGCAACGACCAGCAGGTCCAGTGCTATTCGGGATCGGCCCGTTGGCTGGGCTCAACGAGACTTCCAACATCCACTTGAAATTTGGCCCAGAACCCCGACCGACCTGCAGCGGTGACTTGCACCGCCCTCCCAC
>CAJXGD010000058.1 GCA_913053845.1 uncultured bacterium | reverse complement strand
CCCAGGAGCCGAGAGACGACGGCCAGGGGAACGCCAAGCGCGTGAAGCTGAGTGGCAAAGGTCTTGCACCAACTATGCCCGGTCGCGCAGGCAATAGCTGGGGCAGATCGACCTCCTGAGCCCAACCTAAAGGCCGACCATCAATGAACACCCGGCCCTTGAGGGAAGCTCCCGTAGCTTTATCGCTGATCTGAGCCAGAAAGCGCAACGCCCCGCCGGCGCGCTTGGGCTTTCATGTTTGGTACACCCTCACTCCACAATGGACGGCCGCCTGCCGGAGACCCTCGTCCTGCGTGGCCAGCGCGAGCCCCCGACGAATCGCCAGGTCGAGATAGGAGGCATCATAGGTGGAAAGCCGATGTTCACGCGCTAAGGTCAGGATCTCAGCTAGCATCCGCTCCGGCGTCTCCGGTTCCACCATAATGGGCAATTGCTGCAGCAGCGTCAGGAACTGGACGGTGCCCGCCTGGGTGAGTCGCCCCCTCCGCTCGGCCACCAAGAGCACGTTGCCCACCTCAAGCGGCCAGACCGCGGGCGCGAAGGCCTCAGCTTCGGCCAACGCCTCCAAGACGGCATCGGTGTACGGGTTGGCCTCGTCCTCGAAGCCCCAGGCCAGTGCCACCGAAGCGTCCAGCACAAACTCATCTTGGGCCATCAGGCGCGCCCCTCCTCGATCAGCTCGCGCATGGAGAGCCCGTCCAGCCGGTGATCGCGACGGAGTGCCTTGAGAGCCGCAATGACCTTCTTAGGATCGGCTCTCTTGGCAGGAGAAGCGGGCTCCAGCACCGCCACGGGCACACCGTGCTTGGTGATCACGATCCGCTCACCCTGGGCCACTCGCTCCAAAAGCTGGGAGAGATGGGTCTTGGCTTCATAGGCACCGATGGTAGCCATGCGTCACCTCCAAACAGGTTAGACCAGTCTACGACCAGTATAGATAGACTAAGGGTTGCTGTCAAGGTCAAGAAAACCGATCTCTCAGGCCCAGAGGCTATGCATTGCTGCTGGGGTCGTCAAGCCGACCGCCCCCTTTCCGCTACAGTCAAGGTAGGAACAGACTGTAAAGCCCCATTACTTGTCAATTGGACTTTTGACAAACGCGGAGCCAAGCCAACCTTTACTGAGTAAGCTGAAGCACATTGTCCACTGAATCATCGAGCTGAGGTTAGGGTGGAGGCCCCCGAAGTTGACCTTTGATGACCACCGGGTAGCGTGGGCAAGGGGTCAGCCTGGTGCCTTTAGCCCGGCCCGGGGAATAACCTCGCAGTTTGGGTGCTTGGGCCGGTGTGCCCAACTGGCGAATAATTCGTCCCCAGTCTCGCTGGACCAGAGTCGGACTCAGTTGAGCTGTTTTCATCGCCGGCAAGTTCCGTTCCCAAGGACGAGGCAGGCTCTGGGCTGCACGTCGCGCCAACCACAATTGCGCATAGGCAATATGCACTAACTCCCACCAGTTCTCCTCCCGCTGCTCTTCTGACGTTTGGAACTCGACCAGAGAAAGCTTTTGCTTGCCAAACCGGAAAAAATGTTCCAACTTGAACCGTTGATCATAGGCCTGAGCGATCTCCAGCAGGGTAAGAGACTCCCGCTGGTCGCCCACCACAATCAGCCACAAGGGCTGCCGGCAGGCCAGATTGCCCACCTGATCATAACGCACAATACGCACCAAGGTGAACGGGTAACGCTGCATAGGCAGTGGCTGCGGTTTCCGCTTACCGCGCATCAGCATATTGTGCCAGGCTTCTATCTCTATCCGGTACTGCTGACCACGCCGACCGACCTCAGTCAGGGTAGCCCTTTCATCCGCCGGATGCCAGGTGGCATCATCCGGCAAAGAAAAGGCTTCTCCGTACCAGCTGGGGTGACCCACCCCACTTCCATCCCCGCCGGGCTGCCGGTAGAACCTGCGATTGCTCCGCACACGGACCAGGGTCACCAGGTTGCTCTGCTGGCGATGAGCGTGCAAGTAGGCCGGCTTGCTGTAACTGCTGTCCCCCACTTCTACACACAGCTCTTGCCGGAAGGGCAGCTCAGGGTCCTGGAGCAAACTGTCCATTTGCTCTGCCCCCACCATCTCCTTGTCTTCCTGGGTGTGGACGCGTCGGGTCATCAGCGGGATCACCCAACTCTCAGAGATCCCCGTCTCTGCTTCCGGCAACAAGGCCACAGTCGAGTATTGATGCCCGATCGTCACCGGCTTGTTCCCTTTGACTATCTGAGGCTGATAGACCATGGCTCGATCTGCCAAGCTGCCTGCATACGGACGAGGTTGTGAGCTCACATCCACTCCCAACAGCCAGAAGGGTCGTTGGGCAAGTCGAGGAAGATACCCCGCCAGCAGTTGGGGCAATGTCCTTTGCTCCCAGTCCAGCTCGGCGATGGCCTTAAAGATTGTGGAGTAGCTGCGCCGAAAACAGGGTGTCAAAGAGTACTCCACTACCGAGCGGGCCTGGGGGTTGCTGGCCAAGGCATCCACCAATTCCATCAGCGTGTCGGCTCGATGGTTGAACTTTTGGTATAATGCTTCTCGGAACTGCGTCAACTGTGAAATGCATGCCTTGGTATTCATGCATCTTCTATGACGCAGTTCCTCCTATTTGTCAAAAGTCCAGTGTCAAAAGTCCTCTGGTCTGGGTAACTCCAAAGGTGCACCCGCACCCGCGCGGTCTCTGCCAGGGTCAGCGGCCGAGCTTTCATGGACGACTCTCCTCTCCAGCACTCTGCTTGACGCTCCCAACGTTATACATTATGATTAACGTCGGTGATCCCCATGAAACAGGCCAAGGAGTATCTGACTACCCAGGACCTGGCCGAGCTCTTCGGCCGCTCCCCGGCCACCATCCGCTACTGGCTCCAGCGGCGCCATCTCAACCGCTATGGGAAACGCTTCGGCCGCGACTGGGTATTCAATATCCCAGACCTCCTCCGCTTCCTGGACGAAGAGATGACCTCCTGGTATGCCGATCCGCAATGGGCCTCCGAACGGCGCAGGTTGGGGCAGATCAAAGCCCGCCTCCGCCGCCTGAACGGCCAGGCGGGCCAACCGGGGAAGATCGCCTTCCGCAGCTACAAGCTGGGCTCCATCCAAGGGAGCCTGCGTAGGGTCGAGCTCTACCGTGACAGCCACCGCTAGGCCCGAATCGGAGCAAGCGGAAGCCGGGGTGGAATCCGGCCCGGTCCTCCTGGATACGAACGTCCTGGTCTACGCCACCAACCGAGACTCGCCTTTTTACGATCGCGCCCAGCAGGTCTTGCAGCAGGCGCTCGCCGGCGAGCCGGCAGCCTGTCTCACTCCGCAGATCTTGGCCGAGTATTATGCAGTGGTCACCGACCCCCGGCGGGTGGAGAGCCCGCTTACTCCCCGGCAGGCCCGCGCTCAGATCGAGGCCCTCCTGCAAGCTCTGGAGGTCCTCCCCTTGCGGGCGAGCAGCTCGCGGCAGATGGCTGAGCTGGCCGAGCGCTACCGGATCAGAGCCCAGGAGGTCTACGACGTCCAGGTGGTGGCGGCCATGTTGGATCATGGAATATCCACAATCCTCACCGCCAACGAACGGGACTTTCGACGGTTCGCCGAGATCGAGGTGCGCAACCCCTTTGCTTAAGGCCTTCATCGCTTGTCCGGATAGAGCTCCACCCGACCGTGGAGCACCTTGAATTTGCTCAGCTTGGTAAAGCCCAAGAGCACGTCCCAGGCCAGGTCCTCCGACGCAGGCCTCCAAGCCCCCGACGAATCGCCAGGTCGAGATAGGAGGCGTCATAGGTGGAAAACCGATCTCTCAGGTCCAACTAAGGCATATCGCCGGATCCCCAGGTATGCTAATCTGAGGCGCTCCCCTTATAATGGATCAAGAGATTGTTACCAGGGCCGAGCAGCCAATCGGTGGAGAGCCTCCAAGTTCGACGTTCGGACCCCGTCCCGTTCAGGGAACGGGAGGACGCTTGTCTATCCGACTTGGCCGGTTCTGCTCGAGCGAGGAAAGGGTCGCAGAAGGGGGTCAACTGCGATGCGCCTGAGTCTGAGATACAAGTTTATCTTGCCCTTCATACTCTTCACCGTCGTGCTGACCGTCACCTTCGGCGTGACCGCTATTCAACGCCTAACTTATGAGCTAAGAGTCCAGTACGAGCGCCAGGGGGAACAACTGGCCCTCCACACCGCCGGAGAGGTCCTGGAAGAGCAGGTGCTTAACTTGGGTCACGACAACGACTTAGGCCTCTTGGCGCGAAACCTCGTGGCTGGTGACGTGATCTACTTGCAGATCGTGCTCAACGGACAGGTGCTCGCGCAGCAATCTCGCTACCTGGTCAATCTTCCCCTCGTTACCACGCCTGCTCGCGTCGTGGTGTACCACCTCCTCACCCCCTCAAACGGGTCTCCCTACCTCGATCTCATCCATCCTTTGAATCATCCGCTGGGGATCCTTTCTCGACTTGGGCTAGTGGTAACCCCAGAGGTCAAGCGGCGCCTGCAAGGTGGGGTGGATGGCTACATACGCTTGGGGATCTCGCTGAAGCGCATGGAGGTGGAGATCAATCGCGGGTCGCTGCTCCTGGCGGCGTTGAGTCTGGGACTGATGATCCTGAGCATCTTGGTAGGTTGGGGTCTGTACCGAATGATCCTGGGGCCGGTCGAGCGGCTGAGTGAGGCCATGCGGGAGTTCGGCGCGGGGAACAGCCGCGCCCGGGCCTTGGTTGACAGTGGCGATGAGATCGAATCCCTGGCCAACGAGTTCAATGCCATGGCCAACTCCATCGTGCACCAGCGTGATGCGCTACGCCAGACAACCGATGAGCTGGAGCGAGCCAACCAGGCCAAGACGATCTTCCTGGCTACCATGAGCCACGAGCTGCGCACACCCCTGCACTCCATCTTGGGCTATGCCAGCCTCCTGCTCGACGAGATCAACGTCAAGCTCAACAAGGCGGGGCACCAGTACGCCGGGGCAATCCAACGATCGGGCAAGCATCTGCTGGTCCTAATTGGGAATCTGCTGGAGTTCTCGAAGCTGGAGGCCGGAGCCGAGCGGCTTCATCTCACCGAGCAGCGTGCGGCGCAGATCGTCGCCGAGGTCGTGGAGAATCAGCGTCCCCTGGCGGAGGAGAAGGGATTGCGCGTGGAGGTGGAGGTCGAGTCGAGCTTGACCCTGCGCACCGATGAAACTAAGCTTAAGCAGGTACTGCTGAATCTGCTCAACAATGCGATCAAGTACACCTCGAAGGGAAGTGTGAATATAGTGGCCAAGGCGTCCGAGGGGTTTGCCTACTTCTCCGTCGCAGACACGGGATCGGGCATCGGGCCGGAGGTCCGCGCGCAGCTCTTTGAGCCCTTCACCCGGGCTAGTGATTCAGCCGGACCGGGCGTGGGATTGGGCTTAGCGGTCTCCAAGGGTTACGTAGAGCTGCTAGGGGGGACACTCTCCTTCGAGAGCATCACCGGTCAGGGTAGCCACTTTTGGTTCAGACTGCCGCAGGGAGGTCCAGAGGATGAGACTGCTGATCGCTGAAGACGATGCCGATGCGCGGGAGCTCCTCAAGGTCTACCTGGAGGCCAAAGGTCACCAGGTCGTCATGGCCAACGACGGAGTCGAAGCGCTGGAAAAATTCAAGAGCACCTGCCCGGAGGTGGTCTTACTGGACATCATGCTCCCCCGTCTGGATGGCTGGAGCGTGCTGGAGGCGATCCGCGTGCAGAGCCATGTGCCGGTCATCTTCCTGACCGCGTTAGATAGCACGGATGACGTGATCAAAGGGCTCTCGCTGGGGGGAGACGATTACCTGACGAAACCCTTTGAGCCCCGTGAACTGGAGGCCCGCATCCAAGCGGTACTGCGCCGCGTCAGCGCTAAAATAGACCTTCATGGGATTCAGGTGGGCACCTTGAGCATCGACGATCGGGCCAAAGTCGTCACCCTCGAAGGCAAACCTGTGCAGCTTTCCCCTAAAGAGTATGAGTTGCTCCGGCTGCTGGCGATCGAACCGGGTCGTGTCTTCTCCGATGCCGAGCTCATCATCCGCCTCTGGCCACAGGGCAGCCGTGCCACCTCCAATGACGTGAAGCAGTACATCCACTTGCTGCGCAACAAGATCGAGGAGGAACCGCAGCACCCTCGCTGGATTCAAACCGTCAAGGGGTTCGGATACAAACTGGCAGGTTGAGCAGGTCGGCGGGGGACTCCGGTTCCCTGGCTTTAACCGCCTTTTAACCGCATTTTAATCCGGTTTTTATGGCCCCTCAAGCGCGTCTACGCCCATAATAAGAGTCGTAGGACAAATCCCCAAGCAAGGAAGGCGATAGTACGATGAAGGTAAGAACGTTTCCTAAAGTAGTGGCAGTTGCCGCAGTAATCTTGACGCTAGCGGTAGGGATATTTGCCATTCAGCAAGTGCAGCCAATGGCTTCCCCCCTGGTCGCGACCGCCAACGCGGCGCAGGCGCAAACTGTCTACCTTTACATGGACATCCTGCCGGGCTTCAAGCTCGGTTCGGACGGCAAATACCACGACGCCTTCAGCTCGTGGCAGATGAAGGTGCCGGCAGGCGCTCAGGTCGTCCTGACCGTCTACAACTGGGACGACATGGATCACTCGTTCACCTCCAAGGAACTGGGTGTCGACGTGGTGTTCAAGCCGGCTCTGAAGCAGGGTGAGCCCTCGGCGACCGTGATCAAGTTTACCGCGCCGCAGAAGCCGGGAACGTACGAATTCCACTGCAAGATTCCCTGTGATCTGGAGAACGGCGAGTGGTCCATGAGCCATCAGGGTTACATGATCGGGCAGATCGTGGTCGTCGCTCCTTAAATAGCTTTTCGCACGGACGTTCGTGAGGCAGGGCGCAGGGCCCATCTTAGCTTGTGAGGGGCATCTGCGCCTTACTCATCTCTTAACCGTTTTCTAAGTTTCTTTTCATTCCGGCTTCATTTGGCTTCTATGGTCTTTTAAGGGCGCCTGCACCTATAATGGGGTCGTACGGTAATCCCCAAGCAAGGAAGGAGATAGTATGATGAAGGTAAGAACGTTTCCTAAAGTAGCAGTAGTTGCTGCAGTAGTCTTGACGCTAGCGGTAGGGATATTCGCCATTCAGCAGGTGCAGCCAATGGCCTCCCCCCTGGTCGCGACCGCCAACGCGGCGCAGGCGCAAACCGTCTACCTTTACATGGACATCCTGGGGGGCTTTAAGCTCGGTCCGGCGACCCCCGGTAAGTACCATGACGCCTTCAGCCCGTGGCAGATGAAGGTGTCGGCAGGCGCTCAGGTCGTCCTGACCATCTACAACTGGGATGACATGGACCACTCGTTCACCTCCAAGGAACTGGGCGTCGACGTGGTGACCAAGCCGGCTCTGAAGGAAGGTGAGCCCTCGGTGACCGTGATCAAGTTTACCGCGCCGCAGAAGCCGGGAACGTACGAATTCCACTGCAAGGTTCCCTGCGACACACCGAACGGCGATTGGTCCATGAGCCATCAGGGTTACATGATCGGGCAGATCGTGGTCGTCGCTTCCTCTTAAGTATAAACACGGACTGCTGCGAAGCGGGGTGCAGAGCCCATTCTAGTACCGAAGGGGCTTTTGTGCCCTGCTCGCGTTCCGCACAGGTTCCTTGGGAGAGGCCTGTTAGTCTGCTACTCTCGTGCTCACTGTTGGAGAAGAGGGCTGAGGAGGAAAGACCATGAATAAGGGCACAGTGTCGATCGCGTTCCTGCTCGTCGGTCTGTTGGGGGGACTCGTCCTCGTCGCCGATCTGTGGGTAAAGAACGCACCTGAGCCTCCCGCTGCCGGCGCACCCATCTCCTCTACCAGCACGACCTCACTGCTGCCCACCCTCAATGGGGTGATCGCCGCAGGTGAGTACGCTCACAGCCTCCACGATAAGGCCACCGGGATGGATCTCTCTTGGTCCATCGTGGGAAAGAAGATATACTTTGGGCTGCACAGCCCCGGCAAGGGCTGGCTAGCCCTGGGACTCGCACCGGAGGGCCCGGCGATGAAGGGCGCAGAGATCATGATGGGTTTCGTCAAGAAAGGCCAGGCCTACATGCAGGATGAGTTCGGCAATACTCCCTATACCCATGAGCCGGTCACCAAGGCCGGGGAGACCGCTGACCTCATCAAGTTCGCCGGCGCGGAGGATGCACAGGGCACCACACTGGAGTTTGCACGCCTCCTCAATCCCGGAGGTAAAGACCAGAAGTCGATCGTCCCCGGCGTGATGACCATCATGCTGGCCTACGCCGACAAGGACGATTGGACCACGTACCACAGGCAGCGAAGCGAAGTCAAGCTGGACCTCTTCGCTCCAGGGAAGTGATAACCTATGATCGTCGAGCATCTGGAATCCTATGAGATCGCACTGGTTATCTGGAGTTTCCTTTTCATCTTACTGGGGCTTCAGGGATTGATCTCGGTCTATCTGGATGGTGAGGTCGAGCAGGTCGAGGTTCGCCCGGCCAAGCCGGCACCCTGGCCCGTGGTCTGGTTCATGCTGCTGTTGACCGCGGCCAACGTGGGAACGGCCTGGGAGTTCGCTCAGCAACTCTTCCACGGCGCTTCACCGAGCAGTTTGGGGCAACTGGCGGCCTTGTTGCTCTTCATCCTGGCGGCGCTGATCGGTCTCTACCGGCGGTACTTCATCGCTGACGTGGTGGTCGCACAGGAGCGCGACGACGGCGTGCCATGGTAGACAGAGAGGGACGGAGGAGGTGTCGGAAGAATGGCTGAAGAGCACGAGAGACCTGAGCATGCCAACCAAGCGGGGATAGGGCGACGCACCTTGCTCCGTTGGGTTGTGGGCGTCGGAGCGTTCAGCTCACTGGCCACATTAGCCCTGGTGCTGGGCACAGTCAAGCCGCAGCAAACGTCGCAACGAGATGAGAAGATCAAAGCAGGGGACGTATTGGTCTTCGCGCTGGGACCGAACAAGGGAGATCCGATTACATCCACGAATGCATCCGCGAGCCGACCTGCGGGCATAGTCATCGTACCTGAACCGGGGCAGCACAAAGGGGAACCGATTATACCCACGAGCGTTGGACTGGGAGACGTTACACTGGCCTTTCCCCGAGGCAAGGAAATGCACGATAACTTGATTATCCTGATCCATTTGAAGAAATCCCGGTTCGTTCCCCCCACGCACCTGAACTGGCTTCCGGATGGCTTTGTGGCCTACAGCGCGATCTGCACCCATCTGGGCTGCACCGTGGGCTACTCCTATGAGCCGATGCCGGGAGCGGGGGTTCCGTATCCGCACATCCACTGCCCCTGCCACCAGGGAATGTATAACGATATGGCAGGTGCTGAGGTGGTTTCAGGGCCGCCCCCACGACCGGTGCCCCAGTTGCCCCTGGCCCTCAACGCCAAAGGGGAGCTGGTGGCGGACGGACCCTTCGATGGACCGGTGGGACCGCTGCCGGGAGGTCGCTAGATCATGCAAAAGTCGAGGAGGTGTCAGAAGAATGGCTGAAGAGCACGAGAGACCTGAGCATACCCACCAAGCGGGGATGAGGCGGCGCACCTTGCTCCGTTGGGTTGTGGGCGTCGGAGCGTTCAGCTCACTGGCCGCATTGGCCTCGGTGCTGGGCACAGTCAAGCCGCCGCAAACGGCACAACGAGGTGAGAAGATCAAGGCGGGGGATGTATTGGTCTTCGCGCTGGGGCAGAACAAGGGAGCTCCGCTCACACCAACCAGCATCGTCCCACAGCAAGCAGTCTTGGCCTTTCCACAGGGTAAGGCAGTACAGGACAACTTGATTATCCTGATCAACTTGAGGCGATCCCAGTTCATTCCCCCCACGCACCTGAACTGGCTTCCGGACGGCTATGTAGCCTACAGCGCGATCTGCACCCATCTGGGCTGCACCGTGGGCTTCTCCCATGAGCCGATGCCGGGGGTTCCGTATCCGCACATCCACTGCCCCTGCCACCAGGGAATGTATAACCCGCTGGCAGGTGCCGAGGTGGTGGCGGGGCCGCCCCCGCGACCGCTGCCTCAGTTGCCCCTAGTCCTCAATGCCAAAGGGGAGCTGGTGGCGGACGGACCCTTCGATGGACCGGTGGGACCGCTGCCAGGAGGTCGCTAGATCATGCAAAGGCAGGGTTTGGGATGGTTTGAGGAGCGCCTGGGGTGGTCCGGCTTTCGTGAGAAGTTCTTGGACAAGGCCTTCCCGATGCATCCTTCGTTTTTTCTGGGTGAGATCGCCCTCTTCAGCTTCGTCATCCTGGTGATCACCGGGATTTATCTGCTCTTCTCGTACGAGCCCTCCGCGCAGATCATCACCGTAGGCGGCCGCTCTTTTCCCGCAGCCTACCACAGCGTCACTCAGATCGACAAGCAACCCTTTGGCCTGATCGTCCGTCAGGTGCATCATTGGGCCGCCCATCTGATGATTGCCGTGGTGATCTTGCACCTGCTGCGCGTCTTCTTCACCGGAGCCTTTAAGAAGCCTCGCGAGATCAACTGGGTGATCGGCATCCTGCTGCTGCTCATCACCGTGATGGCGGGCTTCACCGGCTATCTCTTGCCCTACGACGCCTTTTCCGTCACGGCCAGCGGCATTGGCTACCAGATCGCCGCTTCGATCCCCTGGATTGGGGTGGCGCTGGCCAAGTTCGTCTTCGCTGGGCAGTTCCCGGCTATAGGCACCATCCCCCGGTTTTTCGGTTATCACGTGGTGATCATCCCCCTTCTGCTGATCGGGCTCATCGGCCTGCATCTGCTGGTGATGATCAAGCAGAAGCATACCGAGCCCTCCTCCAGCCGAGGCCGGGTCGCACCAGGGCGGTTGCTAGGGATCCCGCTCTGGCCCCAGCAGACCAGCCTGATGGTGATGCTATTTCTGTTGATGACCGGCGGCCTATTGTTGATCGCCTCTATCTTCCCAGTACACCCCATTGAGCTCTATGGACCACCCGGTCCTCAGACGCCGACTGTCAAGCCGGATTGGTACTTCCTGTGGGTCTTCGGGTTGCTGAAGCTGATCCCCGGTTGGCTGGAGATCCACCTGGGGGGGACGGTTCTCGATCCCGAGGTGATCGGTGGCATCCTCCTTCCCAGTTTGCTCATCCTGCTGATCTTCCTGGTGCCCTTCCTCAACCGGACGAGGGAACGGCAGAACTACCTGGAGCCGGTGACCAAGCACCCGCTGAGGACATCCATAGGGACCGGGGTCCTGATGCTCCTCCTGACGCTCTCCGCTGCTGCTTATCAGGAAGTTTTGGACATATCCTTAGCCATCTTTCGCCTCGCTGCCGTGCTCCTGCCTCTGTTGGTCGGCATAGCCACCTATCTGGCCATCCGCCTCTTTAGGGGTTGGAGGAGCAAGACCATCAAACGGGCCCGGGAGCCCTTGAGCTCAGATAGGTAGGCCCCTCGAAGAAAGGAGTGATCATGGCAGGATTCAGGTTGTGGGAAAGGGTGAACATTGAGGATTTACTGCGCCATCTTCAACAAGCGGCGCTGGCCGAACTACAGCAAGATGGGGTGGAGGTCTCGCACGAGGTGCGGATCAAGCTGCTTCGAACGCTCAAGCGGGTGCTAAACGAGGATATGTACGCCTCGCCGGCCTGCGGGGTCAGCACGATCTGCCGGCCGAGCGAGGAGGGACGAGTTAAGCCCTGGTCGACCCAGGCGGCCAACTGGGGGCTGGTCTCTCAGGCGGATTCGTCGCTGGAACGCCTGTAATACTAAATCGGGTTTTAGATATCACCATGATCAACTGGGAAAACCTCTATGGTAGGGGCGTATGGCCATACGCCCCTACAGTCAAAGGCGACATGATGAATAAGATTTAGTATCACCCTTCTCTTGCACTTTCGCAGCCAAATTCCCGGGCATCGCTCTTGTTAAATCATAACACACTTGAACTCATCTAGAAGCAAATCTATAATGTCGCCGTGAGCCAGAGAAATCAGGGCTGAGGTATCTATTACAATCCTATGCGAGCTCTCTGGCAAGCTTCTCACCCTGCTCCATGATCTTTTTTGACACCCTTATAGCAGCGGCATCCTCTTTCCCTCAGATGATCTCTAACTTCTCGAAAGGGAGCTTGCCCTCAAAGTAACGTTCTACCACCCGTTCCTTAAATGTCAAATCCTCTACCACATCCTTTAGGAATTCTCTGATGGCTTTTTTCATGAGTTCAGTTCTATCTATGTATTCCAAAGAAGCTACAAGATTCATCTCCTCAAGCAACTCCCCAGGAAACCTCGTTGAAATCTTCTTAGCAACCAATTTTATATACCTTCCCTCTAGGAGTTCAATCCATGTCCGTTAAGGGTAGATTAGCGGACCTACGAAGAAAAGGGCAACCCAGGAGCGTTCTACTGCTTTGTGTCGGCCCGGCTTGCTAATTTTATAAGCGTCCGCTCTAGAATCCAACTGAGGGCCTTTCAGAGGGGTATTTTTCAGTGCAATCGTCCACTCGGGTGAATCAGCCGACATGCCTTATGACAACTCATGAATGTCCAGATAACACCTACCATCTTATTGAGAAACTAGCGAATTCTCCCTTGAATTCTTCTGACAGCATTTTGACCCGATCCACCCTTGCGCGACTCATGAAACTCTTATATCCCTGCCTGCACCACTCAACCATGTCTTTGATTGATTTTCCAGAACCTTCAAACACAGCCTCAACACTGCCATCAGGAAGGTTTTTCACCCAGCCTGTCAATCTCAGCTCTCCAGCCTTGGACCTGATATTGCCCCTGAAATAGACTCCCTGCACCAGTCCAGAGATGAACAGGTGGGCTCTCTTGGTACTATTCAAGACTGCACCTCCTGTCACCCTTCATCAAATTCATGAGACAGTATAACCTTCCCGTGAGCATTGGCCAATCCAAACCACCATCTCGCATCGCTCACCTCTCGCGGGTCTAGCGCAACGTCTCCGCCAACGTACTCCACCAGCCACCAGTGCAGATAGTCGGCTCCGTCGTCCGAGGCGCACCCCCCAGACTGGTCGAATCGGGCGGACCTCAAGCCCCACTTCCTCACGAACCTCCCGCACAACGGTGGACGACTGCTCCTCGCTGAGCTCCACTCTGCCGGTGAGAGGAGCCCAATAGCCCGGACCTGGAACATCATCGGGACCGCGGCGGATCACCAGAATCCACTTACCCCTCATTACGACTGCAACGATCACGTCCGACCTGGCTGTCATCACAACGCCGTTCATGTTCGTCTAACTGTTAAGCTCACCGGTCGCGCGGCTCTTACAGACTGTACTTTGGCAAACGGCCAACTTGCAAACGCCAAACCAGCCCCCAGAGCGATTTGGCATCCGCGTGCATGCCGTTGTTGGGCCACGGCTCTCTCGCACAGGAACGCGAGAGCCAGGTCGGGTCTGGACGGTCATCCGTTCCCCTCCCTGATTCTCTTTTGCAGCTCACGCACCTGGGCTAACTGATCTGCCTGTTCGAGTTGCTCGAAGGCCTGAGCGGACTGGTCCAGAGTAGTCAGGGCCTCGTCCACGCGGCCCGCAGTTGCGAGAATCTGCCCGAGCAGCGAGCCCACAATGGCGATTCCGTCGGCACGCTGGAGCTTCTTGTTCAGGGCGAAGCTCTCCGCTAGTTCGTCCAAAATCGTCTGCGCCTCACCTTGCTTCGGGCTGCCGCGGTCGAGGCGAAGTTTTGCGCAGGAGAAGCGGATGTCTGCAATGATGTCGATCTCTCGAGTTCTCTCCGCCGCAGGCAAATACTTTTCGATCCAGATGCGCAGGGCCTCATTGGTCTTTCCCTGCTGCTGGAGGATGTCAGAGATTTTTTTCATGGTGATGGCCTGCGATCGCACGTCGCCGAGCCGCTCATAGACGGGGAGTTCTTCCTCTCTCCAGATGTGCAGGGCCTCGTCGGTCTCTCCCTGCTGCTGGAGGATGTCGGCGATCTTGCCCATGGTGACGGCCTGCGATCGCACGTCGCCTGCTTCGTTGAACAGGGCTGCTGCGTCGCGCAGAGTTCCAAGAGCCTTCTCCGGCCCATCCCGCGCGATCGTCGCCTCAGCGTGCGTCGCCGCGATCTGGGCTAGCGTTACCTTGTCGTCAGATCGAAGCGCAAGCCCCTTCTCCAGGAGGGTAATCTGCAGCCCGGTCTCCCCGATGCGCTCAGCGCAGTTCGAAGCAAGCATAAGGAACCCTGGCTTCGGGGATCCACCTTGCTCCTCGATCTTGTCCAGAGCCGACTGCAGTACCGCCAGCGCCGCGTGGGCATCATGCAGGTGGAGAAACAGGTAGGTCGCCGCGCAAAGTGCTGCCGATTCGAGAAGCTCCGCTGGCGCGTCGCCCATCAGCGCCAGTCGCGCCGCTTCGACCCCTCGCGGATCGAAGGGAAAATCGCCATCCGCGTCCCGCCAGGCCTCCGCCAACGGCGCGAAGACCGGCCTCGTCTGCAAGTCGCTGCTCGGCAAGGCGCACACCGTGATGGCCGAGGGCGGCATGGCCGCGGCCATGGGTAACGTC
>CAJXGD010000057.1 GCA_913053845.1 uncultured bacterium | reverse complement strand
GTTAAGACGCTTGCGGGGAAACCGCAACCAGGCTGATTATGACAATATAGTGCGCAAATTGGACAAACTAACCCGTAGCGCCCTCCGCAGGGCAGACGATATTCTCTTCACTCTTACTTCTCTTAGATGAAGCGTAAGAGGAAACCCAGTCTAGCGACCCTCTCTTTCACATCCTGGCAATGAATGTGAAATTCGTCCCAACCGGTCAACCAGAAACCCCCATCCCGCCGCTTGCCCCATTTACGTCATTGTGATATACTTTCACTATGACAGCGAATAAGCGAGGCCAAGGAGCTGCCCGCTGGTGCCACGCCCGGGACGACTACCTGGCCAAACAGAAGCTCCAAGAGTTCTTCAAGACTTGTGAGGATATAGAAGAGAAACTACTAGTTACCACCCTGGGCCAGCTGGGAATGAGGATCGGCGAGTTCGCCCGCCTCAAGGCCTGGCTGAGCTTCCAAGATGATAAAGTGTGCATACCCTCGAAACTATGCCGTGCTCCTGCTTTGAATGCCAAAAGATGGGCAATCAGTGGCACCCCAAAACCAGGGCAGGCGTCCGCTCCATTCCTTTCAGATATTTTCTCGCTACCCGCGAAGTGCTCAAGGGCTACTTTGGCGCCTATGATAGCGTAGGCAAATCCCGTCGCGCCCTGCAACTCAAACTAAAGCGCGTGGCCAAGCGAGCCGGCCTTACCAAGAAGGTCTACCCCCATGCCCTACGAGCCACCGCGGCCATGATGTTTGCCAATGTCGGCCTCTCAGCTCAAGCCCTTTGTGAAGTCATGGGCTGGGAGGACTTGCGCACCGCCCAGGCCTACATCGCTCGCTCCGGCCGCACCGCCACCAAGGAGATTGAGGCGCGGAAGGAGTAATTTGTGCTGTAATTGGCTTACACAAAGGATCAATATATTCCCTACGAGGATGCACCGCGCCACTGCCCAGGACCTGGGGATAGCCCGCTCGACGCTCTTGCGACGGCTTGATGAGCTGGGGTTACGCTGAAGAACCGGCACTCGTCATGCCTGCCTGCCGGTAGGCAGGCGGCGCTTCGTGGAGAGCAAGCCGGTTATACTGCAGGAGGCGGTGCGAGGAGATCACAAACACAAAAAAGGTAGCTAATCGCCGACGTTTTCATTTCGAAGGACGGGTTCCGGAAGCTGTGGTACATGGGCAGCGGGTTTTCGGTGGGTGGTAGTGCGGAATGTCGCAGTTAATGCTCTATTAACGAACATCGTCGAATCATCCTAATTATCGATTACCCTGCCTGTCTTTACACAGAGTCATCGCCAAGGGGAACCCAGTCATATTCATGTCGCGGTCGGTGATGCATGTGCTGTGAGAACAATGGTCTCTTAATCTTCATTTCCTCTAAGGTCTGCATAGCAACCAATTTATAATACTCCTTGCGTGGCCCAACCTCAGCATTTGTTGTGTGAAACAGGTCGTGCTGCCCA
This sequence comes from uncultured bacterium, assembly GCA_913053845.1. Classification (GTDB taxonomy): domain Bacteria; phylum Bipolaricaulota; class Bipolaricaulia; order RBG-16-55-9; family DRJF01; genus DRJF01. The sequence goes on along the minus strand of CAJXGD010000057.1, from coordinate 13,185 downwards.
ACGTTGACAGCAATCAAGTGGCCTAAGAGATCGATCAAGGCAACCATCTTGAAGGCGTTATTTCTGCTGCAGAAATCATCGGCACCTAGAAGATGTGCCGCATAGTGACGGTTAAAGAAGCCCTTCCCGGGGGCGGCTTGAGCATCTCGGTAGAATATGTTGTGAGTGATCCAGAGGAAACATCGGAGATACTCATCGTAAAGCAAGGGAGCCAGATCAATAGGGAAGTTGGTAACGGACGGCCATTGAGCCGCTAGATGATTCAGCAGCCGCCTCTCTGGATCAGGGCTGTGCGATGAGGAGGTCAAGTCGAACCCATAAAATGATAGGAGGATCCCCTCAACTACCGGGACGAGGGTAGTCATCACAGCAATGGGCTCTTGTCTGTAGAGGCTTATATAGGCTTGCTCCACAAGATGGGAGAATTTTCTGAGATGGTCGACCTTTAGAAAGAGTCCTGCCATGCTTTCAGCTCGACGGTCAAGACCCCAAATGGAAGTGAACACACTTTCAAATATGATATTCTCGGCCTCAGTATAGGCTGCGATGTCAGTTGGCGGCTCTTCCCCGTAGAGTTGTTTCACCTTTTCCGCCGCAAGCCGGGCCGCCGTCAATTGATGATGCGTGTGATGGCCTGAGACGTAGAAGCCGTACTTGTTGAGCAACCGATTGGTGTCCCTGATAGTTGAAGCTACAGCGTCATGGTAACCGAAAGGAATGTCACGCTCGCTGGTCTCAAAGGCTCTGGAGGGCACAACACGGCCTGACACTGTGAGCTTCTGCAGCGCTGTTTCTGCTTTGTCATAAAGATCCCGGATACACCTTCCAAAGTCCTTACTTGCTACATTCGTCTTCGGCAATACCGGAATATTCGCTTTGAATGCCTGACCTGATCGCCAAGTCTTGATTCTATAGCCGAGTACAGTTCGTGGGAATCCCATCGTGCTGGGCTGCAATTTATGTGTCATTGAATGTTCTCTCTCTTGACCAAGAACTTATTATACCCGGTATTGGCGTCGCGTGCTTATCTCAACTGTCCCGTTTCGAGTTGATAAGTACGTGACTGGCGATGGGTTAACGCGTTAACCCAAGTTTAGTGGCCTCCAGAAGTCAAGAGTGAATTGAGAAATTGCAGAGTTGTCCAATACAAGATGAGCCCAAACGTGAGGTATAGCATCTCGTGGATGAGACCGAACAATTCAGTTGCTTTTCCCGCTTTAGGATCAAGGTTGGCGATCAAAAGGTGGTTCGATCTTAGCCTTGGGATGCTATAAAAGCCGTTACATGCCAACGATGTCCTATAGCTTTGGACCGTCGCTTCCGCTAAAGTGAATGCTGCAAACTATGTCAGCGCACCAAGAGCTCAAGCGAAAGAGTATCGGCGTGTTGATGGGCGGGTGCTCGGCCGAGCGCGAGGTCTCACTGCGCTCCGGCGAGCAGGTCTACCGGGCGTTGCGCCAGGGGGGGTACCGGACGCTCCGGATTCGGCTCGATGATCCCGACCGGCTCATCTCCCAGTTGCAGCCGGTCCAAATAGTTTTTAACTGCCTACATGGGGGCAGCGGCGAGGACGGCACGGTGCAATTATTGCTGGAGTTGCTTGGTATCTCATATACCGGCTCGCCGCCGCTGGCCTGCGCGCTGGCGATGGACAAGCTGGCGGCCAAGAAAGCTTTTCAGCAGGCCGGCCTGCCCACGCCCCGCTGGCTGGCCTATCGCCGGGGACCCTGGGCGGCCTGGAGCGAGCGTGTCGCTCAAACAATAGGCTATCCCTGTGTGGTCAAGCCGGTGCGCCAGGGTTCCAGCTTTGGAGTGTGGATCGTGAGCGCCCCCGAAGAGCTGATCTCGGCCTGTGCGGCCGTCAAGCGCGAATACACCGAGTTCTTCATCGAGACATATATCCCAGGCCGGGAGATCACCGTGGGCATACTGGCCCTACAGGGCCGGGAGCGAGCCCTGCCCCTGCTCGAGCTGCGCCCCAAAAGCGGATTCTATGACTACCAAGCCAAGTACAGCGCCGGCCTGACCGAGTTCATCATCCCGGCCCAGCTCGACGCTCAAACGACGCAACATATCCAAGGGCTGAGCCTGAAAGCCCATCAGGCGCTCGGCTGTCAGGGCTTCTCACGGGTTGATCTACGGGTAACCGAGGAGGGAGAAGCTTTCATACTAGAGGTCAACACTGTGCCCGGCCTGACCTCCACCAGCGACCTGCCCCAGGCGGCTCAAGCCGCAGGCCTTTCGTTTGCTCAGTTGGTCGAAGCGATGCTCCTAACGGCACAGCAAAAAAAGTAAGGGCGTATGGCCATACGCCCTTGACGACCGTTTGACAACCGGCCCTTGACGCAAGAAAATAGCCCAGAGCTTTTCAGCCAGCCAGGGAGGTTTTCGCATGAGTCAGAGCTCAAAACGTGCGCAAGCGACGCAGTTCTCGCCTATCCGGATGCTCGAGCCACTGGCCGATCAGGCGCGCCACCGCGGCGTCAAGATTTATCATCTGAATATTGGCCAGCCGGACATCCCCACTCCCGAGGTTTTTTTAAATGGGATGAGAATGATACCACCGGTGTTGGCCTACAGCCCTTCCCAGGGGCTGGACGAGGCGCGCCAGGCCCTCGCCGGCTACTACGAAGATCGCGATATCAATATTTCACCCGCTCAGATCGTGATTACCACCGGAGGCTCCGAGGCGATCATCTTCAGCCTGTTGGCCGTGGCCGATCCGGGCGATGCCATCCTGATTCCCGAGCCCTACTATGCCAATTATAACGCCTATGCGACCATGGCCGGCGTCCGGATCATTCCGATCGAATCTCGGCCGGAGTCCGGCTTCCATCTGCCGGACCGGGCGGCGATCGAAGGACTGATCACGCCGCGGACGCGGGCCATCCTGATCTGCAACCCCGGCAACCCCACCGGCACCGTCTACCGGCCAGACGAGCTGGAGCTGCTGGCCGAGTTGGCCCGCCAACATGATCTATTCCTGATCTCCGACGAGGTCTACCGCGAGTTCGTCTACGACGGGCTGAGCCATACCAGCGTGCTGCAGTTGGCAAATCTCGCGCAGCAGGCCATTCTAGTCGACAGCATCTCCAAGCGCTTCAGCGCCTGCGGGGCGCGCATCGGGGCACTGCTCAGCCGTAATCCCGATATCATGCAGAGCGTGCTCAAGTTCGCCCAGGCGCGCCTCTCGCCTCCCACGCTGGGACAATTGGGGCTGATCGCCTTGCTCCGGACGGGCGATTATCACCGTCAAGTGGAGCAAATCATCGAGAAATTCGGGCGGCGGCGGGACCGGCTCTATGCTGAATTGCAAAGGATCCCGGGTGTGCGCTGCGCCAAGCCACAGGGGGCTTTCTACGTCATCGCCGGTCTGCCGGTAGACTCTGCCGAGCTATTCTGCCGCTGGCTGCTAGCTGAGTTTGAACTTGACGGCGAGACGGTGATGCTCGCCCCGGCAGCGGCCTTCTATCACACGCTAGGCAGGGGCCAAGACGAAGTCCGACTGGCCTACGTGCTGGATGAAGAGGCACTGGGCCGTGCCTTGCAGATCGTACGGGCAGGCTTGGCGGCCTATCCCGGGCGAAGCTAAGCGCCAGATTTTAGCGCTGCCTTTAGCTGTTCTAACGCTCTTCTGCGGTGGCTGATGCTGTTTTTGACCGCCGGCCCCAGCTCGCCCAGCGTCCGGCGATAGTTTTCGGGAATGAATACCGGATCATAGCCGAAGCCGTTCTGCCCCCGAGGCCGCTCGGCGATCCGGCCGCGCAACTCCCCTGTAGCGATGAGCTCGCGCCCCTCGGGCCAGTGTAGCACCATCACGCAGACGAAGCGGGCTAGACGATCGGTCACGCCGGCCAAGTTCTGGAGCAGCTTGGCGATGTTCTGCTCATCGCGTTCCTCGCCCGCCGGCGCACCGGAATAGCGCGCGGAGAGCACACCGGGAGCCCCTCCCAGTGCCGCGACCTCCAGGCCGGCATCATCAGCCAGGACGGCTAGACCGGTCTTGGCACTGATCTGGCGGGCTTTTTTTAGCGCGTTCTCTTGGCAACTCAGGCCGTCTTCTGCTATCTCTGGGAAGGGGCATTCCTGCCAGGTGAGCAACTCGAGCTGCAGGTCGGCCAACAGTGCTCTTATCTCGCGGATTTTCCCCGCGTTCTTGGTGCCCAAGAGCAGCGTTGGCAAGGCTGGAGCGCCGGTTATTGAGCGGTCTCTCCGCGTCGCAGTTCTTCGACCCCATTGAGCTGGAGCTCGCGGGCGAAGTGACAACTGGTGAAGTGCTTATTTCCCAGGTCTACGAACGGGGGCACCTCTTGGCTGCAGACCTCCTTGGCATAACGACAGCGCGGATGGAAAGGACAGCCGGAAGGCGGATTGACCGGGCTGGGCACGTCTCCCTCCAAGATGATCCGCTCCATCTTGTAGTCGGGGTCGGGGACCGGCACGGCGGAGAGCAACGCCTCCGTATAGGGATGCTTAGGATTCTCATAGAGCTCTTGCGTGGCGGCCATCTCCACCACCTTGCCCAGGTACATCACCGCCACCCGGCTGCTGATATGCCGGACCACCGAGAGGTCATGGGCGATGAAGAGGTAGGTCAGCCCGAACTCCTTCTGCAGGTCTTCCAGCAGGTTGATCACCTGGGCTTGAATCGAGACGTCCAGCGCCGAGACCGGCTCATCGGCGATGACCAGCTCCGGGTCGAGGGCCAGAGCGCGCGCGATCCCGATGCGCTGGCGCTGGCCACCGCTGAACTCGTGGGGATAGCGCTTCATGTATGAGGGATTGAGCCCCACCGCCTCCAGCAGCTCGCGCACCCGTGCCTCCCGCTCCTTGCCCCGGGCGACCTTGTGGACCACCAGCGGCTCACCGACGATGTCACCGATGGTCATGCGTGGGTTGAGGCTGGAGTAGGGATCCTGGAAGATGATCTGCATCTGGCGACGCAGCGGCTTGAGCACCCGCCGGGAGAGCTTGGCGATGTCCACCGCTTCTTTACCCTCACGGTGGAAGATGATCTGCCCCCCGGTGGGCTCGACCAAGCGCAGGATGGTGCGGCCGGTGGTCGTCTTGCCGCAGCCCGATTCGCCCACCAACCCTAAGGTTTCGCCGTGGTTGATATAGAAGCTGACATCATCCACCGCCTTGACCTGGGCTACCGTGCGGCGGAAGACGCCCTTCTTCACCGGAAAATACTTCACCAGATTCTTGATCTCCAGCAGGACCTGATTATCGGCCAAGTGAGTTCACCCCTTCAGTAGAGCCAACAGGCGACCTTGTGCTCCGCGCTGGTCTCTTTGAGCTGTGGCATCTCGCGCTGACAGACCTCCATCACCAGAGGACAGCGGGTGGAGAAAGGACATCCTTTCGGGATATTGAACGGATCGGGCACCGTGCCCTTGATCGGCTTCAAGCGCTCTTTCTTGCGGGTCAACGCCGGGATGGACTCCATCAGGCCCTGAGTATAGGGGTGCTTGGGATCGTGAAAGATCAGTTTCACCGGCGCTTGCTCCATCACCTTGCCCAGATACATCACCACCACCTCGTCGCTCGTCTCGGCGATCACTCCCAGATTATGGGTGATCATCAGGATGGCCGTATGAAAGTCCTGCTGCAGTGTCTTCATCAATTCTAGTATTTGGGCCTGAATAGTCACATCGAGCGCTGTGGTGGGCTCATCGGCGATCAGCAGGCTGGGATTGCAGGAGAGGGCCATGGCGATCATCGCCCGCTGGCGCATGCCGCCGGAGAGTTGATGAGGGTATTCATCCACCCGCTGCCTGGGGAGAGACATGCCGACCTTGCGCAGCATCTCGATGGCCAGCTCGTGCGCCTCGCGCTTCTTCTTCTTCTGATGCAGCATGATCGCTTCCATGATCTGATTGCCGATGGTATAAACGGGATTGAGCGAGGTCATCGGCTCTTGGAAGATCATGGCCATCTCGTTGCCGCGCAGCGAGCGATAGGCCTTGCCTTTGGGGTTGAGTTTGGTCAGATCGATGTTCTGGCCCTCGTGATGGTAGATGATCCGGCCCTCGACGATCTTGCCCGGAGGCATGGGGATCAGCCCCATGATGGAGAGAGCAGTCTGGCTCTTGCCGCAGCCACTCTCGCCCACTACGCCGAGCGTCTTTTGCGGTTCGATGGCGAAGTCCACCCCGTCAACCGCTTTGACCACTCCGTCCTCGACGTAGAAATAAGTCCGCAGACCCTGAACTTCGAGCAGCTTGTCAGCCATAGGGTGCCCTCCTCAATGTGGTTAGCAATTAGTGCATCAGGGGCAGGATCGCCGCCAACACGAACCAGATGGTGACCAAGACCACGGTGGCCGTCCGTTTGGGGTCTCGCTTCTCTTCTCGCCCGAAGACGGTATAGCTGCCGCCGGCGCCGAAGGCACCGCCCAGCCCGGCATGGCGGCTCATCTGCAAGAGGATCAGACCGATAAGCGCCAACGAGTTAACTACGAATAACACCAGCACGAGTGCGCGCATGCTAAATCAACCTCACTTGAACTGCCATTATAACAGGGGCGTTCCCCCGGCTCAACCGGCCTCTGCAGCCAAAGCTTCCGGCAGGGGTGAGGCGGCCTCCTGATGGGCGCATTTTTTGCTGGAGCAGACCAGCAAATCCGGTTCTTTGCCGGCGATCAGCACCCCCTCCTCGCAGTCAGGACAAAGCTTGTCTGGCTTAGCGCCCACCAGGAACTTGCAGTCGGGATAGCCGCTGCAACTGTAGAAGACCTGGCGGCGCTTGCGGGAGTAACGCTCGACGATCTCCTTGCCGCAGCGCGGACAGGGCACCCCGGTGGAGATCGGCCGGGTGGTCTTGCACTTGGGATAGGCACTACAGCCGTAAAAGCGGCCGAACTTGCCCTCTTTGAGCACCATCGGCGCGCCGCATTTCGGGCAGGGCATGGCGGAGAGCTCTTGGGCGCTCTGGGCTTTTTGCTCCTGATGAGCCGCCAGGTGCTCCCCGACGATCAACTGGCGCTCCAGGTAGTGAAAGGGCACGCCCTGCGGCAGATCAACGGTGCTCTTGCATTCCGGATAGCGGGAGCAGCCCAAGAAGCGTGAGCCCTTCCAGAAGCGTACCTCCATCGGCACGCCGCACTCCGGACAGGCCACATCGCTCAGCACCCGGAAGGGGCGATCGCCGGAGCGCTTGAGGTTCTGCTCTGCCGTCTCCAGGCGTTGCTGAAAGGGGCCGTAGAAGCCCTGTAGCACCTCCAGACGCGTCCGCTGACCCTCGCTGATCTGGTCCAGCTCTTCTTCCAACTGGGCCGTGAAATCAATCTGTACCGTTTGAGGAAAGAAGGCTTTGAGAAAATCGGCGGTGATGAAACCAAGCAGCGTCGGACGCAGCGATCCTTTGAGCTTTTCCACGTAGCCCCGCTCCTGAATCGTGGCCACGATGCCGGCATAGGTGCTGGGGCGCCCGATGCCCTTCTGCTCCAGCGTCTTGATCAGCCCGGCCTCGCTGAAGCGCTTGGGCGGTTCGGTGAAATGCTGTTCGGGCAGGATGTTGATCAGCTTGAGCCGTTGGCCCTGCTCCAGTTCCGGGATCTCGATCCCCTCGTCCGCGCGCGGCTTCATTGACCATACTTTCAAGAAGCCGTCGAAGAGCAAGCGGCTGCCGCTGGCCTCGAATAAGTAGTCGCCGGCGCGGACCTGCACCTCGCGTTTCAGATAGCGCGCCTGGGCCATCTGGGTGGCGCTGAAGCGCTGCCAGATGAGCTGATAGAGCTTATATTGATCGCGCTGCAATTCGACCTGAAGCTGCAGGGGCAGGCGCTCCGGGGCGGTGGGTCGGATCGCCTCGTGGGCATCTTGAGCCGCCTTCTTGTTCCGGTAGACGCGCGCTTTGGCCACGAGGTATTCTGGGCCGTATTCGCTCTTGATAAGAGCGCGCAGCCGCTTTTGCGCTTCGGGGGAGACCCGCAGCGAGTCGGTGCGCATATAAGTGATCAGCCCTTCTTGCCCCTCGGCCAGTGCTATCCCCTCGTAGAGCTGCTGGGCCAGCTTCATCGTCCGGCGGGGCGCGAAGCGCAAGCGCGAGGAGGCCACCTGCTGCAGCGTGGAGGTGATGAAGGGCGGCGGCGGGGACTGCTTGACCTCCTGTTCGCCCAGTTTCTCGACGATGAAGCCCCCGGAGCTTGCCAGCGCTTCCAGCTCGGTTCGCACCAGCTCAGCTTCGGCCTGAGAGCTGATCTCAGGCTTCTCGTCCTTGATCTTGACCAGGCGAGCTTGAAATACCGCGCCATTACCCAACTGGGCTTCAATGGTCCAGTATTCTTGGGGGACGAACCGGTCGATCTCCAGCTCGCGGTCGCAGATCAAGCGCAGAGCCACGCTCTGCACCCGGCCGGCCGAGAGTCCGGCAAATCTATTAGAAGCCAATGTTACCGAGAGCAGCGGGCTCACCTGATAACCGACCAGCCGGTCGAGGATGCGGCGCGCCCGTTGGGCTTCGACCTTCTGCAGGTCGATCTCACCGGGCTGAGCGATGGCCCGCCGGATGACCTCGCGGGTGATCTCGTTAAAGACGACGCGCCCGTATTTAGCCCGGCTCTTGTGATCGAGCACCTCGTATAAATCATAGGCGATCGCCTCGCCCTCGCGGTCGTTGTCGGTGGCCAGGTAGACCTGCTCGGCGGCACGCACCGCCGCCTTGAGCTGGCGCACCACCTTCTGTTTGGTCACGATGAGGTGCGGCTCAAAATCCCGCTCCAATTCAACGCCAAGCTCATCGGCCGGCAGGTCGCGCACGTGGCCCATCGAGGGCAGCACCTTGAAGCCTTCGCCCAAGTAACGCTCGATGGTACGCGCTTTGGCCGGTGACTCGACGATCACGATTTTTGCCACAGAATTTCCTCCTGATTTGCCAACGCTGAAAGTAGCTTGAGATTAGGTACTTACCCAGCACAGGGAGCATTATAGGCCAGCCTCTTTAGGCTGTCAAGCAAGGGAGTCGTCCTTCCCTAAGGACGAACTACCGGCCTCCGGCTAACGCAGCAGGTTAAACAAGAGACCTAGGATAAGAATTTGCACCACCCATCCGATACCAACTACGCCTACGGCCCGCCAGGTGCTGGTGTAGTCCAGCGCTTGCCTCACCGCGATGATCATCGCCACCAGCATCCAGATCCCCGCTGCCAGAAAGGTGAACACACCGAAGCCGGGCACAATCCCCAACACACGGATCAGTCCGGGGGAGCTGGAGAAGCCAATGGTCCGCAACAATTCTCCCAGATCCGCTTGAGTTTGACGCTCAGGGAGGAGTCGGGTGCCAATCCAGTAGGTGAGATAGGCCCAGACAAACCAGCTGATCAGGGCCGCTAGGGTGCCCAGGATGAGACCGGTAACTCCGCCTTGTAAGGCAGTACCCACCCCCGCGGCGAGGCTGGCCAGGATCACCACGCCCATAGCCTGCCCCAACGCCTCTCGATCAGCCTCAACTTCTTCGTAGAGTTGGGCATCGAGCCGAGCGGCACGGATCATTCGATTCATCAGGTCAGCCATGCTGAGCACCTCCAAAGGTTCATTGCCAATCTTAACTGAAGATCCTACGCTATTCCACTCAATAGAGCCCACGTCAAGCGTGTCAGCGACTTTAAAGATAGGACTTTGACTTTTGTCTCGACTCTCGTTTATGCTATAGCTTATCTCAACTCAGGAGGTGTCCTAGCATGACAAGATGGCTGATTATTGCTTTCTTGATGGCCTTAGCTTCTCTCTCGCACTGGCAGGTGGCACCGGCCCAGCAGGGCCGGGCCCCGGCAGTGGTGATCAACGAGATTGCCTGGGCTGGTACGGCGGCCTCGGTCAGCGACGAATGGATCGAGCTCTACAACAACACCGCTCAAGATATTGACCTGACCGGCTGGACGCTCAGTTGGGCCAAGGTGTCGATCCACTTCGAGGAAGGGCAGGAGGGCAGCAGCACCAAAACGGTGAACGGCAGCGTCATTCCGGCTCACGGTTTCTATCTGTTAGAACGCACCGACGACAACACCGTCAGCGATATAGACGCCGATCTTGTTTATACCGGCCTGCTGTCCAACAAGGGCGTCTCGCTGGTCCTGCGGGATGAGCGCGACGTGATCGTGGATACGACCAATAACGACGGCGGAGCCTGGACGGCCGGTACCGCCGGCAAGGCCGAGGTGCCCTACGCCAGCATGGAGCGGATAGACCCTCGGGTCGGTGACACCCTCGGCAACTGGGCCAGCAACGATGGCCAGACGCGCAACGGCCTCGATGCCAAAGGCGATCCACTCAATGGGACGCCCAAGGAGGAGAACTCGGTCTTCGGAAGCTAAGCGGCGCGGCCGCGAGCGGTCAGACGACGGACGGACGGCATCTGACGCCGGGCCTCCGCTTGCCCGGCCTGGATGGGCTGGTCCATCTCATTTAGTTGCAGCATTTTTAGTTCGGTGACTTGAGGTTCTAGGACCAGCAGGCGCTCCCCATGGCGTCGACGCATCAGTTCCAGTTGCAGCTGGCCTAGCTCGTGGGCGACGATCGCCTCTGCTTGAAAGAGCACATCGAGGTTGGTCACCGCCCCTCTGGCCAGTGGTGTGCTGACGTCAACGGCGATGACCACCTCCGCGCCCAGCTCGAAGGCCACGTCGATGGGCAGCGTATTGACCACGCCCCCGTCTATCAGGAAGCGGCCCTGATGATAGACCGGATAGCGGATGCCCGGCAGGGCGGTAGAGGCGGCCACCGCCGGAGCCAGCCGGCCGGAGCGCAGCACAACCTGTTCACCGGTGTCGAGGTCGGCAGCCACCGCGGCGAAGGGCAGTTTCAGCGTTTCAAAGGAGCACCCCTTGGTCAGCAGGCGGATGAACTCCTCGAAGCGTTGCGTCTCTTCCGGCCAGCTATGGCGCCAGTCTACCGAGCGGTGCAACCCTAGATAGTCCGAGGTCGCTCGCCCCACCAGGCGTCCCAGGGCATTTTGAGGGAAGGAGAGCAGCTTATTGATGTCCAGCCGCCTGATGACCTGTTCCAGCTTGTCGACGTCCAGGCCGGCGGCAAGCACGCTCCCCACTATCGCCCCCATGGAGGTGCCGGCGACCAGATCAATCGGTATGCCCGCGCGGCGTAGCTCCCGGATCACCCCGATGTGAGCGTAGCCGCGCGCCCCACCGCCTCCCAGCGCCAGGCCCACCCGTGGCCGCTTGTTTCCCTCAGACATAGCAAAAAGGTCAACTCCTCATGCGCGCTGCCGATTATAAGGCGGCTGAGGAGTTGACCTCAAGCTTGCTACCCCTTTGGTTGGGGAGGAATCGTTAGTACATGCCTGGCGAAGGCATCGGCGCACTGTCCTCGCCCACTTGAATCGAAGCCACTGCCGCCCCGGTGGTGAGGAACATGCCGGCGACGCTAACCGCGTTGAGCACGGCCGCCTTGGTCACCTTGGTGGGATCTATGATCCCGGCTTCGGTCATGTCAACGTACTGCTCGCTCAGCACGTCGAAACCCTTGCCCGGCTCCAGCTCTTTGACCTTCTCCACGATGATCGAGCCCTCACGGCCAGCGTTCTCCGCCAGTTGCCTTACGGGCGCCTCGACCGCCTTGTGCAAGAGACGCACGCCCACGGCCTGATCACCCTCCAGCTTCAGCTCATCCAGCGCCTGAGCCGCGTTGAGCAAGGCCACCCCACCGCCGGGCAGAGTGCCCTCTTCCACGGCCGCCTTGGTCGCCTCCAGTGCATCCTCCATGCGGTGCTTCTTCTCGTCACGCTCCGCCTCGGTGGGTGCGCCGACCTTGATGATAACCACGCCACCGGCCAGCTTGGCGATGCGCTCCTGGAGCTTCTCCCGATCGTAGTCGGAGTCGGTATCCTCCATCTGGCGCTTGAGCTGTTCGATGCGCCCCTCGATCTCTTTCTTCTCACCGGCGCCGCTGATCAGGGTAGTTGCCTTGTCGTCAATACGGATCTTCTCCGCCTGACCAAGCTGGTCGAGGGTGACGTTCTCCACCTTCATCCCGGCATCCTTGGCGATCACCTGGCCGCCGGTGAGCACGGCAAGATCCTGCAACATCGCCTTGCGGCGATCCCCAAAGCCAAACCGATATTGCTGATATTACTTCCCACAACATTGCCAATGGCAATGTCCGCCTGTCCACCCAAAATGGCGGAGAGGCTCACCGCCATTTCCGGCGCGGATGTGCCAAAGGAGACAATGGTCAAACCAATGACTAGAGCGGAAATACCCAAACGCCGCGCAAGTCGCGAAGCCCCGGCAACCATCACATCGGCGCCCCCCGTCAAGAGCAGGAGTCCAAGGACCATAAATAAAATATCTTTCAGCACGGATTGATCACGTTCAGAGTGTGGAACGGGGGATGAAAGAGACTATTTATGCGCGACAAATGCACCAAACTCTGCGTCGAGTGTTGAGATAATGCCAAAACCATAGGCTTTATTGGGCGGATCTTCCCCGTGAAGCCGTTTGTGTTCTTCCAGCACGTTAATGGTTTCCGTTACCCATTCGCCCGATTCAGGCGGACCGCTGCGAATCACAATCGTCGTAGGTCGAAACATGCCACCCGATTCTTCAGAGCCGACGGCTTTATTGCTGCTCCAAGCGTATTTTGTGAGTTTGGGAATGCCTAAAATATCAGTTCCCAGGGCAACATAAACGGTTGCATTTCGTTCTTTCTCTGGGTCATTGGGGACCTTTAACATGCGCCATTTCCAAGTAATAAAGGGGTATTCGTAGGGGTCCCACACCATTTTTTTAAAAATCCGATTGGGTTTTCCATTGGCGTGAAGTAAGAAACCTTCCCCATTTTTTATAATTTCATAAGCCTCGGAAGGCGCTGGGTGTGCATTCTGCGGTTTCCAAATCGGGGGAAGTCCATTCTCCTCCTGTTTGGAAAAATCCTCCAGTACCAGAGAATCGTCCGTTTTTTGTGCCTCACCTGAAAGAACCCATCCGGCTGAAAAAAACAGCCCATAGAACAAAATACCTGCAATAAAAAAATATTGTTTCATAAGATCTAAGTTCCTTTCCGACCAAAATTCTCAACGCCAATCCACAAAAAGACGGGAGTTGGGGCTAAAAACTTTTGCCCATAGTAGCAGGTCGTCGAATCTCTTGCCAATGACTACAGAAAATGGAGCAGCCTAAGATCTGAGTTCATCTTTTTCTCAGTCAACCGACATCATGCCAATTGAGGG
>CAJXGD010000056.1 GCA_913053845.1 uncultured bacterium | reverse complement strand
GAAGGGCATCAGTTGCGCCTTCTGGCGAAAGATCGTCCCCAGATTGCCCTCAAAAATAGCGAATAGGCCGGTCAGGAGGATCAGGAAAACCCAGCCAGGCCAGAGCGGCCGTCCCTCTCGGTGGAGAAGCTGGAGCCACCGCGGAAGTGAGATGATGAGCAAGACGAAGAGCAAGACGTTTTCCAGCGAAGCCAGCAGGCCAGGCAAGTTGTACGCCTCCCAGGGGAAAGGCCGGAAGAGCACATTGATCAACCCTTGTGGAAGATAGCGCAGGAGATCCCACCACGAAGCAAAGCGGCCGAAGATGAGCGCGGATCTCCCTGTGGCCAGCGCGTTCTGGGTCTGCTGCAGGAGTTCTGGAGAAAGGCCTTGGCTTCCAACGGTACAGGTCCAAGCTCCCCAGAAAAGATAAACCCCTATCAGACCTAGGATCACACTGCCAAAAACGTGTATAACCAACGCTCGCCTGCCACGGTCTCGGCTCTTAAACAGGATGATGAGTGGAATAGCCGCTACCACGCCCACCCCACCCACATAACAGCGGAAGAGGCGCATACTGACCAGAGCAAGCACCAAAACTACCAATGGCCGCAGCCAGCGCTTGCCCATGCTCATGGCGGCACCATAAGTGAATAAGCCGACCGAAAAAAACATCCACGGATCTCTTAGGTGGAGACTGTTCCAGAGCAAGAGCGATGGCATCAGAGCAATTAGATAGATCGCCGGTTTAACTTGCCTGGGGGGCAGAGCTAGCTTGAGTCCTTTATAGAAGAAGAGCACTCCTAAAGTGCTGATGAAGGCGTTCAGCACCTCCATCAGCCAGCGCGATGGCCCAAAGAGGGCGTAGACCATGCCTGTTAGATAGGAGTAGATGGCCACATTAAAGCCGACGTTTGGCGGAATCCATTGCCCTTGCTTGAGGTGCTGGGCGAAGGTGATCGCTAGCGCATCATAACCGTTGCTATCGTTGACCGTGTAATGACCGTAATAAACTGGACTGACCACGAAGACTACCAGCAGCTTGAGCGCCAGCGAAGCGATGAGGAGATACCCCAGCCAGCGCTCTCCTTCGCGCTTAGCAGTCCACAAGAAGAGCCAACTGCCCAAGCCCCCAATGACCAGTGCACCCAGCAGGCCGGTGGTCAGGTTACCCATACTTCTCCTGCCACATCTCGAAAGAGAGTAGTGCCCAGAGCCGACCTGTATGAACGCGCTTCCCGCTCAGATGCTCGCGCACCACCCGCTCGACCGCCGGCCAAGCGAAAAAGCCCTCGCGTTCGATGCGAGACCGGTTGAGATACTCATCGAGCAGATATTTTAGATCATGGCGCAGCCAGTCGCCTAGCGGCACCCCAAAGCCCTGCTTCGGTCGTCGGAAGAGCTCCGGTGGCACGAGCTTGGCCAAGAGCTTCTTCAGCAGATATTTTTGGATACCCTGGCGATGCTTGTACGCCAGCGGTAGGCCCAGAGCGAACTCGACCACCCGGTGATCGAGCAGCGGCACCCGCGCCTCCAGCGAGACGGCCATGCTGGCCCGGTCCACCTTAGTGAGTATATCGTCTACTAGATAAGTCACCAGATCTACCAGCATCAGTTTGCTCATCAGCTCAGCCTGGGGCACCGCCCGAAAAGCCCGATAGAAGGCCAGTTGTTCGTCAGGGCCATCTCTTCCGGGCAGTAGCGCTTCCAGCTCAGGCCGATTCCAAATTCCCACCGTGATGGGATAGAGCTCGATCAGCTCGCGCGAGCCCAGCACCCCGCGGAACTTGGCGAATTTTTCGGCTACGTTCGAGACGCGCAGCTTCTCAGGGGTGATCGGCCTGACCAGCCGATAAGCTTGCTCAACCAACTTGGGCGGGAAGACCCCCAGCGCGCCGGCCAGTCCTTGCCGCAGCGGGCGAGGCACTCGGCCCAGCCCCGCAAAGCGCCTCATCCAGTCATAACGGGTGTAGCCGCAGAAAAGCTCATCGCCCCCGTCGCCGGAGAGAGCTACTTTGACCTGACCGCGAGCCAGTTTAGCCACTAGATAAGTAGGGATGGCCGAAGAGTCGGCGAAAGGCTCGTCATAAAAGAGGGGCAATTGCGGAATGACGCTTTGCGCTTCGCGCGGGCTGACGTAGAGCTCATGATGCTCGGTGCCCAGATGCCGGGCAATGGCCTGGGCGTGGTGCGCCTCGTTATAGCTCGCTTCGGAGAAGCCGATCGAAAAAGTTTGGATGGGCCGGTCGCTCAGCCGCTGCATTAGCGCAGCCACCGTGCTAGAGTCAATCCCGCCGGAGAGCAGTACCCCCAGCGGCACATCGCTGATCATGCGATAGCGCACCGAGCTCTGCAAGAGCTCTTCCAATTGCGCCAACGCTTCTGCTTCGGAGAGTTGCTGTCCTGCGCCGCTCAGGGACCGAAAACGCTCGATCGGGTCCCAGTAGCACCGCTCTTCCAGGCCACCGGCCAGATCCAGCGCGAGATAATGGCCGGGCGTTAATTTATAGGTGTTCCGATAGATGGCGCGCGGGGTTGGCACGTACTGGAACTGCAAGTAATCATAGAGGCTCTCCAGATCGATCTCAGCTTCAAAATAGGGATACTCCCGCAGGGCCTTGAGCTCCGAGCCGAAGGCGAAGTTGCCCTCCTGATAATAATAATAGAGTGGCTTGATCCCGAGGCGATCGCGGGCCAAATAGAGTTTTTTGCGGCGCCCATCCCAGATCGAGAGGGCGAACATGCCATTGAAGCGCTCCAGGCAAGCAATGCCCCACTGGCGATAGGCGTAGACGATCACTTCAGTGTCCGAGCGGCTCTGAAAGCAATAGCCCAGGTCTTCCAGCTCCCGGCGGATCTCCCAGAAATTATATATCTCCCCGTTGAAGTTGACCCAGGTTTCACGCGCTTGATCGGACATGGGCTGGTGACCCTTGGGCGAGAGGTCGAGGATCGAGAGCCGCTGCTGGGCCAGGCCGACGGTCCCCTGGGACTGCATAAAATCCCCTTGGTGATCGCGCCGGGCGTCCACGATGAAAAGCCCCTCGTCGTCGGGCCCTCTGTGTTTCAAGCTGCGCCCCATGCGCCGCAACGCCTCCAGGCCGACCGTATTGTTATTCTGTTGCAAGAAACCGGCGATGCCGCACATGAATCGAAAGATTCCCCCTGGAGCTCGGTGCTCACTAAAACAGCTTAGCACGCAACGGTGCGCCGGTTCAAACCGGCGGCCTGAAATTGGAAGGCTTGCCGAACAAGGGTAAGCACGTAAAACACTTGCTGATGATTTCGTTTTGTTGTATACTGTGAAAGGTGATCGTATGGCTAAACGTGTGAGTTTGACCCTGAGTTTGCCTAAATCCTTACGGGAGCGCCTGGAGGAAGCGGCCAAAGAGGAGCGACGCAGTCTTAACAACTTGGCGCAAATCGCCCTAGATGACTGGCTTGCGCAGCGTGAGCTGCTCCATCCTCAATTCGTGGCAGACATCAGAGAGGCTCTGGCAGGGACGCAAGCAGGGCAAGTTGAACCCGTTTGGAAGGAGTAGGCTTTGGCTTATCAGCAGCGGGCCTATTCCAAATACAACTCCCTAAAAAAGAAACTTCCTCAGCCCCTGCAAAAGGAACTGAATCGTCAAGAGGATCTGATAGCAAGCAACCCCTTGATCGGAGAGGTGAAGAGCGGAGAACTGGAAAAGGTGCGGGTGCACAAGTTCAGAATGGTCAACCAGCTCTACCTGTTAGCTTATCTGACCGATCACAAAGCGCAAGTTGTGACATTCCTGGCCGTAGGCGGGCATGAGAACTTCTACCGCGATCTCGAGCGGTACCTGCAGCGATGAGGTTGTGGGAAGAATCGCCCGGTGGCTGAAGCCACGGGCTAGGCTTACAAAGCCCCTATGGGGCTAGCCTGCGGAGGCAGGCTTGGTAATTTCAGCCCGCCACTTCAGTGGCCGGGCACGCTACCTGGGCTCTCGCACATGCGCCGGCTCGGATTCACGAAGCCTGCACAATGATCTCCACAATCCGCTCGGCCGCCCGCCCGTCGCCGTAGGGAGACTCGCCCCCAGAGCCCGGCCCCGCCGCCCCGGCAGCCCGGATGATCCGCTCGGTCTCAAAGCCGGCCAGCACGTTCCAGCCGGATTGCACCGTCTCCAGCCACTCGGTCTCCTGGCGGAGCGTGATGCAGGGCACCCGAAAGAAAAAGGCCTCCTTCTGCACCCCGCCCGAATCGGTCAAGATCAGCCGGGCATGCTTCTCCAAGAGCAGCATGTCTAGATATGAAACCGGTGCGATCAGCCGAAGCTGCTCAGGCGACAGGCCCGCGACCCGCAGTGCTGCGCGCGTGCGAGGGTGCAGCGGCAGAATCACCGGCAGACCCTCGCCAGCGAGCGCTTCTAGGGCACGGGTGATCGAGCTGAGGCGCTCCGGATCGTCGGTGTTTTCTGCGCGATGCACCGTGGCCAACGCATAACCCTGAGGCGTTAGCTTGAGCCTGGCTAGCACCCGAGAGCGCTTCTGGGCCAATTGCGCGTTGTAGCGCAGCGAATCATACATCACATCGCCCACCTGGTGAACACCTCGGGTGATTCCCTCGCGCGCCAAGTTTTCGACGGCCGTCCGCGTGGGGCAGAAGAGCCAAGTTGCCAGGTGATCGGCGAGCACCCGATTGATCTCCTCGGGCATCCGGCGATTGAAACTGCGCAGGCCGGCCTCGACGTGGGCCAGGGGAATATGCAATTTGGCGGCAGCCAGGGCCCCGGCCAGCGTCGAGTTGGTATCGCCATAGACCAGGACCAGGTCGGGTTTTTCGGTTAACAAAACCGTCTCGATGGCTTCCAGCATCCGTCCGGTCTGCCGCCCGTGCGGGCCGGAGCCGATGCCCAGGTTGTAATCTGGCTGGCGCAGCTCCAGCTCATCGAAGAAGACCTGGGACATCGCTGCATCATAATGCTGCCCCGTGTGCAATAGCGTCTCGCGCAGCAGGCGCTCCGGGTTTTGCCGGTTATGGCGCTCGATGGCTCGCGAGAGCGGCGCGGCCTTGATGAACTGGGGGCGAGCCCCCACGACGGTAAGTAGTTTCATACCAAATTTTAGTCACGTTCACTCTGGAGTCACCTGACCGATAGCTTCAGCGGTCTTGGTGAACATCTCTCTCAGATTAAGCTAATCAAGTATACCACGGTCGGCCAGCCTTGCCTAACCAAGCGCTTTGCATATCCGGGAGTGGTCGCTAGCACCCTCCGCCGGCCCGCCGTTGAAACTTTTCTCACGGCCGAGTTGTAGTTCAGCGCGGAGGGCCAAGCAGCCTTAAAGCTCAATCTAAAGCAAGCTAAACGGTCTAATAACCTCCTTTAGGGCAACCCCTCCCATTCCTCACCGCAACGGGCGGTCGTCCTCGGGCGACCGCCCGGCCCTTTGCCGGCATTGCAGGCGGGTCACCGAAGCTGCTAAACTCTGGCCAAGCATCATGGCTACCGCGGGAGACGGCGTGCGCAGAGAGTTGGAGCAGCGGCGCGAGGCAGCCCGCCTGGGCGGGGGCCCAGAGCGCATCGAGCGCCAGCACCGGGCCGGCAAGCTGACCGCGCGCGAGCGCTTAGAGGTCCTGCTGGACGAGGGATCGTTCCATGAGCTGGATATGTTCGTCACCTCACCCCCCGGTGAGTTCGGCAGTCGGCAGATTCCCGGCGATGGGGTGGTCACCGGCTACGGGCTGATCGAGGGCCGCAAAGTTTACGTCTTCTCGCAGGATTTCACCGTCTTCGGCGGCTCGCTCTCCCTGGCCCACGCCCAGAAAATCTGCAAGATCATGGATCGGGCGCTCAAGGCCGGCCTGCCGCTCATCGGGCTCAACGACTCCGGCGGGGCGCGCATTCAAGAAGGAGTGGTCAGCCTGGGCGGCTATGCCGATATTTTTCTGCGCAATACGCTCTGCTCCGGGGTGATCCCACAAATATCAGCGGTACTAGGGCCCTGCGCCGGCGGCGCGGTCTACTCCCCGGCGATCACCGACTTCATCCTGATGACCGCCGAGACCAGCACGCTCTATGTCACCGGTCCCAAGGTGGTCAAGACGGTCACCCACGAGGAGATTAGCCACCAGGAGCTGGGCGGCGCGCAGGTGCACGGCAGCAAGAGCGGCGTGGCGCACTTCGTGGAGGATAATGACATCGCCTGCTTGGAGCGGGTGCGCGAGCTGTTGGGCTATCTGCCCTCCAACAATCGCGTCGAGCCACCCCGCTGCCCCAGCGATGACCCCCCTGAGCGCCTGGTTTCCGAGCTGGCCACACTCATCCCCGCGCAGCCCAACCAACCTTACGATATGCATCAGGTGCTCAGCGCTGTGCTGGACGAGGGACGCTTCTTGGAAGTTCACCGGGACTATGCGCGCAATATCATCGTGGGTCTTGGCCATTTAAACGGGCGTTCGGTGGGCCTGGTGGCCAACCAGCCCGATGTGTTCGCCGGTGTGCTGGACATTGACGCCTCGCTCAAGGCGGCGCGCTTCGTGCGCTTTTGCGATTGCTTCAATATTCCGATCATCACCTTCGTAGATGTGCCCGGCTTCTTGCCCGGTACCGACCAAGAATGGCGTGGGATCATCAAACATGGCGCGAAGCTCCTCTACGCCTATGCCGAGGCCACCGTGCCCAAGCTGACGATGATCACCCGCAAGGCCTACGGCGGAGCCTATGACGTGATGAGCTCCAAGCATATCCGCGGGGATTTCAACTTCGCCTGGCCCACCGCCGAGATCGCGGTGATGGGCCCGCCGGGCGCGGTGGAGATCATCTATCGCCAGGAGATCGCCCAGGCCGAAGACCCCCAGGCCCTGATAGAGAAGTTCACCGCCGAGTACCGCCAGAAGTTCGCCAATCCCTACATCGCCGCCGAGCGGGGCTACATTGATGACGTGATAGATCCGCCCCAGACGCGCGCGGTGCTCAGCGGTGCCCTGGAGATGCTCTCTTCCAAGCGGGATCACAATCCCTGGAAGAAGCACGGGAACATTCCCCTGTAGGGGCGCGCTGGCCGTGTGCCCCTACTGAGCCAGCTCGTGCAGCACCGCCCGGATCACCGGATAAGCAAAGCCGCGTCGGGCCAAGAAGGCAGTCAGTTTGCGTTCGCGGCTCTGGGGATCATCGGCAGCATAGCAAGCTAGGCGCGCTTGCAGCAGTTGGCGGGCCAGCGCCGTCTCGTCCAGCTCGGCCCGCTCCAAAGCCCGCTCGATGATCCGGTCGGGCACCCCTTTGGCCCGTAGCTCGGAGCGTAGGGCCCGCGCCCCCTTGGGTTTGGTCAGCAGGCGGTCGCTGATCCAGAGCCGGGCGAAGGCTTCGTCATCGAGCCAGCCGCGCTCTTGGGCCTTGTCCAACACCTGCCGGACCGTTTCTGCCCGATAGCCCTTGCGGAGCAGCCGCTGTTCCGCCTCGCGCTGGCTGCGGGGGCGATAACGCAGCAGACGTTCCAGATCGTGAGCAGCGCGGACCAGGGCCTCAGCGGGAGGCAGCTCGGCATTAATGCTGCTGGCCGGCATCGCGCTTGCGCGAGCTCTTCTGTGCCTGAGGCGCCGGCTCTTCATCGGCCGGGACGACGGCAGGCGATGGGCGGGCTTTCAGGCCGGCCGTCTCCAGAATTTGCGCCTCGATTTGCTGGGCCAGCTTGCCGTTCTCCTTCAGGGCAGCCGCGCTGTTGCTCAAGCCTTGGCCCAGTTGCGTCTCCCCATAGGAGTACCAGGCGCCGCTTTTCTTCACCAGTCCTAGCTGCTCACCCAGGGTCACCAGCTCCCGCTGGCGCACGATGCCGGACCCATAAACTATATCAAAGTAGGCCTCCTTGAAGGGCGGCGCGACTTTGTTCTTGACCACCTTGACCCGCGTCTTATTGCCGATCTTGGTCTTGTCCGCCCCGACGCCTTCCTCGAGTCCCCCGATGCGGCGGATCTCCAGGCGGGCCGAAGCGTAAAACTTGAGCGCCAAGCCACCGCTGGTGGTGGTAGACGGTCCCCAAGGGCCTCCCCCGATGCGGGTGCGGATCTGGTTGATGAAGACGACGGTGGTCTTAGATTGGCTGGTCACGCCGGTCAGCTTGCGCATCGCCTGGCTCATCAGCCGCGCCTGCAACCCCACCTGCGCATCGCCCATCGCCCCGGCAATCTCGGCCTCCGGCACCAGCGCCGCCACCGAATCTATCACGATAATATCTATCGCCCCGCTGCGCACCAACTGCTCGGTGATCTCCAGCGCCTGCTCACCGGAGCTGGGCTGGGAGAGCAGGAGCTGGTCCAGATCAACGCCGATATTGCGCGCATAGGTAGGATCGAGGGCATGCTCGGCGTCGATGAATGCCGCCACGCCCCCAGCCTTCTGCGCCTCGGCGATCATGTGCAGCGCCAGAGTTGTCTTGCCCGAGGATTCGGGGCCGTAGACCTCGATGATCCGCCCGCGGGGTATGCCGCCGATGCCCAGAGCGATGTCCAGGGCCAGCGAGCCGCTGGGGATGGTCTCGACATCCAGGTGGCCCTGCTCGCCCAACCACATGATTGAGCCTTCGCCGTAGCGTTTCTTGATCTGGTCCAAGACGCTACCCAGCACTTCGCGTTTGCCCATCTTCGGCCTCCTCGTGATACTCTGGTAGGGGCGACCTGACCCTGCTGCATTGCCCTCCGGACTAGCGCAGCACCACCAGTTTGCGCACCTCGCTCTGCGCGCTCTGCCCATCAGCGCCTTGCACGGTAATTACATAGAGGTAGACCCCGTTGGCCAGCGGCCTGCCGGCGCGGTCCGCCAGCGAGATCGTCAGCCGTTGGCCCTGAGCCGAGCGCTGCAGGATGCGTTGCCCGCTCAGATCATAGAGCTGCAAGCCGATGGTCTCGACCCCTGTGCCTTGGGCCTGTACTACCAGCCGGCCCGGCTGTTGCCTAGTGGAAAAGGCCCGAACTTGCAAGCGCAAGGCCGAGCTGGCCTTCAGAGCAGTCGCCCCAGAGTTGCCATGCAGCGGCACGCGGGCAAAGTAGACATCCGGGTCGGGACGGGCCGCTCCCATCGTCTGACAGGGGAAGGCCTCGTTGAAGCCCACATAGCGCGGATTGGCCGGATCGCCTCCAATGGCATAGAGCTTCCCGGCGGCCTGCGCCCCCTGCAATTCGGCGCGCGGGACCTTCAGCCAAGGCCCCGGCTGCCAATGGTCGCTCACCGTGTCATAGATCCAGACGCTGCTGCGCACGTTAAACGAAGCGGTATAACCGCCGAAGACCACGATCTTGTCCGCACAGACTGCCGCCCCCGCGCTGGAGCGCGCCGAGGGCAGCTTGGCCCCCTTGCTCCAGCTATCGGAGGCCGGATCGTAGATCTCCACGCTGTGTAGTTGCCCGCCCTGGAAGCGTTGGTTATAGCCGCCAATGACATAGATTTTGCCCTTGACCGCCACCACGGAGGCGTCCATGCGGGCGATGGGCATCGGTCGCTTGACCTGCCAGCGGCCGGTCTTGAGATTGTAGGCTTCATTGAGGTCGAGCGCCCGACCACAGGCGGCGAAGATGCAGTTTCGCCCACCGAGGGCGTAGATCGTATCTCCCACCACTGCCAGGCCCAAGCCGGCTCTGGCGGTGGGCAGAGAGGGCAGCTTCTGCCAGCGGTTGGTGAGCAGATTGTAGCGCTCGAAGCTATTTAAAATATCCCCGGAGGGCAGCGAGCGCCCACCGGCCAGGTAGACGGAGAGGCCCTGGGTCACGGCGGCGGCATCGGCGCGCGCCGTCGGATCGGGCGCTAGGGTGGTCCAACGATTGGCTGAGGGTAAATATGCCTGGTTGGTCCCGGTGTCGGCCACGGTGGGCAGGTCGGTGAAGTAGCCTCCAATGGCCAGGACAGAGTTGCCCACGCCGACTACGGTCGCTCCCTCACGCGGCCGGGGCATGCGAGAACGGGTGCGCCAGGTGAGCACCTGATCGCGATTGTCTCCCCAGGTGGCATAGAAATACTGCCCGTCAGCCACAACTTGGTCATAGTCGCTCATGTAGCAGGGGGCGATCACCGGGTCGAACATCGGCTCGATAGAGGGGATGGGTGATGAGACCGAGCTCAGCCGGATATTGGGCTCGAAGGTCCGCCCGCCGTCGCGTGATATCGCCAAGTATTTGTCAATCTTCAAGTTAGCTGGATCGTTGCGTCTGTCATAGAAACTGATGCCGATCGTGCCATCGGGGGCGACGGTCACAAAAGAGAAGAACTGATCGTTCTGGGTGGCGTCGTCGTTCACCCGCACCGGCCGGCTCCATCTCACCCCACCATCGGTGGAGCGAATCAGATAGATGTCCGACTCATCCGGGCCGGGAGGGTTGGAGGCATAGGCCACGTAGACATCACCATTAACTGGGCTGACGGCCAACGTGGGGATCTCCCAGGTGCGCAGGTTGCCCTTCAGCACCCGCCGACCGCAGTTGAGGTTGGGCGTGCCGATCAGATCGAAGCCGCCGATCCAGGTGTTGTCCAGGCCATCGGCCCCGAAGCTGCGCCCCCCATCGGTCGACTTGGAGAGGCGCATGCCGGAGAGGTCGAAGTCTGCATAGAGTACATAGAGCTCTCCATCAGGGCCGACGCGCGGCATGGAGGCCTGAAAGCCTCCCGGCGGTGAGACGGGGATCGCCTTGGAGAAGGTGCGCCCCCCGTTGGTCGAGCGGGAGAGCATGATCTGATCAAATGTTCCCGGCGGCGGATTGGCCAAAAAGTCGGTCCAGGTCACATAAATAGTTCCATCGTGGGGGCCGCCGGAGTTATCTACGGTCATGAATTCTTTATCTTGGAAGTCGGCGGGGTTGCTGGCTCCCACGCTGGCCTCGACCGGCACGCCGAAGGTTCGCCCTCCATCGGTCGATTTGGCGACCTCTACCGTTGAGATCCCACCGGCCCGACTACCTAGACTGGAGTAGTAGAAGTTCCCGGCCCGGTCAACCTTCACATCGGGATCCCCAAAGAGCCCGCCCTTGGAGGGAGCCGGGACGACCCCGCCATCGGTCCAAGTTTGGCCGCCATCGGTCGAATAACTGTAGCCATTGAAACTCATGGTAGAGAAGAATTGGCCATCATCGTTAAAGCCGGCCACCAGATGCGAGCCGGAGACGGCGATGGTCGTCTCGCTCTGCGTTGTGATTGATGGCCTTTTATCCTCTGCACGGTTGTTGATGATCTGATCGAGACCACGTAGACGATCACGTTCTCCACCTAGGGGAGCTTGTGGCCCGTAGAGCAGATACAAGTACTCCTGCGCCGCGGATGAGAGATAAGATCGCGCCGGCGATTTGAGCAGCCATTTGTAATGCGCGTTGATGGGACCCGGATTCCACTCGCTACGGGGTAACATGGCTTGCCCCTGCCAGCCGCCGACTAAAAGTGCAAAGAGCAAGACAAACAACCAGCGACAGTTACGTTGCATCGAGATCGGCCTCCTCAAGGTTGAATATGGACTTTCCCCATTCCCCATTGATCGAAGCTATTGTACGATGGATGGCTAGGTTTGACAAATAGAGGATCCGGGTGGAGTAGTACTGGCTCGTTGACAAACCGACGGCCATGATAGTAAGCTGCGCCATTAAACTCGACAATAATGAGCATAGGAGGTCGTACATGAATGCGGTAGTGCGCTGGGTTGACGGATTGCAGTTCGTGGGGACGGGCAAGAGCGGTCATGGGGTCTTGATCGACACCGATCGTGATGTCAACGGCTTTGACGCGGCAGCGCGGCCGGGTGAGTTGCTCCTGCTCTCCTTGGGCGGTTGCAGCGGTATGGATGTGGTCTCGATCTTGAACAGGATGCAGGTGGCCTTTGATCGCTTTGAAGTGGGATTAAAGGCAGAGCGTAGAGCAGAATATCCTAAGTCATTTGAAAAGATCGAGATGATCTACCGCATCTGGGGCGAGGAGATAAACGCGACTAAGCTGGAGAAGGCGATCGATCTCTCGATGGAGCGCTATTGCATGGTGGCTCACACGCTCAACTCCCAGGTGCAGCTTAGTCATCGCTATGAGATCAACCCGGACCGGCGGACAGAGTAAAATGACAATTGTTCATCTTTAGCGGAGGTGGTCGTTTTGAGTCATCTGTCTGATCGCATCGCTAGCAGCGATTGGGGCCTGCTGCTGCTACGATTGGCGCTAGCAGCAGTCTGCATCGCCCAAGGGTATGTTAAGCTCTTCATCATGGGGCCGGATATGGTGGCCGCCAAGCTCTTCACCCCCATCGGCATCCCGCTGCCGCTCCTCTCGGCCTGGGTGGTGGCGCTGATCGAATTCATCGGAGGGATCGCGCTGGTCCTGGGTCTTTTCACCCGCATCGCCGCCTTGCTCATCGGCATCGTCATGGTCGTGGCCATCTTCACGGTGACCATTCACGCCAGCTTCACCGCCCCGACAGGCGCACAAATCAATGTAACCATCCTGGGTGGGATATTGGCCTTGATCTTCGCCGGACCAGGCCGACTCTCGCTGACGCGATTGCTGTTCCACCGCGAGTGAGCGCGGCTACTTGCCACCGACCCAGCGAAGAGAAGCGGGATAGTGGTATTGCAAATTACCGACTCATCCGGCGAAATAGCTTAGGCTAGACGCCGGCTGGAGCTCATCTCCGGCCCTAGCGGGGTGAAGGATGAGTTCCAAAGAGCGTTTACGTAAACTACGACGGCTAACCAAGCTGCACCGCGCCCGCTCCCGGGCGGCGTTGCGGCTGGCCCGCCGACCCTCTCGGCGCTTGGCTCGCGCCGGTGCTCGTTAGTCGGCGGCTAACAGGTCCTCCAATTCCAGCTCCACTCTGGCGTGCCCCCTCCAGTCATTGCGACTCAGCTTGAAGACCGGGTTCAGCAGTTGGCCACTGCCTAGCTGCGGCAGCAGCTCGGCCATATTGAAGCCGATCGCCTCCAAGTGGCGCTGGGCGGCAGCCAACTGCAGCTTGAGGTGGCGCCCGTCGGCGCCGACCGCATGGGCCTCGATGAGCTGCGCCTGAGGCAGGAGAAAACGCGGCTCCGGGTTGCCCACCCCAAAGGGGGCCAAGCGTTGTAGTTCCTCGTAAAGCTCCAGATTGATCTCATCGGCCTGCAGCACGGCGTCTATCCTGCCGGTGGGGGCCTCCAAGTCGGCCAGCTCCCGGCGGGCATAAGCGCCCAGCTCCTCCTTGAGCGCGGGGATATTCTCGTTGGCTATCGAAAAACCGGCGGCCATCTGGTGACCACCGTAGCGCTGGAAGAGGTGCTGCACCCGGCTCAGGGCTGCGACCAGGTTGAACTCCCGGATGCTGCGGCCTGAGCCACGGACGATCTTCTCCCCTTGAGCGATCAAGATTGTAGGTAGATAAAAGCGATCTACTAAGGCAGAGGCCACCAAGCCGATCACTCCAGGATTCCAACCCTGCCCGCTTAGGATGATGATCCGGTCGCGCTGGCGATCGAACTCTTGCCCAGCCAGGGCCAGCGCCTGGTCGCGCAGGTTCTCCTGGGCCAAGCGGCGATCGGCGTTGTAGTCCAGCAGCACCTCGGTCAAATACTCGGCCCGCGCTGGGTCTTCGGTGGTAAGCAGCAGAAAGGCCACCCGGGGATCGCCCACCCGATTGGCCGCGTTGAGCTTGGGGGCGACGATATAGCCCAGGTCCGCAGTGCTCAGGCGCGTCGGATCGAGTCGCAGCACCTTGAGCAGCACCCGCAACCCCAAGCTACCCTCGCCCCGCGCCAGCAGCCGTAAGCCGTTGGCCACCAAGATCTTGTTCTCCGCCTGGCTCTCCTGCACCAACGGCACCAGATCGGCCACGGTGCCGAACATCACC
Organism: uncultured bacterium; assembly: GCA_913053845.1. Lineage (GTDB taxonomy): Bacteria > Bipolaricaulota > Bipolaricaulia > RBG-16-55-9 > DRJF01 > DRJF01. The sequence continues at coordinate 1,122 of CAJXGD010000056.1, read as the reverse complement.
AGGTCGAGGTAGCGCTCGCCCAGCTCCGCCGTGCGGCCCAGTCGCTCATAGAGCGCCCGGACCAACTGATAGGCCACCCCCACCCCGGCCAAGCGGCTGGGCGGCGAGGAGCAGCCCGGTTGCTGGGGGTTGATCAGAGCCACCGCCGCAGGCAGCACCTCCGGCGTCCGGTGATGATCGGTGACGATCACCTCCACCCCAGCCTGTTGCAAGCGACGAATCGGCTTGACATCGGAGGAACCGCAGTCGGTGGTGATCAAAAGCTGGAAGCCTTCGGCAGCGATGCGCTCGGCTATCACCTGGTTCAGGCCGTGGCCGCGCCGGCGGTCCTCGATCTCCACCTTGATCGTCCGGCCACCCAAAGCGCGCAAGGCCCTATAGAGCATGGCCGAGCTGGTTAGGCCATCCACGTCGAAGTCGCCGTGGATGAAGATGCGCTCACCCGCTTGCAGGGCTTGGACTATCCGCTGGGTCGCCTCGGCCATCCCCTTCAGTTGCCAGGGTGAACCCAGGCTGCCCAGGTCATTATGCAGAAAAAGGTCTGGATCCCGGTCGGCGGCGCGCAGGGCCAGCAGGCAGGCGAAGGTGGGCGAGCAGCCCAGTTGGGACCTCAGCCGTTCCACCTGGGCAGGGGCCGGTCTGGCCAACTGCCATCGTTTTTGCCCCGTGAGTGATTCCATCGCTTCGGCCGCCTCAACTGCTCAGGACAGTTAGCAGCCGGGTGGTCGAGTGCGTGCTGCTACGGCCGAGGTCGTTGCAGTCGGCGCATCAGGCGAGATTTGATCCGGGCCGCACGATTGGAATGGATGGTGTGATGTCGGGCTGCCTTGTCCACCGCCTGCATCAACTGGGGCAGGAGCTCCTGGGCCTCGGCCGTCTGCCCGGCCAGGCTGTGGCGCCGGATCTGGCGCAGGAGCTGCTTGAACTTTTTCTTGCGCTGCAGATTGCGCTCATGGCGTCTCTGACTCTGGCGCAGGCGCTTCTGGGACGACTGAATGATCGGAATGACGATCACCTCTCCTCGAGATCAACATAGTTTACCAGGGAATATGTCTCATGGGTTGAACAAAGACCACTGGAATCACCCGCATGATAGCCGATATGGCGCAGACTGTCAAGCAG